>NZ_BTFW01000001.1:707000-1060500 GCF_033242265.1 Novosphingobium sp. IK01 | reverse complement strand
GCTCGACCAGTTGCCCGATCCGACGCTGGTGGCCGGGCTCGATGGCGGAATAGTCATGGCCAATGCGGCGGCCCAGCGGCTGTTTGCGGGCATGGGCATCAACCTCGATACCGGGCCGATGCTGCCCGTTGATGCCCTTCCCGATGTGCAGGCGCTGCTGTCCTGTTTCCGGCGCAGCGGCAGTGGCGAGGCGATTGCGTTTCCGCCCGAGGGGCCGGGGCCCCATACGCTGGAAGTCCAGCGCGATCAGGCGCATTTCTTCCTGCTGGGCATGGCCGGGCAGACATCGGCAGAGGGCGCGCATGCGGGCTGGGTGATCCGTCTGGTCGACATCAGCGAGGCCAAGGCCGTCCAGCGCCAGCGTGACGATGTCGTGCAATTGCTCACCCACGACATGCGCTCGCCCCAGGCCTCGATCCTGGCGGTGCTGGAAACGGCGGCGAGCGACCATATCCATCCGCTCGAACGCGAGGCGATCCGGCTCTATGCCGAGCGCACCTTGCGGCTGGCTGATGGCTTCGTCCAGCTCGCCCGTGCCGAAAACCTCGACTACCGGCTGGAGGAGATCGGCCTGCCGGACATGCTGATCGATGCCATCGACGACCTCTGGCCGCAATCGCGCGCCAAGGCGATCCAGATCGTCACCGCCGGAGATATGGCGGGGGATGAGCCGATGGTGGTGCTGGGCGAGCGGTCGCTGCTTACCCGCGCGCTGGCCAATGTGATCGGCAATGCGATCAAGTACAGTCCGGAAAACACCACGATCACCTGCACGCTCACGCGCGACACCCATGTCGATGGCAGCATCTGGGGCCGGGTGATCATCGCGGACGAGGGCGTGGGCATGGACGAGGACTTGCGCGCGCGGATGTTCGAGCGGTTCCATCGTGGCCCGGTCGGGCTGGGGCCCAAGACGGGCGGGGCGGGGCTGGGCCTGAGCTTCGTTCACACGGTCATGGTGCGCCACCATGGCACGATTGCCTGCCGTAGCACCCCCGGACAGGGCACGGCCTTTGAATTGAGCCTGCCGCTGCTGGCTTTCCGCTGATGATCTTGCCCTGAAAGGTACTGGCTCAAAAAGGAAATGGCCCAAAAAGGAAATGCCAGAGCGCCGCGCGGAAAGGCCGCCGATGCTCTGGCATGTCCAGCATCCGGTGCGGCGATCCCGTCAGGAAGACGTGGATGGAGCCCTGCCGGTTCGCCAGTCCGGGCGCGGGGTTAAAGCGCCTGGACCCACGGATGCTTGTCTCGTCATGCGGCGCGAACCCTCTGGCCCGGCGCGCCCAATTCCGTTCGCCCGCTCAACTGCGGGTGATCAGCCAGTTCAGGCCGATGGCGAAACCGACCATCGTGCCCCAAAGCCCGCTGTTGCAGGCCAGTATCCAGCCCAGATTGACCCGCCGCGTCTTCTGTCCGCAAGATTCCCTTTCGGGCAATTGCCAGACAGATACACTCGCAGACGAACCGGACTTGGTGAACAAAGGCCAAAACCCACGCGTTGAACCGGGCCGAGCCATGGCACATCGCGTGGGAAAGCGTGTGTAAAGGAATGTCAATTCCGGAGGAATTTCGCGCAAGGAACTGTCTGGCGTCAAGGTCGGGATCGGGGCGGGATCAGGCCAGCAGGCCGTCTATTCTTTGCGCGAGCGACACGTCGTAGGCGGTGATTCCCCCGGCGTCGTGCGTGGTCAGCCAGATGTCGATCCGGTTGTAGACATTGGTCCATTCCGGGTGATGGTTCATGGCCTGCGCGGCAAAGGCCACGCGCATCATGAAGGCCATGGCGGCGGGAAAATCGGCCAGGGCCACGCGCCGGTGCAGCGCGCGGCGCTCCAGATCGTGGGTCCATTCGGGCAGGGTGGCGAGGGCCTCGCCGATTTCGGCATCGCTCAGGGTCACGATCATGACAGGTCTCCGCAAGCAGCATGGCCATCGAGCGCGCGGACCAGCGCGTCGAGCGTGCCCGGTTCGAGCCAGGAATGCCCGGCATCGGGGATCAGGCGGAAATCGGCGCGCGGCCAGGCCTTGGCAAGGGCAAAGGCGGTGCGGGCCGGGCAGACCATGTCGTAGCGCCCCTGAACGATCGTGCCCGGAATGGCGGCGATCCGGTCGCAGTTGCGCAGCAACTGGTCGGGCTCCAGCCAGGAATCGTGGGTGAAGAAGTGGTTCTCGATCCGCGCGAAGGCGAGCGCGAAATGGGCATCGGCAAAGCCGGTTTTGTCGAGCGGCTGGGGCAGCAGGTTGGACGTGCGCCCCTCCCACAGGGACCAGGCCTGGGCGGCGGTCAGGCGCTCGGCTTCGTCCTCGCCGGTCAGGCGGCGGCGATAGGCGCCGCGCAAGTCGCCGCGTTCTTCAGGCGGGATCGGGGCGATGAAATCCTCCCAGTAATCGGGGAAGACCTCGCTGGCGCCGTGCTGGTAATACCAGTCCACTTCGGCGCGCGTGGCGGTGAAAATGCCGCGCAGGACCATCGCGCGCACCCGTTCCGGGTGGCTCTGGGCATAGGCGAGCGCGAGGGTCGATCCCCACGAGCCGCCACAGACCAGCCAGCGCTCGAACCCGGCCATTTCGCGCAAGGCTTCCATGTCGGCGACCAGGTGCCATGTCGTATTGGCTTCCAGCCCGGCATAGGGCGTCGACTTGCCGCAGCCGCGCTGGTCGAACAGCAGCACGTCGTAGCGGGCGGGATCGAACATCTGGCGATGGCGCGGCGAAATGCCGCCGCCCGGCCCGCCATGGAGAAAGACCGCCGGAATGCCGCCGGGCGTGCCGCAGCGTTCATAGGCGATCACATGGCCATCGCCCACGGCAAGCGTGCCGGTGGCATAAGGTTCGATGGGCGGATAGAGCGTGCGCAAGTCAGTCATCGCGCCAAGCCTGTGCGGCACTGGTTGGCCGTGTCAAGGTGCTCGGCCAACCACCTCCTTCGTCAAAGACGGCGCGGGATCAGCGCGGGGGGCTCTTCGGGCCGGGCGGCGAGGATCGTTTCGATCACCCCGTGATCGGGCGCGCGGGCGCAGACCGGGTCGGTCGCCGCCGCGTCTCCGGCCAGCAGCAGGGCCTGACAGCGGCAGCCGCCCCAGTCGATCTCGCGCTGGTCGCACGAGCGACAGGGCGCGGGCATCCAGTCGGTGCCGCGAAAGCGGTTGAAGGCCGGATCGGCGCGCCAGATTTCGGCCAGGCTGACCTCGCGCACCGAGGCAAAGCGCAGGCCCGGAATGGTCTGCGCGGCATGGCACGGCAGGACTTCGCCCGAAGGCAGAAGATGCAAAAAGCGGTTGCCCCAGCCGCCCATGCAGGCCTTGGGCTGGCTGGCATGATAATCGGGCACCACGTAATCGATGGCGATGCGCGAGCCCAGCCGCGCGCGGGCGGCCTCGACAAGGGCGGTTGCTGTTTCGAGCTCCTCGCGCGTGGGCAGCAGTGCGTCGCGGTTGCGCAAGGCCCAGCCATAATATTGGGTATGGGCGATCTCGATGCGGTCGGAGCCCAGTTCCTCGCCCAGCGCGAGCATGGCGGGCAGGCTGGCGATGTTCTGGCGGTGGAGCACGAAATTGGTGGTGAGCGAAAGCCCCGCCTCGCGGATGCGCCGCGCGGCTTCGAGCTTTTTGGCGTGGCCCCCGCGATAGCCGCCGAAATGGTCGCCCATGACCGGCTCGGCTTCCTGGAACGAGAGCTGGATATGGTCGATCCCGGCTTCGAGCAGGGCGGCCATGGCCTTGTCGTCGAGCAACACGCCCGAGGTGATCAGGTTGGTATAGAGCCCGCGCTGGGCCGCGCGCGCGACGATCTCGACCAGATCGCGCCGGGCCATCGGCTCGCCCCCGGTCAGGTGAAGCTGGAGCACGCCGATCTTGGCGGCCTGGTCGATCACGTCGAACCATTCCTGTGTGGTCAGCTCCTGCGCGGGGCGGACCATCTCGACCGGGTTGGCGCAATAGGCGCATTGCAGCGGGCAGCGGTGGGTCAGCTCGGCGATCAGGCCCATCGGGGGCGCGAGAGGCGCGCTCACAGTTCGAGCGCCCCGCGCGCGGCCAGATCGGACAGGATCGTCGTGGTGTCGGCTTGAACGGTCGCCAGCGGGGCGTCGAAGCGGCTGGCCAGATTTTCGGCCATCTGCGCAATCGAGCGCTGGCCGTCGATCAGTTGGAGGATCTCGGCGGCGATGGGATCGGGCACGAAGGCCTTTTCCGGCGCCAGCAGAACCCAGTGCCCGCGCGCCTCGTCAAAGCGCAGCTTCACGCCCCGGCGGAAGCGGGGGACGGCATCTTCTGCGGGGGCGTTTTCGCTCATGCGGAGGCCTGTTCGCTCGTGCGCGTGTCTTCGGGCACGAAGCAGCCGGGCGGCACGAAACCGGGGGCGACATAGGCATAGTAGAGCCCGTCGAGCTGGCTCCACAGCACGTCGCACTTGAAGCGCAGCGCGGCGAGCACGGCCTGCTGCTTCTCCACGGTGTCGGCGTGCTGCTTGACATAGGCGAGGGCGAAATCGCTGTCCTGCGGGGCCTGCGTCAGGCGCGGGGTGAAATAGGCCAGCGTGTCCGGGCCGATCCAGTCATAGTTGGCGAGCATGCCCGAGACGCGCTCGGCGATGATCTTGGGCGAGAACAGCTCGGTCAGCGATGAGGCGACGGCTTCGAGCAGCGAGCGATCGCGCACGAAGTGGACATAGGCATCGACCGCAAAGCGTGTCTCGGGCAGGATCTGGTCGGCGGCCACGACCATCTCGCGCGACAGACCCACGCCTTCGGCCAGCTTGATCCAGCGTTCGATCCCGCCGGTGTCGGTGCTGCCGTCGGGGTGGACGCGGCCATCGTGGTCCTCGATCCGGCGGCGCCATTCGCGGCGCAGCTCGCCGCTCTCGAAGCGGGCCATCAGGATGCTGTCCTTGATGGGAATGGCGGCCTGATACCAGTAGCGGTTGAGCGCCCAGGCCTGAACCTGCCCGCGCGTCAGTTTGCCGTCGTGCAGCAGGCGGTGGAACGGGTGGTGGATGTGATAGCGCGCGGCCCCGATGGCGCGCAGCGCCGCTTCGAGGTCTTCGGGCGAGAGCAGGGCCGGAACAGCAGGAGCAGCAGTCATAGGGTTATCCTCATGCCATCATGGCAGATGGTCCAGCCCGCCTGTTCTGCCTGCGCGCGCTCGGGGCTGTCGGCCAGAAGCACCGGGTTGGTGTTGTTGATGTGGATGAAGCAGCGCTGGCCGATGGTCGCGCCCGCCAGCGTCGCGATGGCCCCTTGCGGGCCCGACATGCTCATGTGGCCCATGCGCTGGCCGGTCTTGGCGCCCACGCCTGCGCGGACCATCTCGTCGTCGGCCCACAAGGTGCCGTCGAACAGAAGGACATCGGCGCCCTCGATCCGGGCGAGCAGGTCGTCGGTCATTGCCGCGCAGCCGGGGATGTAGAACAGGCGGCGGGTGCCGTCGGTGAGCATCGCGGCCACGGTCGTCTCGTCGGCGACGAGGGGCTGCATGCCGCTGCCCTGTTCCATGTAGAGCGGCACTTTGCCGGGTACGGCGAAAAGTTCGAGGGTCAGCCCCCCGGCCAGTTCGACCGGGGTTCCCAGCGTGAGCGGGCGCCGCTCGACACAATCGCGGGCGAGCACCTCGAACACCGGATTGGCATCGAGAATACCCAGGATGCGCGCCGTGGCGTGAATGGTGAAGGGCTCGCGCTCGCGCAGGGTCAGCAGCCCGGCAATCGCGTCGACATCGCCGCCGGTCAGGATCACGCCCCGGATCGGGGTCGAGCGCAGGCCGGTCTTGGGATGAAGCTCGGGCGTGGCATTGAGCTGCTCGCGCAAGTCGGGCGAGGCATTGAGAAGGTACCAGTCCTTCCCGTTGCCGCTGACCGCGAGGCTGGCCTGGGTGCGGGCCGGGGCGGCCGGATCACCGCTGCGCGCGCGGTTGCAGCCCGGCGCGTTCGAATTCCACTGGGGAAAGCCGCCGCCTGCGGCAGCCCCCAGGACAATGGCGTACAAAGGTTTGGTCTCCAGCCAGAAAGGGGGCTCGGTTCAGCGCAAGTCGCCAGCCTGTGACGGGCTCACCCTGTGGTCAGCGGGCCGTCAGGCGCGGCGGCCTGGGCTGAACCGAGCGGACCTGCATGTCCTGTTCACGCAAGCGCGCGCGGACATGCAGGTCTGTATGGCTGCTCAGGCCTTGATCACTGCGCAAGCGTAGCAGTTGATTTCGGCGCCCAGAGCGACTTCGACGATCTTGGGGGTGTTCCAGGCCATGATCTGTTCCATCTTTTGTTGCCGGCCGCCTGTGCGACCAAGGCCTGTCCTATGCCCGGGCGGGCTTTGATGGCAAGCCATTTCCGCCGCCTTTCCGCCGTCTTTGGCCCAAAGAACGAGAGACCTTCGGTAATGTGCATATTTTGGCACAAGACCTTGCGCCGCTGTGTCGATTGCTGCCCGTAAAATTGCTAATAATTTCATTTATTATATTGAATCATAATTACTTTCTTGATGTTTTCCGAAGCGCTTTGCACGCGGTGCCTTTGGCGGCATTGATAGGGCAAGGTTCCGCACAATGCCCCGCATGGGGTGGGTCGGACCAAGAGAGGATCAAAGGCAAAGACCATGCTTCAGGTACCCACGCACCCCGACGATTTCGAGCCGCGTGCCGTCCGTCCGACCCGCTGGTACGGACACCTCTATGTCCAGGTGCTCATCGCCATTGCCGCCGGTGTCCTGATCGGCCATTTCGCGCCCGCCACGGGCGAGGCGCTCAAGCCGCTGGGCGATGCTTTCGTCAAGCTGGTCAAGATGGTCATCGCGCCGGTCATCTTCCTGACCATCGTGAGCGGGATCGCCGGGATGCGCGATCTGGCCTCGGTGGGCCGCGTGGCGGCCAAGGCCTTTGCCTATTTCCTTTTCTTCTCCACCCTTGCGCTGATCGTCGGGCTGATCGTGGCCAATGTCGTGCGTCCCGGTGCCGGGCTCAACATCGATCCGGCCTCGCTCGATACCGCCAAGGTCGCCGAATATGCCGCCAAGGCCCACGAGACGACCATCACCGGTTTCCTCACCGCGATGATCCCCGACACGTTCCTGTCCGCGTTCACCCAGGCCAACGTGCTTCAGGTGCTGGTCGTGGCGATCCTGTTCGGGGTTGCGCTTTCGACCACGGGTATGCGGGGCGCGCGCGTGCTGGATGTCGTCGACGACATCGCCGTGGTCTTCTTCCGCCTCGTGGCCATCGTCATGAAGGTCGCCCCCATCGGCGCCTTCGGGGCCATGGCCTTCACCGTGGGCAAGTACGGGCTGGGCAGCCTGGTCAATCTGGCGCAACTGGTGGCGACGTTCTACCTGACCTCGGCGCTGTTCGTGGTGGTCGTGCTGGGCGTGGTGGCGCGCCTGTGCGGGTTTTCGATCCTGCGCCTGATCGCCTATCTCAAGACCGAACTGCTGATGGTGCTGGGCACGTCTTCGTCGGAAAGCGCGCTGCCCGCGCTGATCGAGAAGATGGAGCGCGCCGGCTGCCCCAAGAGCGTGGTCGGGCTGGTCGTGCCCACCGGCTACAGCTTCAACCTCGATGGCACCAATATCTACATGACGCTGGCCTCGCTGTTCATCGCCCAGGCCTGCAACGTGCACCTCACGTTCGGGCAGCAGGCCATGCTGCTGGGCGTTGCCATGCTCTCGTCCAAGGGGGCGGCGGGTGTCACCGGCGCGGGCTTCATCACGCTGGCGGCCACGCTTTCGATCGTGCCCACCGTTCCGGTGGCGGGCATGGCGCTGATCCTGGGGGTCGACCGCTTCATGTCCGAATGCCGCAGCCTGACCAATTTCATCGGCAATGCGGTGGCGACCGTGGTGGTTTCGCGCTGGGAAGGCACGCTTGATCGCGGTGCGCTCGACGCGGCCCTTGCCAACCGGGGCGAGCCTGCCACCCAGGCCGCCTGAGCCCGGACACAACACTTACGACATTACCAGATCAGGCGCCAAAGGCGCCGACCCGGAGAGGAAATCCATGCGTGCCAATCCCTCGCACCTGCGGGCAGCACCGCTGTCGCGCACCCTTTTGAGCGGCCTGCTGGCGGCACAAGCCGCCCCGGCCCTGGCTGCAGAGGCCGGGGCGGCGCAAAACAGCGCCCCGGCACATTACCCCGTTGCTTCCAATGGCGAGGCGGGCGCGGTCAATGGCTATGCGCTGTCGCGCTGGGCCGAAGACTGGAGCGCGATGCGCGATCCTGCACGGCGCGACGATCCGCTCGACCGGCTCAAGGCCCTGCCGATCACCGCCGATGGCCAGATCTACGTGACGTTCTCGGGCGAATTGCGCCTGCGCGTCAACCACACCACCAACCCCAACTTGCGCGATGCGCGCGCCCAGCGGCAGGACATCGACCGCCTGATGGGGGGCGCGGACCTTCATGTGGGCTCGCATTTCCGCTTCTATGGCGAACTGGGTCATGCCGGGCTGGGCGGGGTCGAACTGGGCGCGCCCTCGGGCTACTGGCGCAACAAGATGATCGTGCTGCAATCCTTTGCCGAGGCGAGCGACCGGATCGCGGGCCTCGACGTGGGCGTGCGCTATGGCCGACAGGAATTCACCGACGGGCCCAACCTGCTGGTTTCCCAGCGCGACAACAACACCATCCACTACACGCTCAATGGCTGGCGGGCCTGGGCGCGCGGGGCCACGCACCGGGTCGACGTGTTCGATTTCAAGCCGACGGCGGTGGGCTCCGAGGGCACGGGCGACGACGTGAGCGATCCCCAGCGCCGGTTTTCGGGGGTCACCGTGGGCAATGTCCTGCCTTCGGGCTTTCTGGGGGGCTCGAAGCTCACTCTCGACGGGTTCTTCTGGCGCCGCCGCAATCTGGTGGGCACCTGGGGCGGGCGGATCGGTCCGGCCACGCGCTTTTATGGCGGGTTTGCGCTGCGCGGCGATGTTGGGCGCGTCACGCTCGACTGGTCGGCCAATCACCAGTGGGGCCACTACATGGACCAGGGGATCGATGCCTGGCAGGTGTTCCTCGCGCAGTCGGTGCGTCTGGGGCACAGCAAGGACGCGCCGGCCATCGGCTTGCAGGCCGACTATGCCAGCGGCGGGGGCGGCTATGGCCAGGGCAAGCTGCGCGATGCGTTCTCGCCTTTCGGCAACAACGTCTATTTCAGCTACCAGCTTTACCTGACGCCGACCAACCTCGTCGCGCTGGCGCCCACGTTCGCGTTTTCGCCGGCCCGCCATGTCCGGGTGAATGCCGAATACCAGCTGGCATGGCGCGACAACGTGACCGACGCGGTCTATCGCGCCAATGGCCAGCCTTTTGCCGGAACCGGGAATTTTCACGCGCGGCGGATCGCCAATTCGACGCGCGGGCAGATCGTCTGGCAGGTCTCGCCGCGGGTTACCCTGACCGGGCGCTACGAGCATCTGGCGGCGGGCCCGGCGCTGACCATGGCGGGGTACAAGAGTTCGGACTACATGTCGGGCTGGGCCAGCCTGCGGTTCTGAACGGGAAGTAGGGGATCAGCCTTCCTGCCGCAGGCTCGTCAGGTCGATCCCGTGCTTGTGCACCTTGTAGTAGAACGTCTTGCGCGGCAGGCCGAGCGCGCGGATCGCCACCCCGATCTCGCCGCCCGAGGCCCTGATCGCGGCCACGATGGTCTCGCGCTCGAAGGCGTCGACGCGCTCGCCCAGCGTCTCTCCCGAGCCGGGGGCAGGTTGTCCCGAGAACCCCTGCGGGGCCGCATCGGCAAGGCCGAGCACGAAACGGTCGGCGAAATGGGCCAGTTCGCGCACGTTGCCGGGCCAGTCGTGGCGTATCAGGTGGTCGCGCACGGTGCCTGTCATCACCGGCATCGGGCGGCGCATGCGGGTGGCGGCAGCATCGGCCAGATGGGCAAAAAGCGCAGGAATGTCCTCGCGCCGCTCGCGCAAGGGGGGCATCACCAGCCGCAGCGCGGCGATCCGGTAGAACAGCGCGGGCGCGATCCTGAGCGCCGGATCGCCCGGCACGGTGCCGCCGGTCGCCACGATCCGGCATTCGAGCGGCAGCGGTTCGCGCAGCGATGGCGCGCGCAGCACGCGCTCCTCGGCCAGCGGGACGAGCCGGGCCTGCAAGGTCGCCGGGGCCAGGTCGATATCGTCGAGCAGCAGCGTGCCGCGCCGCGCGGTCGTCACGCTGGCGTCGCCATGGGGGGCGAACAGCGCGTCCTGCAACGGATCGGGCAGGGCCGCGCAAGGCACCCCGAGCAGGCGATGGCGCGCGCGCTTGCCCGCGCGGTGGACGAGGCGGGCGAACAGGTCCTTGCCGGTTCCCGTCTCGCCTTCGATGAACAGGTCCATGTCGGCCTGCGCAAGGACCGGGATCATCGCGCGCAAGCGGCGGATCGCCGGAGACTGGCCGATCAGCGCGGAGGCCTCGCCCCCGGCTCCGGCCCCGGCATTCCCTTCGAGCAGGCGCCGGTTTTCGAGCGCCAGCGCGCGCGCGGTGGCGGCCCGTTCGGCGGCGGCCAGCAGGCTTTCGGGGGCAAACGGCTTGGTCAGGAAATCCCACGCACCGTCCTTGAGCGCATCGACCGCCATCGCCACGTCGCCATGGCCGGTCACCAGAATGACCGGGAGCGCGGGGTCGCGCTGGCGCAGCGTGCGCAGGAGTTCGATCCCCGACGTGCCGGGCAGGCGCACGTCGCTGATCACGATCCCCGGCCAGTCCGGCCCGATCCGGGCGAGCGCGGCATCGGCCGTGGTGAACAGGCTGACGGCATAGCCCGACAGGGTGAGCAATTGCGCCATCGAGGCGGCCAGATCGCCATCATCTTCGACGAGCGCGAGCGCGTGAGCGGGGGAAGTGGTATCGGGGGTCATCGTGTCATCATGGTCTGGCGCGGGGCAGGGTGACGGCAAATGTGGCGCCGCCCCGGCCCGGACGCAGTTGCAGGGTGCCGCCCAGTTCCTCGACGATATCGCGCGCGATCACCAGCCCCAGGCCCAGCCCCGCCGGGCGGGTCGTGGCAAAGGGGGTGAACAGGCGCTCGGCCAGATCGGGCGCGATGCCCGGTCCGTTGTCGGCGATCAGAATGGTTACCATGTCGCCATGCTCGGTGAGGGTGAGGGTGAGCACGGGATCGGGGCTGCCCTCCATGGCTTCGAGCGCATTGCGCATGAGGTTGACCAGCACCTGTTCGAAGCGCACGCGCTCGCCCTGAACATGCAGGCCGGGCGGAACGGGCGGGCATACGAAGGTCACCGGCGCGAGCCGTTCCTTGAGCAGCAGGCAGGCCCCGTCGATGATCTCGGCCATCGCCACCGGGCCGCTGCCGCCCCGGCCCTTGCGGGCAAAGTTGCGCAACTGGGCGGTGACCGTGCCGATGCGGTCGGCCAATCCGTCGATGGCGACGAGCGTCTGGGCCGCCTGCGCGGTCTCTCCGCGGTCGAGCAGCAGGCGCGCGGCCATCGCATGGGTGCGGATCGCGGCCACCGGCTGGGCGGTCTCGTGGGCGACCCCGGCGGTGATCTGGCCCAGCGTGGCGAGGCGGTTGGCCTGGCGCAGGGTTTCGCGCAAGGTTTCCGCGCGCTCCTCGGCGGCCATGCGCTCGGCCATCTCGCGGCCCATGGCGGCGGTGCGCTCGGCAACGGCATCTTCGAGCTGGCGGGTGCGCTCGGCGCGGCGGCGGCGGCGCTCGGCCAGCAGCCCGGCCAGCGCGACCAGCACGGCGGCGATCAGGCCGCCGCCGATCCGCGCCATGGTCACGGTCGTTTCCACCTCGCGCAGCGGCAGCGCCAGATGGAAGCGCCAGCCACGGGCATCAGGCGGGGTCGAGGCCAGCAGATAGGGCCCGCGATCCTCTGCCGGGCTGAGCAAGGGCAGGGGGGCCGATGGCGTCAGAACGAGCGTGCCATCGTCGCGCAGATGAAACGGAGGCGGGCCGATGTGGGGCACGCCGTTGGTCCGCGTCTCGGCGCGGTGGGTGGCCGGATCGAGAGCATGGGTGGCGGCAAAGCGCCAGTCGGGGCGGCTGGTGACGAGGATCACCCCGTCGCGGTCGGTCACGAACGTCAGCCCGCCCGCCGCGCGCCATTGCGCCTCCAGCCCGTCGAACTCCAGCTTGACGACGATCACGTTGTTCGCGTTCACGCGCCGCCCGAGATAGAGCCCCGGCTTGCCGCTCACGGTGCCCAGCGCGAACTGCTCGGCCTGTCCCCGGTCGCGCGCCTCGCGGTAATAGGGGCGAAAGCCGTAGTACTTGCCCAGAAAGGTCGTGGGAGAACGCCAGTTGCTGGCGGCCAGCGCTCGCCCGTCCGGGCCGATCAGATAGATGACGGCGGCCCCCGCTTCGCGGGCCATCCGTTCGAGCCGGGCGTTGAGCCGGGCGATACGGTCGGGCGAGGGCGCCCCGCTGGCTGGACCATTGGCCGGTTGGGCGACATCGGTCACGTCGCGGTCGTTTGCCAGCGCCTCGGGCAGCAGGCGCAGGCGGGCAACTTCGCTGTCGGCCAGGGCCTGTCGCAGCCGGGCATCGGCCAGCGTCTCGTCGGCAAAACGCGCGACGAGTGTTTCGTGGAGGAGCGCCCCGGCAACCGGCGCGGCCAGGGCCCCGGCGGCAAGCGCGGCCAGCGCCCACCCGGCCAGCGCCCGCCGCTGGCGCAGACGCAGCGCGAGCCGCTCGATCAACGGCCTTGGGTCGGGAAGGGGCGGAGGGCTCACCGGCCCTGCCATAGGATAAGCCGCGCCTGCGCGCAAACACAGGGGGCGGGCGCAAGGCGCGGGGGGCGCGCAGGGCGCGCGCGCGGCGAACCTTGCAGGACGGCCCCCGATGGAACCCCCCGATGGAACCCCTAGTGAAGGTTAACGCGCGATTGGGGGGCGCGTGCGATTGGTCTCAATCGATGGCAAAATCATGTTTACGCAAACCGCCCGTTGCCCGGCCGTCCCACGACCAACGAGCCTGTACAGGAGAGGCTGCGCGGTGCTCACAGTGCTGATCTTCATCCTGACACTGGCGCTGGCCCTGGCCGGCGCCATCGGTGCGGGCATGGCCTTGCGCCGTGCCCTTGCGCGTGTTTCGCTTTCGGGCGTGCTGGGGGCCGGGGTCATGGCGGCGCGGCGCCGGATACTGGCTGCGCGCGAGCGTGATCTGGCGCTGATGGTGCGGGGGCTGTCCGATTGCGCCTTGGTCATGCTCACGTTTGAGGGGCGGGTGGCAAGCTGGAATGCCGGGGCCCGGCGCATCGAGGGCTATGACGACGAGGAGGCGCTCGGCATGGCGCTGGCGCGGTTCTATCGCCTCGAAGACCGGGCCGAACGCCTGCCCCAGCGCGTGCTGACGATGGCGCGCACCACCGGGCACTATTTCGGCGAGGGCTATCGCCTGCGCCGCGATGGCACGACATATTGGGCCCATGTTGCGGTCGAGCGCATCCTCGACGCCAGAGGCCATGTCATCGGCTTTGCCAGCATCGTGCGCGACATGACCCGCTTCAAGGCCGATCAGGAACGCCTCGCGGCGCAGTACGCCCGGCGTGATGACGCGCTCGAAGGCATGCATCAGGGGCTCGCCCTGTTCGATGACCAGGGCAGGCTCGTGTTCAGCAATGCCCGCCTCGCGCAGATGTGGGGGCTTCCCGCCGATGCCTTCGTGCCGGGCATGGCAATGGCCGAAACCCTTGCCCGGTTTGCGCAAGGGCGCCCGATCGACAGGACTATCGGCGGGACCATCGGCGGGGGACACGATAAGGCGCAGGCTCACGAAGACCGGCTGCGCCATGCGCTCGCCACGCGCGAAGGCGTCCCTTGCGTGCTCGAATGGAGCCCGGATTTCGTGGTCAGCGTGGCCAGTCGCCCGCTGGCGGAAGGCGGCTGGGTTTCCACGTTCGAGGACATCACCCTGCGCCACCGCGCACAGGCGCGCATGGCCTGGCTGGTCGGCCACGATGCGCTCACCGGCTTGCCCAACCGGCGCGATTTCGTCGACTGGTGCGCTGCCCGTCTGGCCTACCCGGAGAGGGGCACGCAGGAAACCGGCACGCGGCTGGCGCTGGTGCGCATCGATCTCGTCCGCTTCCGTCAGGTCCACGAGCGGCGCGGACAGGGGGTGGCCGAAGCCCTGCTCGTGGTGGTGGCCCAGCGGCTGCGTCAGGCCTGTGGACGGGCGGGGCGCGAATGCGTGGCCCGGCTCGACCGCGACCAGTTCGTCGTTGCTGCGCTGATCGATGACGGGGAGGAGGCCCTGGGTGTCCTTCTCGGGCAGCTTCAGGGGTGCTTTGTCGCGCCTTTCGCGCTCGATGGCCAGATGCTGGCCCAGCAGGCCCGCTTCGGTGTCTCGGTGAGCCCGGCCGACGGCACCGATGTCGATACCCTGCTCGGCAATACCGAACTGGCGATCGACCGTGCCAAGGCCAGCTTTGGCGAGGCGGTCTGCCATTTCTGTCCCGACATGGACGAAGTGGCGCGGCGCCAGCGGCGCATCGCGACCGACTTGCGCCATGCGGTCGAGCGCGGCGAACTTCACTTGCTCTATCAGCCCCAGCATGCCCTCGAAGGCGGCACGCTGCTCGGCTACGAGGCGCTCGTGCGCTGGATCCATCCCGAATACGGGCTGATCAGCCCGGTCGATTTCATCCCCATGGCCGAACAGTCGGGCGACATCTTCGCCATTGGCGAATGGGTGCTGAACGAGGCCGCAAGGGCCGCCGCGCAATGGGACGATGACCTCAAGATCGCGGTCAATCTCTCGCCCGTCCAGCTTCAGCAGGAAGGGCTGGTGCAGATGATCACCGGCATCCTGATCGACAGCGGCCTGCCCGCCCGGCGGCTGGAACTGGAAATCACCGAAGGCGCGATCATCGCCGACCGCACCCACGCGCTCCATGTGCTGCGCCAGATCAAGGCGCTGGGCATTTCCATCGCGCTCGACGATTTCGGGACCGGCTATTCCTCGCTCGACACGCTCGGCACTTTTCCGATCGACAAGATCAAGATCGACAAGTCGTTCCTGTTGCGATCAGCCGGCAATGTCCAGGCGGCCACGATCCTGCGTGCGGTCCTCGCGCTCGGGCGCAGCCTCGACATTCCGGTTCTGGCCGAAGGGGTCGAGACCCGCGCCCACCTCGACCTCCTGCGCGACGAAGGCTGCGCCGAAGGGCAGGGCTACCTGTTCGGCCGCCCCGCGCCGCTCGACGACAACGGGCGCCAGATGGCTCAGGCCTGAAAGGGGGCCTGAAAGGGAGGCCAAGGAGGGCCGGGTGTCTCAGGCGGTCAGGATGGCCAGCGTCTTTTCGCTGTAGCGCTCCTGCGCGGGGTCGAAGTCGGCAAAGACGTGGAGCGGCTCGGATGTCAGCACGATGTCGCGAAGCCCCGATAGCCGGTAGGTGCCCAGCTTTTCTTCCGCCGGGGCCACCCCGTCGCGCTCGTAGACCACGGCATCGACATGGGGCGCGCCGTGGCGCTCGAACAGGACATGGGGCGCGAGGGTGACTGCCCCGCGATTGTACACCGCGCGCACGCACAGCTTGTTGGCGATGGCAAAGCTCAGGATGTGCACCGACTGGACCAGATCGGGCGCACCGTCCGCAGGGATGGTTTGATTCTGCTGCATCGCAGCATGATAAGGCACTTCCTGCCCTGTCGGCAAGACGCCCGCTGGCCCCTTGGACGCTTTGTCCGCCCAAGACCGGGCCAAGACCGGGCCAAGACCGGGGCGGTTGACAGCGCGCGCCGGACATGTCCGCCGCGCGCTGTCGAAAAGGACCTGAAATCAGGTCGATGCCTTGGCGATATAGGCGTCGATGCACTGGTCGAGCACGGGCAGCGGCATCGCGCCGGGCAGCAGGCCCGCATCGTGGAACAGGCGGATGTCGAAGCGCGAGCCCAGCGCGGTGCGCGCCTTGTCGCGCAGGCGCAGCCAGTCGAGCTTGCCTAGCATGTAGCTGCACGCCTGGCCCGGCCAGACGCAGTAGCGTTCGACTTCGGTGATCGCCATCGTCTCGGGGTCGCCGATGGTGTCGGTGTAGAACTTCACCGCCTGCTCGCGGCTCCAGCCCTTGGCGTGCATGCCGCTGTCGACGACCAGACGGACACCCCGGAAGATGCTGTCGTGAAGCTGGCCGATATGGCCGAACGGATCGTCCTTGTAGACGCCCATTTCGACCGCCAGTTGCTCGGCATAGAGCGCCCAGCCTTCGCCGTAGCCCGAAAAGAACTGGATCTTGCGCAGCATGGGCAGGCCCGCTTCCTGTGCCAGCGAGAGCTGGAGGTGATGGCCGGGGATGCCCTCGTGATAGGTCAGCGTGGGCAGGGTCCAGCTCGGCACTTCGGCGGTGTCGCGCAAGTTGATGTAGAAGGCGCCCGGCCGCGCGCCGTCGAGCGAGCCGTTCTGGTAATAGCCGCCCGGCGCGCCGGCCTCGACCGCCTTGGGCACGCGGCGAATGTCGAGCTTGGCCTTGGGCAGGGTGTGGAAGTATTCGGGCAGGCGCGCCTGCATCGCCACGACCTGCTGGTTGAGGTCGGCAATGAGCTTGTCCTTGCCTTCGTCGGTGTTGGGATAGCGGAACTTGGGATCGTCGTAGAGCGCGCGCAGGCGCTGGCCGACGGTGCCCTTGGTGTAGCCCTGGGCCTTGAGAATTTCATCGGCCTGCGCGCTTTGCTGCGCGATCAGTTCGAGCCCGATGCGGTGGATTTCCTCAGGGTCCATGTCGCTGGTGGTATAGTTGCGCAGCGAGATCCGGTAGAGTTCCTCGCCCTTGGGCAGGCGGGCGACCCCGGCGGTGTGAACCGCATGGGGCAGCAGGCCTTCGAGCAGGGTGATCTGGCGGTCGAGCGCGGGCAGGACGCGCGCGGTGCAGGCCGCCTGTGCCCGCTCGCCCCAGTTCCCGGCAATGCCCTTGGCCGCCGTGCGGCGCACGAGCGAGGCCACGAGGTTGGACGAAGCCACCGGCGTGTCGCGCAGCGCCTTGAGCTGGATCAGCGCCTTGGCCAGCACGAAGTCGGGCGGGATCACGCCTTGCGCGCTGTCGTGGCGGACGGCCTCGCTGTCCTGGTCGATGGCCGTGGCAAAGGCATCGAGGCGGGCCAGATAGGCCTGGGCGTCGGCGCTCGTCTCGATGGTGTGCTGGCTGTCGAGGAAATCGGGGATCGACTGGTAGCAGCCGGTCAGCTGGCTGACCGCATAGGGCGTGCCCAGGGTGCTGAAAGTGCGGTTCATCTCGTCGGCCACTTCGACCGAGAAGAGGATGCTGGCGTGGTTCCAGCGGTTGTTGCCGGTCAGCCGGGTGGTGTCGATCTTGCGCAGCGCGGCCAGATCGCGGGCGTTGCGGGTCTTGGCCTCGTTCCAGGCGGCCTGCGAGCGATCATCGAGGTGATACTTCGCGTTCGCGCGCTTGCCGGTATCGACGCCGAGCGCCGTGGCCGTTTCGGGCGAATGATCGAGCATTGCGCCCATCATCGTATCGAACAGGGCGGCCAGCCGCGCGTCTTCGGGGCTGCTCGCGCCAGCAGAAGGGGCTGCTGCCGGGGTGGCAGCGCGGGCCATGCCCAGCGAGGAAAGGGCGGCAAGTCCGGCGCTGGCGGTTCCAGCCTTGAGTCCGGTCTTGAGCAAGTGGCGACGATCCATCGGCAAATCCAGTATCGGCATGGCCGCCCGGCGCCCGCTCGGCGCGCTGGCGGCCCTCTTGGGGAAGCAACCGTCCTTGCGTGAAAGGACGGCTTGGCCAAAGGGATAGGCGATGGTTGCGCGTGAAAGCAAATGCGCTGGTCGATGGCATCATGGCGTTGGTCGGAGGGCGCTTGCCGATCACGCCCGCCCCGCACGGGGCCGCCCAGGCCTGAAAATCAGCCCCGTCCCGCGCGTGGCGCATGAGGACGGGGCAAGAGGGGACGGGGCAGGGAGAAGCGTAAAACGAGATCAGAGGTGGGCGCGCAGGCGGGGCGAACCTTCGCGGTGGGCGCGGCGGCGCAGGCCATGGGCCGCCAGACAGGCCACGAAGACCCCCAGGCTGAGCACCACCTGCAAGCGCTGGTCGGGCATCAGGGCCATCATCACCAGCACCGCCATGATCCCCCCGACGGCGGCATAGGACACCGCCGGGAAGGCCCAGACCTTCACGCTCAGGCGTTCGCCGGTCGTCTCGATCCGGCGGCGCAGCGCGATCTGGCTGAGCGAGATCAGCAGGTAGACCGACAGGATCGTCGCGCCCGAGGATTGCAACAGGAACGTGAACACCCCGTCGGGCGAGATGATCGAGGTCAGCACGACGACGAACCCGGCCACACCCGACAGGACGATGCCCAGCGCGGGCACCTGCCGGGCCGAGACGCGCCCGAAAGCGGCGGGCGCATCGCCGCGATGGGCCATTTCGAAGAGCATGCGCGAGGTCACGTAGATCGCCGAATTGAGGCACGAGATGATCGCGGTGAAAATCACCGCGCCGATGATCGCCTGTGCGCCGGGCACCTTGATCAGCGAGAGCGCGGCCACGAACGGCGATTGCCCCGAGACCACCTGGTCCCACGGCAGGATCGCGAGGATCACGCTGATCGAGCCGAGATAGAAGACCATGATGCGCAAGGTCACCGTGCGCGCGGCGCGCACGATGTTGCGGGCCGGATCGGCGGTCTCGACCGCCGCGATGGTGGCCACTTCGGAGCCCATCATCGAGAAGATCACCACCGGGATGGCGGTGAAGACGGTGCCGATCCCGGTCGGGAAGGCGCCGCCATGGGCGCTGAACGTCGCCGCGATCCGGGCCAGGCCGGGGCCAAAGCCGAACAGGTAGCCAAGGCCCAGCGCCATGAACCCGAGGATCGTGAGCACCTTGAGCGAGGCGAACCAGAACTCGAACTCGCCATAGGTCTTGACCGAGAGCAGGTTGACCATGGTCATCGTCCCGATCAGCAGCGCGGCGAGCGCCCACATCGGCAGCGGGATGAACGGCGTGAGCATCTGCGCCCCGGCAATCGCCTCGACCGCGATGGTGATGACCCAGAAATAGTAATAGAGCCAGGCCGTGCTGAAGCCCGCCCAGGGCCCCAGACCCAGCGCGGCATAGCCCGTGAAAGAGCCCACGCCCGGCCGCGCCATCGCCATTTCGCCCAGCATGCGCATGATCACGAAGACCAGCGTGCCGCACAGCGCATACGTGAGCATGACGGCAGGCCCGGCGATGTGGATCGCCGCGCTCGACCCCACGAAGATGCCGGCCCCGATGATCCCGCCGATCGAGATCATGGTGACATGGCGCGGCTTGAGCGAATGGGCCAGCGCGCCGCTATCGGCGGAGGGTGGAGGGGGAGGGGCCATGGGCAGGGAACTCGCTTTCCTGGAGAGGGCTTTGCCGGGCCACGTCACCCGGCGCCGCGGATCGATCAGACAGGCGTGAAGAGGCAGGCGGGCGTGAACCGGCAGGCGGGCGTGAACCGGCAGGCTGGCGTGAACCGGGATGCCGGTAACGATAGAGGGCGGAAGGAAGGCTGTGTCATGCCGGGTCCGTCTTTGCCGAAGTGTGTGCCTGCAAGTTTGATCACAGATCGACCTGCCTCGCAACTGCCTGCACGGGGATGCAAAAAAAGAAAGGGGCCCGAAGCGCTTCTGGCGCGACGGGCCCCTGGAGGACCATTCCGGCCTACTTGCCGAAGTTGATCCGGGCGCTCAGGCCCCAGGTCCGGGGCTTGGCGAAGACGCTGAGCGCATCGCCCCAATAGAGCGAACCATCGAACGCATAGGTGCGATAGGCCCGGTTGAAGATGTTGTTGACGAAGAACGCCAGTTCGAGGTTCTTGCCGGCAGGGATCACACCGATGCGGGCGTTCTCGACGTGGTAGGCGCCTTCGCGCTCGACCGGCGCGCACAGCACCGAGAAGCAGAAGCCCCCCGAGTACATCGCGTCACCCTGGACCGAGACCTGCGCATCGCCCACGTTGAATTCGTAGCGGGCCAGCGCATTGGCCGAGAAGCCGGGCGCCTGGGGCAGGTCGTGGTTCACCACGGTGAGCCCGTCGGGCAGCATCACGCCCTTGACCTTGCTGTCCTGAACCGCGCCCGAGGCCTGGAGCGTCAAGCCGCGGATCGGGTGGGCGGTCACTTCGGCCTCGATGCCCTTGATCGTGGCGGGCAGGTTGCGCACGAGCTGGGTATAGCCGACCTGCACGTAGGCCTGATAGTTCTGGTAGTCGTAATAAAACGCCGCGAGGTTGAACTGGACCTTCGGACCGATCTTGGTCTTCAGGCCGATTTCATAGTCGTTGAGCGTTTCGGGCCGGTAGGCGATGTTGTTGATCGTGTCGGTCAGCGCCTGGCCGGCATAGGGCGTGCCGGTCGAGAAGGTGAACCCGCCCGACTTCGAACCACGGTTGTAGCTGGCATAGAGCAGCGTGTCGGGGCCCGGCTTGTAGTCGAGTTCGGCGCGAACGGTCACGCCGTCGAAGCTGGGACGGGCCGCCGAAGGGGTGGCGGTGATGTCGGCGGCATTGGCAGTGCCAGTGGGATCATAGAAGCCCATTCCGCTCGGGCCATAGTTGATCGACAGGCCCGAGATCGATTCCACGCCGTTGTACCAGCCCAGCTTGCTGTCGTGCCAGTAGCGCGCGCCCACGATCAGCTTCCAGTGATCGTCGAACTTGAATTCGTCCTGCGCGAAGAACGCATAGGACTTGGTGCGCTGGTAGAAGCGGACCGAGGGGTCGTACTGGTCGAAGGGGGTTGCGTACTTGGCGCCATAGCTGCCGGTCAGCAACATGCCGAACCCGCCGAACGTCAGGTAGTTCTTGCCGAACTTGGTGGCCGCGCGCAGTTCCTGGGTGATCTGCTGGGTGCGCGCGCTCTGGGTGAACACGGTGCCCGGTGCATAGCAGGTCAGCGCCGGGGCATTGCTGCACGATCCGGTGGTGTAGGGGGCGAGCGCCTGACCTTCGACATAGGGCAGGCTGGGCGCGCCGTCGTCGGACTCGGTGTAGTACTTGGCCAGGTTCTGGTAGTCGGTGACCGAGGTCACGTCGAAGATGCCCAGCTTGGCTTCGAGGCGCAGCGTGGCGGCGAACAGCTTGCGGTTCACATAGTTTTCGCCCGAGCTGTAGGTGCGCCACGGATTGCCGCCCTGGCTGGCCGCGATGGCCGGGTTGGCATAGCCATTGGCCGACGAGCCGGGCGTGCCGCCGTTGTACGACGTGCCGCCATAGTTGTTCCAGTACTGGCAGACTTCGCTCGCGCCGAGGAATTCCCCCTGCAACTGCGCGTTGGGGCAGGCGGGCATGAACGAGTAGACGCCGGCCTGCCGTTCGTGGTCGGCCTCGCTGTAGCGCACGGTCAGGCGCGCGCGGAAATCGCTGGTGGGATCCCACTGGAGGATGCCGCGCAGGGCCCAGTGGTTGTTGGCGCCCAGATCCTTGGCGCCGGGCATCAGGTTCTTGATGTAGCCGGAATCGCGGTCGTAGATGCCCGACACGCGCGCGGTCAGGGTGTTGGTCAGCCCGCCCGAGATCGCGCCTTCGACGATCGACTGGTTGTAGCTGCCGGTCTGGGCCTGAAGATAGCCGTCCAGATCGTGGGTCGGCTGGTTCGAGATGAACTGTACCGCGCCGCCCGTGGCGTTGCGACCGAACAGCGTGCCCTGCGGCCCGCGCAGCGCCTCGGTGCGTGCAAGGTCGAAGATCGGGAAGCTGGCGGTCGAGATCGAGGCCGCGTAGCTGTCGTCCTGATAGACGGCGACGGGCGGCTCCTGCTGGTCGCCATAGTCGTTCTGCGACACGCCGCGGATGTTGAACACCACCTGGCTGGAGCCATAGGAGTTGAACTTGAGGTTGGGGATCGCGCGAACGATGTCGGTCGCGTTGGTGATCGCCAGCGTCTTGAGGTCCTTGGCCGAAAGCACCGAGACCGCGATGCCCACGTCATTGAGCTTCTGTTCGCGGCGCTGCGCGGTCACGACGATGTCGGTCGTGCCGGTATCGACGGGGGGAGTGGCCTGCGCCGTCGCGGTGGCCTCGGTCTGGGCCGGGGCGGCAGTCTGGGCATGGGCCAGGCCGGGCATGAGCGCCGGAACGGCAATCAACGCGGCGCCGGCCAGCATGGCGGCGTGGCGCTGGCGGAGCATCGGGCGCTGGCGCGCCGTTGCGGCACCTGCGAACGGAAAATCGACGGCCTGATCCAGATCAAGGCCTCCTTGAAGCGGCTTGTGCATTACAGCTTCCCTCTAAGCTGGCCTCACGTTTTCGGAGGCTCTCACCCTGTGCACAAATGGTGCATCAGGATTGGATTTGCGGCAAGAACGCTGTGACTGTCGCTGCGCAGCATGAATAGCTTGCAAAAGAGATTTTCGGAAAATTCAAGTTGCTGAATCTACGTCATAAAAATGACTTTTTTAGGTTCTCTTGTAAATAAAGCCTGCTTACGACTTGCATTAACCTGACTAATATCAGGCAGTTCTGGCGCGCGATGTGGCCTGCGCGTCATGGATTGTCGGGACAATGATCGGGAGTCCCGGGTTATTGCAGGGGCATTGGTGAATGCTGCAATCGTTCAGACCATCATCTTTCTAATCTCTATCATTAGTTTGATGAATGCTGCGGTAGCGTGATTGCTACCGGGCCCGGTGTGGCATAGCGCTAGGGTCACAGGCAGCGACAAGAAGCTGAGGCAAGACATGAAGACGACGGCACGGGTTGTGGTTATTGGTGGCGGCGTGGTGGGCGTCAGCACGCTGTACCACTTGGCCAAGATGGGATGGACCGACGTTGCGCTCATCGAGCGCAAGGAATTGACCTCGGGGTCGACCTGGCATGCTGCCGGTCTGCTGCCGCTGTTCAACTTGTCCTATTCGGTGGGCAAGCTGCACCAGTACTCTGTGGATCTCTATCCCAGTCTGGAAGCGGAAACCGAACTCAACGTCGGTTTCTCGCGGGTTTCGAACATCCGCCTTGCCAACAGCAAGGACCGCATGGACGAATACCGCTATTACGCCGGTGTCGCCAAGACGATCGGCGTCGAGGTGAACTTCCTTTCGCCCGAACAGGTCGAGGAAATCTGGCCGCTGGCGCAGATGGACGGCGTGCTCGGCGCGATCCAGCATCCGACCGACGGCTATATCCAGCCCGCCGACCTGACCCAGGCGCTCGCCAAGGGGGCCCGTCAGCGCGGCGCGACGATCTACCGCAACACGACCGTGACCGGCATCACCCAGAAGCCGAACGGCGAGTGGGTCGTCTCGACCGACCAGGGCGACATCACCTGCGAACACGTCGTCTCGGCGACCGGCAGCTTTGCCCGCCAGACCGGTGCGATGGTCGGCCTCGATGTTCCGGTGATCCCGGTCGAGCACCAGTACATCGTGACTGAACAGCATCCCGCGATCATGGAGCGCAAGGCCAAGGGCCTGCCCGAAATGGGCGTGCTGCGCGAGAGCGACTCCAGCTGGTACATGCGCGAGGAAGCCGGTGGCCTGCTGCTCGGGCCCTACGAAATCGGCGCCCCGGCGTGCTACCTCAAGGGCCCGGCGGCCAACAGCGAATACGAGCTGTTCCCCGACGCCCTCGACCGTCTCGAACCCTATATCCTCTCGGCCATCGAGCGCGTTCCCGCGTTCGCCGAAGTGGGTCTCAAGAAGGTCTACAACGGCGCCATCGCCTATACCCCCGATGGTTCGCCGATCGTCGGCCCGGCGCCGGGTCGCAAGAACTTCTGGCTCAACGAAGGCCACAGCTTCGGCATCACCGCTGCTGGCGGCGCAGGCTGGCAGCTGGCGCACTGGATCGTGGGCGGCGAACCGACCATCGACATGATGGGCGTCGATCCGCGTCGTTTCGGGGACTTTGCCGGTGAAGGCTATCTCGTCGAAAAGAACGAGGAAGCCTATGCCAAGGTGTTCTCGATCCACTACCCGGACGAAGAACGCGAAGCCGCCCGCCCGCTGCGCCAGACCCCGTGCTACGACCGCATGAAGAAGCTGGGTGCGGTGTTCGGCAGCGTGTTCGGCTGGGAACGTCCCAACTGGTTCGCTCCCGAAGGCTACGAACTGACCGAGGACGATCTCGAAAAGCCCGAGACCATCCTCAACCACAACCACCCCGACGTGCCGGGCGAGCCGATCCGTGAACGCTGGTCGTTCCGTCGCTCCAACTATTTCGAGCACGTGGGCGCCGAATGCCGCCATGTGACGCAAAAGGTCGGCATCCAGGACATGAGTGCCTTTGCCAAGTGCATGATTTCGGGCCCCGGCGCGGAAGAATGGCTGGGCAAGCTGCTCTCGAACGCGGTGCCCAAGAAGATCGGCCGCGTTTCGCTCTCCTACCTGCTGACCCCGGCTGGCGGCGTGCGCAGCGAATTCACGGTCTACAAGAAGGGCCCGCAGAGCTACTATCTGGTTTCGGCCGGTGCTCTCGAAGCCCACGACCACGACTACCTGCTCAAGGCCCTGCCGACCGACGGTTCGGTGCGCTTCGAACGCCTGACCACGGCCATGGGCGTTCTCGTTCTGGCAGGTCCGCGTGCTCGTGACGTGCTGGCCAAGGTTACCCGCACCGATCTGTCCAACGAGGCGTTCCCCTGGCTGACCGGCCAGCGCATCTCGGTGGGCGCGGCACCCTGCGACGCCCTGCGCGTCAACTTCATCGGCGAACTGGGCTGGGAATTCCACCACCCGATCGAGATGCAGAACTACATCTTCGACAAGCTGATGGCAGCGGGCGCGGAATTCGACATCAAGCCCTTCGGCATCCGGGCGATGACGTCGATGGCGCTGGAAAAGAGCTACAAGCTCATCCCGCGCGAACTTTCGGTCGAATACAATGCCCTGGAATCCGGGCTCGACCGTTTCATCTCCATGAAGAAGCCGGACTTCGTTGGCCGTGACGGGCTGCTGGCGAAGAAGGAAGCCGGTCTTTCGTGGAACCTCGTTACCCTCGAAGTCCTGGGCGTTACCGATGCCGATGCCCGTGGCTCCGAAGCAATCTATCGTGATGGACAACTTGTTGGCCGCGCCACCTCGGGCGGTTATGGTTGGCGCACCGGCAAGTCGCTGGCGCTCGCGATGATTGCACCCGAACACGCAACCCTGGGCACTGAACTGGAAATTTCCATTCTCGGTTCGATGTTCAAGGCCGTGGTGATCCCAGACTCGCCCTTCGACCCCGAAAACCTTGCATTGCGGAGCTAGTTCCCATGCGTACCTTCGATTCGATTGCCGATCTGCTCAACCAGGATCGTCCCGGTTACACCCTTCCTCAGGGGCTCTACACGAGCGAAGAGGCGTTCAAGTTCGACACCGAGGTCATGCTCAAGTCGGTCTGGCTCTATGCCTGCACCGTGGCCCACGTGAAGAATCCGGGCGACTACTTCGTCTTCGACATGGCCGACAACTCGGTGATCATCCTGCGTGGCAAGGACGGGCAGATCCGCGCGTTCTACAACACCTGCACGCACCGCGGCGCCAAGCTGTGTGACGCGCAGAAGGGATCGATGCCCCGCGTGATGTGCCCTTATCACTTCTGGACCTTCGGGCTCGACGGCAAGCTGATCGCCGCCCGCGGGATGCCCGAAGGCTTCGACAAGGGCGCCAACGGCCTTCGCGAAGTGGCCATCGAGAACCTGGGTGGCCTGCTGTTCATCTGTTTTGCCGACAATCCCCCGCCGATCGACCGCGCCAAGGCCGACATCAGCGAGGCGATTGCCATGTACGACATGAGCAAGCTCAAGGTCGCCGCGCAGGAAGAACTCATCGACCAGGCCAACTGGAAGCTGGTCATGGAAAACAACCGTGAGTGCTACCACTGCGAGAGCAACCACCCCGAACTGCTCAATTCGCTGAGCGGCGAGGGCTTCGGCAAGGGCAACCCCGAGGACGGCGTGGCCGGTTCGCACGAGGCGGTCGATGCCGAGCGCAAGCACTGGCAGGAGATGGGGATCTGGCGCGACCTGATCGAGTTCCCCGACAACTGGTGGCACCGAGTCGCCCGTCTGGGTCTGGCCCATGGCGCGCTCTCGCAGACGATCGACGGACAGCCCGCTTCCAGGAAGCTGATCTGGCCCTTCGACCATGCCGAGCCGACCAGCATTTCGGTCTGGACGCACCCCAATTCGTGGCACCACTTCTGCTGTGATCACGTCATCACCTTCTCGGTGATGCCGCTCTCGGCAGGCCAGACCCTCGTTCGCACTTCGTGGCTGGTTCACGAAGATGCGGTCGAAGGCGAAGACTACACGGTTGAAAACCTTACCAAGGTATGGAAGGCCACCAACCGTCAGGATCGCAAGCTGGCTGAACTCAACCACGCCGGCATCGCCACCGACGGTTATCGTCAGGGGCAGTACGCCCTTGAGGAAAACCTCGTCGATGCCTTCAAGACCTTTTACGTCGAGCGGGGCAAGGCCGCGCTCGAAGCTGCGGGATAAGGCCCTATGATGCGCTTTTCCGGGTTGAATCTGATTGCCCAGGCCTTCAACGGCCACCAGTCGTGGCCGGAGCACTGGCCCGACAAGGCTCCCAAGCCCGCCTACGATGTGATCATCGTGGGCGCCGGTGGCCATGGTCTGGGTGCTGCCTACTATCTGGCCAGCAAGTATGGCGTGCGCAATGTCGCCGTCATCGAGAAGGGCTGGCTGGGCGGCGGCAACACGGGCCGCAACACCACGATCATCCGCTCGAACTACCTCTACGATGAAAGCGCCCACCTCTATGACCACTCGGTCAAGCTGTGGGACGGGTTGAGCCAGGAACTCAACTACAACGTGATGTATTCGAAGCGGGGCGTGCTGATGCTCGCGCACAACGTGCACGACATTCAGAGCTTCAAGCGGCACATCCACGCCAATCGCCTGAACGGCGTGGACAACGAATGGCTCACCCCGGAAGAGTGCCAGGCCTATTGCCCGCCGCTCGACATTTCGCCCAATGCGCGCCACCCCGTTCTGGGTGGCGCCCTCCAGCGTCGCGGCGGCATCGCCCGCCACGACAGCGTCGCCTGGGGCTTTGCCCGCAAGGCGACGGCGCTGGGCGTCGACATCATCCAGAACTGCGCCGTCACCGGCATTCGCCGGGGCCCTGACGGCGCCGTTCTGGGGGTGGAGACCGAACGCGGCTTCATCGGCGCCAAGAAGATCGGCGTTTCGGCCGCCGGCAACACCTCGGTCGTCATGAACATGGCCGATCTCCAGTTCCCGCTCGAAAGCTATCCGCTTCAGGCGCTGGTGTCCGAGCCGGTCAAGCCGATCGTGCCTTGCGTGGTCATGTCGAACACCGTCCACGCCTATGTCAGCCAGTCCGACAAGGGCGAACTGGTGATCGGCGCGGGCACCGACCAGTACACCTCCTATTCGCAGCGCGGCGCGCTCCACATCATCGAGCACACGCTGGCCGCTATCTGCGAAATCTTCCCGATCTTCACGCGCATGCGCATGCTGCGCAGCTGGGGCGGGATCGTCGACGTCACCCCTGATC
Organism: Novosphingobium sp. IK01; assembly: GCF_033242265.1. Classification (NCBI taxonomy): domain Bacteria; kingdom Pseudomonadati; phylum Pseudomonadota; class Alphaproteobacteria; order Sphingomonadales; family Sphingomonadaceae; genus Novosphingobium; species Novosphingobium pituita. The sequence goes on along the minus strand of NZ_BTFW01000001.1, from coordinate 1,033,123 downwards.
GCTCGCCGATCCTGGGCAAGACGCCGGTTCCGGGGCTCTATGTGAACTGCGGCTGGGGCACCGGCGGGTTCAAGGCAACGCCGGGCGCGGCCGATCTTCTGGCCTATACCATCGCCCACGATGCCCCCCATGCGATCAACGCGCCTTTCACGCTCGACCGGTTCCGCCGCGGGCTGATGATCGACGAGGCCGCCGCCGCGGCCGTGGCGCACTGATCCCATCGTCCCCACGCGCATTCCAGGAAGCAAACGGCCATGTTGCTGATCCACTGCCCTTATTGCGAGGAAGACCGCCCCGAGGTGGAATTCGTCTATGGCGGCGAAGCGCATATCGCGCGCCCGCTTGATCCCTCGGGCCTCACCGACGAGGAATGGGAGCAATACCTCTACATCCGTCGCAATCCGCGCGGTCGCCATCACGAGCGCTGGCGCCACACCCACGGGTGCGGGCGCTTCTTCAACGCCGTGCGCGACACCGTGAGCGACATCTTCGAACAAACCTACAAGGCGGGAGAACCGCGTCGATGACCGGCTATCGTCTGAAATCGGGGGGCCGGGTCAACCGCGCCGCCCCGCTCGACTTCACCTTCGACGGGCGCCTCTATCGCGGCTTTGCCGGTGACAGCCTGGCTTCCGCGCTGGTCGCGGGCGGCGTCACCGTGTTCGGGCGCTCGTTCAAGTATCACCGTCCGCGCGGCCTGCTGGCCACGGGCGTGGAAGAACCCAACGCGCTCGTCACCGTTGATCGCGGCCCGGCGCGCAAGACGCCGAACCTGCGCGCGCCTTGCGTGCCGCTCTACGAAGGCCTTGCCGCCAACAGCCAGAACCGCTTCCCCTGTCTCAAGTTCGACATGGGCGCGATGAACGACCGCCTTGGCGCGTTCTTCCCGGCGGGCTTCTACAACAAGACCTTCATGTGGCCGCGTTCGGCCTGGGAAAAGGTCTATGAACCGGCGATCCGCCGCATGGCGGGCCTGGGCGAAAGCCCGGTCGAGCGTGACCCCGACCACTACGACGCGACCTATGCGCACTGCGAAGTGCTGGTCGTGGGCGGCGGTCTGGCCGGTCTCGATGCCGCGCTCGAAGCGGCTGCTGCCGGTGGCCGCGTCATCCTGATCGACGAGCAGGTCGAACTGGGCGGCGGCGCTCTGGCCGACACCACGCTGTGGGGCGAAGTGGCCGACAAGGTCAGGCAGCTCCAGGGCCTGCCCAACGTGCAGGTGCTCACCTCGACCACCGCGTTCGGCTACTATCACCAGAACTTCGTCGGCGCGGTCCAGCAGTTGACCGACCACGTTTCGCCTGCCGCTGCCAAGGGCGCGCGCGAGCGTCTGTGGCGCATCCGTGCGGGCGAGGTGATCCTCGCGCAGGGGGCCATCGAACGCCCGCTGGTGTTCGACGGCAACGACGTTCCCGGTGTCATGCTGTCGAGCGCGGGCCGCGCGCTGGCCGTGCGCTATGGCGTGGCGGTGGGCCGCTCGGTGGCGATCATGGCCGTCCACGACAGCGGCTGGCGCGACGCGCTGGCGCTCCATGCGGCGGGCGTGACCATCACCGCGCTGATCGATCTGCGCGACACGGTCGACGAAGACCTTCTGGCTGCCGTCCGCAAGGCGGGCATCGCGGTCTATCTCGGCCATGCGGTGACCGGCGTTTCGGGCCGTCTGGCGGTCAAGGGCGTGACCTTTGCCGCGCGCGGCACGGGCCAGGAACTGCACCTTGCGGCTGACGCGCTGCTGATGGCCGGTGGCTGGACGCCCACGGTTCACCTGTGGAGCCATGCCAAGGGCTCGCTGCGCTGGGACGCGGACTGGGGCGCCTATCTGCCCGACGTCGCCATCGAGAAGTGCCGCGTGGTCGGCGCTGGTGCGGGGGCGTGGTCGATGGGGCAGGGCCTTTCGCTGGGCGTGCTGCCGAGCGGTCGCCCGATCCACAAGATCAAGGCTTTCGTCGACTACCAGAACGACGTGAAGGCGCGCGATATCGATCTGGCCGTGCGCGAAGGCATGCGCTCGATCGAGCACATCAAGCGCTACACCACCAACGGCATGGCGACCGATCAGGGCAAGACCAGCAATCTCAACGGGTTGCAGATCGCCTCGGGCAGCCTGTCGAAGCCGGTGACCGACATCGGCCTGACCACCTTCCGTCCGCCCTACACGCCCCAGACCTTTGGCGCGCTGATGGGCCACCACAAGGAAAGCCTGTTCCAGCCGATCCGCAAGACGAGCATCGACGGCTGGGCCGAGGAACAGGGCGCGGTCTATGAAAACGTCGCCCAGTGGCGCCGTGCGCGCTATTTCCCCAAGCCGGGCGAGGACATGGACGCGGCTGTGGCGCGCGAATGTCTGGCCGTGCGCAACGCGGTCGGCATCTTCGACGCTTCGACGCTGGGCAAGATCGAGGTCGTCGGCCCCGATGCCGCCGAATTTCTCAACCGCATGTACACCAACCCGTGGAAGGCGCTCCAGCCGGGCCGCTGCCGCTATGGCCTGCTGCTGCGCGAGGATGGCTTCATCACCGACGACGGCGTTTCGGCCCGTCTGGCGCCCGACCGCTTCCACCTGACCACCACCACCGGCGGCGCCGCGCGCGTTCTGGCGATGATGGAAGACTATCTCCAGACCGAGTGGAGCGATCTCGACGTCTGGCTGACCAGCACGAGCGAACAGTGGGCGGTGATCGCGCTTCAAGGCCCCAAGGCCCGCGACGTGATCGCGCCGCTGGTCGAGGGCATCGACCTCTCGCGCGAAGCCTTCCCGCACATGAGCATCCGCGAAGGGACTATCTGCGGGGTTCCCACGCGCCTCTTCCGCGTCAGCTTCACCGGCGAACTGGGCTACGAAATCAACGTGCCCTCGCAATATGGCCGTCAGGTCTGGGAAGCGATCTACGCGGCGGGCAAGGCCCACGGGATCACCCCTTATGGCACCGAGACGATGCACGTCCTGCGCGCCGAAAAGGGCTATATCATCGTGGGTCAGGACACCGACGGCACGCTCACCCCGGATGATGCCGGGCTGGGTTGGGCCGTGGGCGCCAAGAAGCCCGACTTCGTGGGCAAGCGCTCGCTCGCGCGTCCCGCGATGCAGGGTCCGGGCCGCAAGCAGCTCGTCGGTCTCCTGACCGAAGATCCGCAGGAAGTGCTGGAGGAAGGCGCACAGATCGTCGCCGATCCCGCCCAGCCGATCCCGATGACCATGCTGGGCCATGTGACCTCCTCGTATCACAGCGCCACGCTGGGTCGCTCGATCGCCATGGCGGCCATCGTCGACGGGCGTTCGCGCGATGGCGAACTGATCCACATCCCCATGGAAGGCCGCACGATCCGCGCCCGGATCACGGCCAGCACCGTTTTCCTCGATCCCGAAGGGAGCCGCCTCGATGTCTGATCCGATCGTGATCGTCCCCATGGCCGTGGCGCCCATCGACCTCGTCGTCGAGGAGCAGGCCGTCACTGCGGCGGGTGCCACGCTCACCGCGCTGCCCCCGGCCAGCCGCTGGTCGCTGCGTGCCCGCACCCCTGAAAAGCTGGCCGAAGTCCTCGGCCAGCCGGTGCCCGCCCGCATCGGCGAAGCGCAAGGCGGCATCGCCTGCATCGGCCCGGACGAATGGTTCGCCGACCTTCCGGCCGGCACCAGCCTGCCTTTGGGCGCGGGCGAGCCGGTCAGCGTGGTCGACGTGTCCTCGCGCGGGGTCGCCTTCGAGGTCGAAGGCGAAAAGGCCGCCTGGGTGATCAGCGCGGGCTGCGCGCTCGACATCGCCAATTTCGCCGTCGGACGGGTTACCCGCACGATGTTCGAAACGGCCGAGATCATCTTGTGGCGCACGGGCGAAACGAGCTTCCGCGTCTTTGCATGGCGCTCGTTCGGCCCCTGGCTGTGGAACGCGCTCAAGGCGGTGGAAGCCTGATCATCGGGCCCGCACCGGGCCTGATCGAAACCGAAAAAAGGGGCGTGGCCGGACGGGCTCACGCCCCTTTTTGCGTGCCCGCAAGGGAAGGGGGAACCGGCAGGAATTTGCAGGATAAGGGCAGGTTAACGCCGCCCGGGGGGCCATGCTGCGCCTTTATCCGGGGGGTAGGCCTTACGCCGAATTGAGCAGACCTGGTGTTTCATCGTCAGGCAAGGTCCGCGGGGGTGGGCCAACCTCTCGAAGGATCAAGGCCATGGCCAGCTACACCGACGTTTCGCCGGTTTCGACTTATGCGCTGACCAAAAACAAGTATGTGGACTCGCTGCTCTTTGCCAATGCCGCCATGCGCAACGCGTGGAGCACGCTGGCCGACGGCAAGACGCAGGTGAGCTTCAGCTTTGCATGGGCCAATGGCGCCGACAGCAAGTTTGCCGGAAACTATGGTGCCGAACCGCTGGCCTTCACCCACGGCGCGGTGCCGACCGCCGCGATGCCGCAGATTGCCGATGCCTTTCAGGCCTGGGCCAATGTCGCCAATCTGGCCTTCACGCAAATCGACGAAACCGGCGCGGGCACCGTGGGCGACATCCGCATCGGCCTCTCCTCGGCGGTGAGCGGGCGGTACTGGGGCTATGCGAGGCTCGCGGGCTATGGCGCGTCCAATGTGCATGGCGATATCTGGATCTCGCCCACGTATGGCAGCAGCTCCTATGCGCCGGGCACCTACAATTACATGGCGATCCTGCACGAGATCGGCCATGCGCTGGGCCTCGACCACCCGTTCGAGGGCAACAGGATGCCCTCGGGCTACGACGTGCGCAACTACACGATCATGTCCTACACCGACCCCAAGGGCGTCTGGTGGTTCAACAGTGCGACCGGGCAGGCCGAATACCTGATCAAGTCGCCGATGGTCTACGACATCGCCGCGATCCAGTCGATCTATGGCGCGAACACGGCCTACCATGCCGAGGACACGACCTACACATATTCGCCCAACGCGCCGTTCATCGCCGCGATCTGGGATGGTGGCGGCAACGACACGATCGATCTTCAGGCCTTTTCGAAGGCCTGTGTCGTCAGTCTGCTTGCCGGGACATATTCGACGCTCGGCTTTGATACCACCTCTGGCCTTGCCAACAATCTGGGCATCGCCTTCAACTGCACGATCGAGAACGTGACCGGCGGGGCCGGGGCCGACAAACTGACCGGCAACGAGGGCGCCAATGTCCTGACCGGCGGCGCGGGCGATGATACGCTCACCGGCAATGCGGGGGCCGACAGCCTCTGGGGCGGCGAGGGCAAGGACATCCTCAAGGGCGGCAACGATGCCGACATTCTCGTCGGCGGGGCGGGCAAGGACACGATGACCGGCGGCACCGGGGCCGATCACTTCGTTTTTGCAGCCATTTCCGAGTTTGGCGGGACGACGCTGGCCACGTGCGACGTGATCACCGATTTCAATCACAAGCAGGCCGACCTGATCGACCTGTCGGCCATCGATGCCAATACCGCCAATGGCGCGGGCGACGATGCCTTTGCTTTCATCGGCACGGCGGCCTTCCACCATGTGGCGGGCGAGTTGCGCTACGCCTCCAGTGGCAGCACGACCATCGTCCAGGGTGATATCAACGGCGATGGCGTGGCCGATTTCTGGCTCGCGCTGACGGGGCGGATGGCGCTGGTCCAGGCCGACTTCGTGCTCTGAACGGGGCAGGAGAGGGGAGGGATATCTCCGGTTTGAATGTTTCGCGCGTCCCGTAACGGCGCGCGCGGGGCTAGGATGAAGGCCCCCATTTCCGGTAACAGTCCAAGGTTCTCATGGCGACCTACAACCAGGCCAGTGTCGTCCGGACTTTTTCGTTGACCAGCGACAGCCGGTTCAACGGCTTGATGTTCGCCGATCCGGCCTATCGCAATGCCTGGTCGACGCGCTCTGGCGGCACGACCCAGATCAGCTACAGCTTCATCTGGGCGGGCGGCGTCGCCTCGCGCTTTACCAGCACCTATGGCGCTGAGCCGACAGCCGGAACCGCGGTCCCGTCTGCCGCCTATGGCGAGATCGCGCAGGCCTTCCAGCAATGGGCCAATGTCGCCAACATCAGCTTCCGGCAGGTCACCGAAACGTCGGGCGGCACGGTGGGAGACATCCGCATCGGCCTCTCGTCGAGTGTCGACACGGATACCTGGGGCTATGCCAAGATCAGCGCCAACGGGTCTGACAACAGCCATGGCGACATCTGGATCAATCCCACCTGGGGCAACCAGTCCTTCGCGGTCGATACCTACAATTTCGCTGCCATGATGCACGAGATCGGCCATGCGCTGGGGCTGGCCGATCCGTCCTCGGGCAGCGGCCTTGCCATCGGGTACGACCAGCGCAACTACACGATCATGTCCTACAACGACCCTTACGGGGTCTATGTCTACAACGCGACCAGGCAGAACTTCGACTACATCCTGCGCACGCCGATGGTCTACGACATCGCCGCGATCCAGGCGATCTATGGCGCCAACACGAGCTACAACGCGGGCGACACCAAATATGTCTATTCGCCCGACGATCCGTTCTACGCGACGATCTGGGACGCGGGCGGCACCAACACGATCGACTTGCGCGCCTTTACCCAGGCCAGTTTCGTCGATCTCCATCCCGGCGCCTATTCCACGCTCGGCTTCAACGGGGCGGCTGTCTCCAACAATCTGGGCATCGCCTATGGGGTCCATATCGAGACCCTGTTCGGCGGCTCGGGCAGCGACACGCTGGTTGGCGACGACCTGCTCAACCGCATCTATGCCGGCAAGGGCGATGATCGCATCTATGGCTATGGCGGCAACGACCGCCTTTCGGGCGGGCCGGGCAACGACATCATCTCGGGCGGCGATGGCAACGACATGTTTCTGGCGGGCGACGACACCGGGAACGACCGCTATGTCGGCGGGCCGGGCAACGATCTGGTGACATATGCCGGGGCCAAGACCGGGGTGACGATCAACCTGGCCACGGGCGTGGGCAACGGCACTGCCGCCGGGCTGGGCACGGACACGATCTCGGGCATCGAACGCGCGACGGGCGGCGCCTACAACGACACGGTCATCGGCGATGGCTACGACAATGTCCTTTCGGGCAATGGCGGCAACGACACCATCGACGGGGGGGGCGGGCAAGGATACCTTGCGCGGCGGGGTGGGCTTGGACCGGCTCACCGGCGGGGCCGGGGCCGACCGTTTCGTGTTCGAGCGGGTGATCGAATTTGGCGGCACGACCGCGACGACTTGCGATGTGGTCACCGATTTCAGCCATGCCCAGGGCGACACGATCGTCCTCAACCCCATCGACGCCAACACCCGGACACCCGATGTCGACGATGCTTTCACCTTCATCGGCACCGCCGCCTTTCATGGCGTGGCGGGGGAACTGCGCTATACCGCCAGCGGCGCCAACACGCTCGTTCTGGGCGACGTGAACGGCGATGGCCAGGCCGATTTCGCCCTGCTTCTGCTGGGTACGATCAGCCTGACCAAAAGCGATTTCGTGCTTTAGAGCCCGACCCAAAAGTCCTGCGGGTCGGTTTGGCGGGTCTTTTGCGCCACCACAGCGTCGGCTGATCGCCACGATGCTTTTAGGCGCTTCGATCAATCAGGTTCACGCGAAGCTTGCGAATGAAAACGCTGGGTGCCGTTTGATCCATTCCTCGTCATCCCCGCGCAGGCGGGGATCCAGCTTCCGGGGTTTCGCGCACACACCGGCGTTGCGGCTGGATTCCCGCCTGCGCGGGAATGACGAATAAAACAAAAAAATCAGACTGGCCCGAGTTTTCAGGCAGAAAACGTATCCACCGCCTTGCGGCCAAGGCCGGGATCGTCGGTGAAGAAGGAATCGATGCCCGCGGCGATGAACCGCTGGATCAGTGCCACGCAGGCCGCGTCCTGTCGCACGGCGTCGCCGCCATTTTGCGGGCCCGTCCCGCGAAAATCGCTGGGCAGGAACATGTTTTCGGGGCGGAACGTCCAGGTCGAAACCTTGAGCCCGGCGGCATGGGCATCGCGCACGAGGCTGGTGGGCTTGCCCAGCGGGCCATTGGGCTTGCCGTCCGGGGTGCCGAAGGGAATGATCCCTTGCAGGACGGGCGAAACCCAGTCGGCATAGCGCCGCATCTCGGCAAGGCCTTTGGGCGTGTGCATCTGGGCATAGGTCAGGGTGCCGCCGCTCGCCTTCACGTCGGGCGGGGGCACGTCCATCGGTACGGTCAGTTGCAGCAGTTCGATGTTCTGCCAGGCCCCGATGCGCGGGCGCAGCCACTTGAGGTTGGCCACCTCGAAGCTCTGCACGATGACCGGCGCGTGGGAGAGGTAGTGGCTCGCGCCCACGCGGTCGAGGAAACGCTGTTCCTGCGGCAGGCCGATCTGCGCGAAATAGGTCGAGTGCTTGATCTCGGGGATCAGGCCGATGGTGCGCCCGCGCGCGGCGGATTCCGCTGCGGCGAAATCGGCGATTTCTTCGAGCGTGAGGAGCTGGAACTGCCCGTCATAGCTGCGGCTTTCCGGGCGCATGGCCCCCAGCCGCTCGACCGCGCGCAGGGTTTTCAGCTCCGCGAGGGTGAAGTCCTCGGTGAACCAGCCGGTCACCTTTTCTCCGTCGATCAGCTTGGTCGTGCGACGGCTGGCGAATTCGGGATGGTCGGCGACATTGGTGGTTTGCGCGATGTTGTTCTCGTGCCGGGCGACGAGGGCGCCGTCCCTGGTCGAGACCAGATCGGGTTCGATGAAATCGGCGCCCTGCTCGATGGCCTTGGCATAGGAGGCCAGCGTATGCTCGGGCCGCAGCGCCGAGCAGCCGCGATGGCCGATCACCAGCGGCTTGGGGCGGGAGGGCGCTGGTCTGGCCATTGCGGTAAGGCCGGGCGCGCCCAGCGCGGCGAGCGAACCCGCCGCGCTGGTGCCAGCATGGATGAAATTCCTTCTGTCCATAAGGCCGCGCTTCATCCTTACATCCCCACCGCAAAGGTCAGGAACCACTGGCGCGGCGCAATCGGATAGACCGCATAGACCGAGGCAGGCTGGCTGATCGAGACGCTCGATGCGCCGCGCACATCGAACAGGTTGGTCACGTTGAGCGCAATCGAGGCCTTGCGCAAGTGGACCAGATCGGCCGGCAGGTTCACCGCGAGGCGCAGGTTGCTCATGTAGTACGAGCCGACCGCGGCATCGTTGGTGTAGGTCGCAAAACGCTTGCCGATGTACATGCCGGTGAACTGGCCTTCGACCGGGCCATAATGGGCCGAGACGACGGTCTTGTTCATCCACTGCGGGCTGCCGGGAACCTGCTTGCCCGCCGTGGCGAAGGTGGTCGTGCCGTTCGAATAGTCGCTGCCATAGCGCGAGCTGTTGTACGAAACCCCGTCATAGACCGAGATGTACGAGCCAAGGCCCAGCGTCATCGAGGCATCGACGCCATCGGTGGTCACCCCGCCCACGTTGAACAGGCTGGTCGTGCCCCCGGTGATCGAGCTGCCGCCAAGGCCGCCCACGGTCGTGCTCACCGCCAGCAGGCGGTTGGAGAAGTCGACGTGGTAGTAGTTGACCTGTGCATCGAGCGAGGAAATCAGCGAGCCGACAAAGCTGTGGTGGCTGCGCAGGCCCACTTCATAGGTCCACGAGGTCTCGGGCTTGCCGTTGTCGCGGAAGTAGTCGAACGCGGTCTGGCTGCCGACACCCCAGGGCGCCGTGCCGAAGTTGCGCATGTTCTTCTGGATGTTGAAGTAGACCTGCTCGTGGCGGTTGAACGCATACTTGGCGCCGATCGCGGGCAGGAACCAGCGCTGGGTGTCGATGTTGCCCGAAGGCAGGCCGCCGACCATCCCCGAATAGGACCCGGCCACCGGCTGGATCGGATACCAGCCCTTGGCGAAGACGAGGCTCGACTTGATGCCGCCCTCGACAGTCAGCTTGTCGTTGACCTTCCACTGGTCCTGAAGGTGGAGCTGAATGGAATCGGTGCGGTATTCCTGGCTGTACTGGGTGAACAGCGGGTTCTGCTGCCAGTGATAGGGATCGGTCGGGGCGTTGACATCGAGCGCGTACCAGTTGCGCCAGATCGTGCCGCTGTTGTGCTCGTACCAGCCACCCAGTTCGAGGGCATGGCGCCCGACTTGCGCCTGAAGCGTCGAGACGAGGCCGCCACGGCTGATCCGGTACTGGGTGACGCGGGTGATGTAGCCGCTGCCGCCCGTATCATCGACCAGCTGGTCGCGGGTGTCGTTGGGGAAGTAGGCCCGCGCGACCGAAAGCGACTGGCCCAGCGGCCCGGCCACCACGCCCTGGCCATCGTTGTGATGGTAATAGGCCAGGTTGGTCCAGTGGATGTTGCTGCCCAGGTTCGCCTCGTACTTGAGGTAGCCGAGGTAGTCGGTACGCAGCGCCGCCGAGAAATAGTTCAGGTAGTTGCTGCCCTGCGCGGCGGGCGTGTTGCCCTGCGCATCGACATAGGAGAGCGCCTGCGACCAGTTGGGGAACATGAACGGGCGGGTATAGGGCGTATAGGCCTGCGCCGCGGTTGCCGGGCGGGCATACGTCGTGGTGGCGTCTTCGTTGGGTTCCTGCTTGTCGGAATAGTCGAAGTAGGCCGTGAACTTGCCCGCGTCGTTCTCGTGGACGTACTTGGCATTGACCTGCCAGCCACCCTGACGGCCATTGAAGTCCCATGCGCGGGCCCGCTGGCGCGAGAAGGCGGCATAGGCGCGCGAATTCCCGTCGGCGCCGAAGGCCCCGGTGTCGACGCGGCCATAAGTGCGCGAGGTGCCATAGCTGCCGACCGTCTGCGAGAGGGCAATCGCACGGGTCTTGGACGGATCGCTCGACGTCGTCTCGATCGCGCCGCCCAGGTTGTTGAGCGAGGGAACGCCCAGCCCGCCAGCGCCGGTCGCCACGACGACATTGCCGATGTCTTCCGAGATGATCGCGCGCTGGATTGAAAGCCCCGCAATCGTCCCGTAGCTCAGGTCGCCCAGCGGCAGCCCGTCGAGCGTGTAGCCCAGCTGGTTGATGGCAAAGCCGTGGATGAACAGAGACATGTTCTGCTCATTGTTGCCCCACGGATCGGCCGTCTGGTACATCACGCCCGGCAGCGTCTGGATCGCGCCCAGCGCCGAGACACCCGGCAGGATCTTCTGGATCTCGGTGCCCGCCAGTTCGGTGGCGGTGCGGGTGGTCTTGCCCACGCTCACCACGATCGGGGTGGTCATCTCGATGCCGCCATCCGCAGCGCTCCTGGTGGCGGCTTCAGGTGCGGGCGCGGGGTTGGGCGCGGCAGGAGCCGCCTCGGCCTCTGCGGCATGGGCCGGCGAGAGGGTCGCAAGGGCCGCCGTGACAAGCGCACCCAAAGAAAGGGAGTGGAGGAGACGGCTCGCGCCCATGGTGTCGGTCCTTGTTGATGCACAGGTCGATGCAAACGATGACATTTGCTGTCGGCGCGGACCGATAGGGATGGTTTGTGACGACTTGTGGTCATGAATGTGACTGAAATTCAGGCGTTTGGTCACAGACTGCGCATGTTTGCGCGCGCCATCTTTCCGCAACGCTACGCAGTTCCAACAGGGGGCGTCTCACGGTTTGTTGGATAGGGCAGGATTAACGCTGTCTGCGATGTCCCTCGGAGATGTGCATGTTTGGATTGCGGAGAGCCTTTGGAAGCCGTTCACGCGAAACGGCAGGGCATGACAACGGGAGTGTCAACCCCGCTCTGGCTCTCGTGCCGCCGCCGTCCGAAGCGCCGGTGGAGGTCGATGCGGCGGGCCTGACGACGCGCGTCGTGCGCAGCGATGGCGCGTTGCGCGGCCTTGGTCAGGAAACTTTCCGCTTCGGCAATCGTGCCGCCGGGCTGGTTCTCGCCTATATTTCGCCGCACGTCGATTTCGAGACGGTCGTGCTGCGCCTGCGCCCCTTGTGCGCGCCCGCGCGCGTGGTGGCGGTGAGCACGGCGGGCGAATTGTGCGGGGGCGATGGGCCCCATGGCGCATCAGGCCCGCTCTATTGCCCCGCCGATGGCAGTTGGGACAGCGTGGTCGTCCAGATTTTCGGCCCCGACATCTTCGAGGCGATCAGCATCCAGTCCGTGCCTCTGGCCAACGAGGACATCCGCGCGGGCGCCCCGCGCAAGACCCAGGCCCAGCGCGTGGCCGAGATTGCCGCCAATCTCGACCGCCTGCCCGTGCCGTTCCCGGTGCGCCATACCGATACCCTCGCGATCACCCTGATCGATGGCCTGTCCGCCTCGGAAAACTTCTTCATGGAGGCGGTCTACCGCTCGGGGAAGTATCCTTGCGTGTTCATCGGCGGCTCGGCGGGCGGCAAGCTCGACTTCAAGGCAACCTGGCTGTTCGACGGCGAACGCTTCGTCCAGAACCATGCGGTGATCGTGTTCGCCAAGATGCGCCCCGATGTGCGCTTCGGCATCTTCAAGACGCAGAACTTCGTCGAGACCGGGCACAGCGTGGTCGTCATGGAAGCCTCGGCTGAAACGCGCAAGGTGACCTCGGTGGTCGAGCCCGGCTCGGTCGAGATCACCCCGGTCGTCGATGCGCTCTCCGCGATGATGGGGTGCCTGCCGCACGAACTCGAACAGCGGCTCAAAGGCTACACGTTCGCGGTGCGGGTCAACGACGAACTTTTCGTCCGCTCGATCGCGGGGATCGACGTGGCCGCCGGGGTCATCAGCTTCTATTGCGACATCAATCCGGGCGACGAACTCCACCTTGTTGCTGCAACCGATTTTGCGCAGCAAACCCGGCAGGACATGGACGCCTTCCTCGCGGGAAAACCCCGGCCCATGGGGGTTATCCTGAGCGACTGCATCCTGCGGCGCCTGAGCAACGGGGAAAACCTGTCCGCGCTCGACGGCATGTGGGGAGACATTCCGGTTGCCGGGTTTTCCACCTTCGGCGAGCTTCTGGGCATCAACGTCAACCAGACGCTGACCGCCGTGGCCTTCTTCCATGTTCCCGAAGGCACCCCCTTCGAGGAAGACTTCATCGACAATTTCCCGATCCATTACGCGCACTTCTCGCGCTATTTCGTCGAGACCCGGCTGGCCCAGCAGCGCCTGATCAACGGTCTGCGCCAGCAATTGCTGGGCCGGCTGATCGAGTTCGTGATGAAGACCGCGCGTCTTGCGCAGGAACTCGATCAGGTCGCCAGCGGCACCGACGAGGTGCGCCGCAACATCGAGGTGATGCGCAACGACATGGAATCGCGGCTGGGCGAACTGACGCTCGATGATCGCACCGGCCAGCTCGACGCCGAGTTCGGCCATGTCGCCGAGGCCATGGCCCGCCTGCGCGAGATCGTCGAGGTGATCGACAAGATCAACATGCAGACCAACCTGCTCTCGCTCAACGCTGGGATCGAGGCCGCGCGCGCGGGCGAGGCGGGGCGTGCCTTCGCCATTGTCGCCAACGAAGTGCGCAGCCTGGCCAAGATGACCGGCTCGACCCTCGACCAGAGCCGGGATTCGCTCTCGCAGGTCGATGCCTCGATGACCCGGCTGGGCGAACATGTCGCCGAGAGCGAGACCAAGCTGGGCCATGCGCGCAGCGGCTTCGATGTGATCGCGGGCAATCTGGGCAAGATGTTTGCCTCGTTCGCGCGCATCGGCGACCTGCTCGGCTCGGTCGAGCAGATGTCGCGCCAGCAGACCACGATGATGACCCAGGTCGAGATCGAGATCGAGCGTCTCAAGCGGGTGGAAGGCCAGAACTGAGCAGGGCCGTGCATGCCCTGTCCCGTATTCCGGCCAGTGAATCCCGGTCAGCCGTGCCGCAGCAGCTCTTCGGCGACCTTGTGGGCTTCCGAGCGGCCCTCGCGCAGGACCGGGCGCGGGTCGAAGCGGGCATAGACGCCGCCCGGCGGCATGATCTGCTTCGTTGCGTTCACACCGATCAGGCGCGTGGCCAGGGCATCAGCCTCGGGCACGAGGACCACTTTGACAATCGCGAGCGCCCCGATCCACAAGGGCAGCGAGAGTCCGATCGACCAGACCATGCACAGGGCGGCCCGGCTGGGACGATATTTGCGGAAGAAGGCGGCCATCGATTTCCCCGGTCTTGTCATGCGGTCCCGTCTTTCGGGCTAGAGCCGGGCGGCTGACGCGAACATGAATTACCGAAATTTCATCCGGGGCGTGAACCGGTCTGGTGTGTCGGGCCCATGACGGAAGGGGCCTGTCGGCCCCTTCCGTTCATCATTTCGATCAGGCTTCCCGATCATGCTTCGATGTAGTGCGCGGTGGTCCTCTCGCGCACGTCCTGCGCGCTCACGCCGGGGGCCAGTTCGACCAGACGGAACGGGCTGGCATGATCGGCGCGCTGGAACACGGCCAGATCGGTGATCACCATGTCGACCACGTTCTGGCCGGTCAGGGGGAGGGTGCAGGCCGGGATGAACTTGGCGCTGCCGTCCTTGGCGCAATGCTCCATCACAACGATGATCCGCTTGACGCCTGCGACGAGGTCCATCGCGCCGCCCATGCCCTTGATCATCTTGCCCGGCACCATCCAGTTGGCGATGTCGCCCCCTTGCGAGACTTCCATCGCGCCCAGCACGGTGAGGTCGATATGCCCGCCCCGGATCATCGCGAAGCTCTGCGCGCTGTCGAAATAGGCCGACTGCGCCAGTTCGCTGATGGTCTGCTTGCCCGCGTTGATGAGGTCGGCATCGACTTCGTCGTCATAGGGGAAGGGGCCGATGCCCAGCATCCCGTTTTCCGATTGCAGCGTCACCTCGATCCCCTTGGGGATGTGGTTGGCCACCAGCGTCGGAATGCCGATGCCCAGGTTCACATAGAAGCCGTCTTCGAGTTCGCGCGCGGCGCGGGCGGCCATTTCATCACGAGTCCAGGCCATCATGCGGTCTCCCGTGCGCGGGTGGTGCGGAATTCGATCTTCTTGTCATAGGGCGCGCCCAGCACGAGGCGCTGGACATAGACGCCGGGCAGGTGGATGGCATCGGGATCGAGGCTGCCGGTCGGCACGATTTCCTCGACCTCGACCACGCAGACCTTGCCGCAGGTGGCCGCCGGGACGTTGAAATTGCGGGCCGTCTTGCGGAAGACGACATTGCCGCTTTCGTCGGCCTTCCATGCCTTGACCAGGCTCAGGTCGGCAAAGATCCCGCGTTCGAGGATATAGTCCTGCCCGTCGAAATTCTTCACTTCCTTGCCCTCGGCGACCAGCGTGCCCACCCCGGTCTTGGTGTAGAAGCCCGGAATGCCCGCGCCGCCTGCCCGCATGCGTTCGGCCAGGGTGCCCTGGGGGCAGAATTCAACCTCAAGCTCGCCCGACAGGTACTGGCGCTCGAACTCCTTGTTTTCGCCGACGTAGGACGAGATCATCTTCCTCACTTGCCGCGTGCGCAGGAGCTTGCCGATCCCCTCGTTGTCGATTCCGGCATTGTTGCTGGCAAAAGTCAGGCCCTTGACGCCCGCATCGCGCACCGCATCGATCAGGCGTTCGGGAACGCCGCAGAGGCCAAAACCGCCACAGGCAATCAGCAGGTCATCGCGCAAGAGCCCGTCAAGCGCGGCGGCGGCATTTGCATATATTTTATTAGCCATCGGCATCTCCCATTATGGGCCACATCCTACCCCACACGATGCATCGAAACTAGCGATACATCTTTATCTTTTCTGATAGGAAAGAGCGATGAAACGCTTGGCAATCTATCATCTGGAAACCTTGCTGTGGATTGCCCGCCTTGGCACGTTTCGTGCAGCGGCCGAGCGGCTCAACACCACCCAGCCTGCCATTTCGGCCCGTGTGCGCGAGATCGAGGAGCAACTGGGCGTGGCCCTGTTTCGCCGCGAAGGGCGCAATATGGTGCTGACCGCGCGCGGGCGGGCCCTGGTCGCCGATTTCGAGCCGCTCTGGGCCGGTTTCGAAAGCGCGCTGTTTCGCGCCAGCGACTTTGGCGGGGCGACCGGGATCGTGCGGATCGGCTCGGGCGAGATCGCCGCGGCCAGTTGCCTGCCGCCTTTCGTATGCGAGCTGGAGCGCGACCTGCCCGGCGTCACCCTCGAAATCGCCATCGACCTGACCGCGCGGATGCTTCAGCAACTGCTCGCAGGCACGAGCGATCTGGTGTTCCTTGCCGGGCCCGTGGCCAGTCCGGGCATTCGCACGGTGTGCCTTGGCAGTGTCGCGCTGGTCTGGGTGGCCGGGCGCGACACGGCGGCGCGGGTGCAGGGCAAGGCGGTGGATTTTTCTGCACTGCCCTTGTGGTCGATCCCCGAGAATTCGCCGATCCACGGGGTCATGCACGAAAGCCTCGCGCAGCTTGGCATTGCCGCCCGGGTCGTCCGCACCTGCAACAATGTGCGCACCCTGATCGAGATCGTCGTGCACGGGGGCGGGGCCGCGCTGCTGCCGGCCCCGATGATCCGCGCCGAACTGGCGCGCGGCGATCTGGTCGAACTCCTGCCCCCGCCCGAGCGGCAGATCCGCTTCGAGGCGGCGATCCGCAGCGGCGAGCGCGACCCGCTGATCCTTGAGCTGTTCCGCCGGGTCGAGGGGCTCAGGATCGAGGCGACCGCTCTTCCCTGATCTCGGGCTTGAGGCCCAGATGCTGGGCCAGCGCCTTGAGATCGCGGCCCACGCTGTCGTTGATGAGCACCGCATGGGGTTCATCGACCCGCAGGACGAGTGCATCGCCATGGCGGGTGAGCGAACTGCCGTCGAGCGCGGCGCGCGCGCCGACGGTGAAGCGGCGGCACAGGCGCGTGGCCAGGCCCCAGGCCTGTGCCTCGCGCAGCATGGCCGGGCTGGCCAGCATCGAAAGGTCGGCGGGCAGCACGGGCTTGCCGACATTGGCGATCATCGCGGCGGCGAGCATTGCGCGGTCGCGCGCGGTCGCGCCGATCCAGCGCTTGCGCAGGCCCCATTCGTGCGACAGGTCGCCGCGCAAGTTGGGCTCGACCGTGGCCGAGGCCAGGCACAGCATGGTCGCGGCCATGCGCAGCCGCTCGCGGCCCTCGGCAGGGACGACCGCTGCGGTCCACTGGCTGACCATCGTGCAGGCCAGCGCGGTGATGCCATGGTCGAGCGCGAAGACGCGCGCGCCGGCCACCAGCGGGTCTTCGGCCTGGACCTCTTCGGGCATGCTTGCCCACAGGCGTCCTTCGCGCAGGCCCCAGGCCGAAAAGACCAGCCTGTCGGGCTTGAGCCGGGTGATCAGCGCCGCCAGCAGCGCGGCCGTATCGGGCAGGCTGGCCAGACGGCCCGCCGAAACCCCCGGAATGGGGGCCACGGTCTCGCTCTTGCGGCGGGCCATGGCCTTGGCCAGCTTGAGCGCAAGGGCAGGATCGGCGACATAGCCATGGGGGTCGTCGATCGGCCAGGCGGTCTTGATGATCATGTGGCGGGCAAAGGCGCGCAGCGAGCCGCCCACCAGATAGAGGGTCTGGCCCGGCGTTGCCGTCCAGTCTGCCCGGTTGAGCGCCTTGGTCACTTTCTGGGTGAATTCGCGCTGGCCCTGCGCACGCAGCGCGGGCAGGCGCAGCGTGCCCAGCGGCATGCTGATCCCGTGGGTGCAGCGCCCGTCGGCCACGTCGATCAGTTCGAGGCTGCCCCCGCCCAGATCGCCGACAACCCCGCGCGCATCGGGAAAGGCGCCGAGCACGCCGTGGGCGCTGGTGATCGCCTCTTCCTCGCCGCTGAGCAGGCGGGGTTCGAGGCCGAGGTCGCGGATTGCATTCAGAAAGGTCTGGCCATTGCGCGCATCGCGGCTGGCGGCGGTTGCCACCACGTCGACTTCCTGAACCCCCTTGAGGTCGAGGATCGCACGGAACCGCGCGAGCGAGGCGAGCGCGAGGGCCATGGCCTTGGGGGAAAGATTGCCGCTTTCGGCCACCCCTTTGCCCAGCCGCGCGGCGACTTTCTCGTTGTGCAGCACCTGGGGGGCGCGCAGCGGCTGGCCATAGATGACCAGCCGGACCGTATTCGAGCCGATATCGACGATCGCGCGCGGACGGGCGCCGGCGACACGGGACAGGGCTTGCACCATGCCGGTCAGGCGACCGTGGCGCCGCCGCGCCGCAGCGCCAGCTTGGGCACCTTGCGGCCCGTGGTAAGAGCCGCGCCGCGGCCCGAAAGCGAAGGGTTGGTCATGAAATAACGGTGCACGTTGAAGGGTTTCTCGTCCGCGCCCAAAGTGGCGGAAACGCGCTGATAGGCCCCATCGGCACTCAAAGTCCAGCTTTGCTCGGTATCGATGAGGTTGGCGAGCATGACCTGATCGAGAATCTGGTCGTGGACGGTCCGGTTGCGGATGGGCACGAGCACCTCGACGCGGCGATCCAGATTGCGGCTCATCCCGTCGGCCGACGAGATGAACAGCCGCGCGCGCCGGTTGGGCAGGTGGGCGCCATTGCCGAAGGCCCAGATGCGGCTGTGTTCGAGGAAACGCCCGATCACCGACTTGACCGTGATCTTCTCCGACAGGCCCGGCACGCCCGGCCTCAGGCAGCAGATGCCGCGCACGACGAGGCTGATCTCGACGCCCTCCTGTGCTGCGGCATAGAGCCGGTCGATCAACCGGCTGTCGGTCAGCGAATTGAGCTTGGCCCAGATCGCGGCGGGCTTGCCCGCGCGGGCAAAGCCGATCTCGCGCTCGATGCAGTCATAGAGCGTGCGGCGCAGCCCGATCGGCGAGATCGACAGGAACTCGGTGTTCTTGGGCTCGACATAGCCGGTGATGAAATTGAACAGCTGGCCCACATCGCGCCCGGCCTTGGGATCGGCGGTGAAGAACGAAAGGTCGGTGTAGATGCGCGCGGTCACCGGGTGATAGTTGCCGGTGCCGAAGTGGCAATACGTGCGATAGCCATCGCCCTCGCGGCGGACCACCATCGAGACTTTGGCGTGGGTCTTCCAGTCGAGGAAGCCGTAGATCACCTGAACCCCGGCGCGTTCGAGCTGGCTGGCCCAGTGGAGGTTCTGTTCCTCGTCGAAGCGGGCCTTGAGTTCGACCACTGCCGTCACCGACTTGCCCGCGTCCGCCGCCGCGATCAGCGCCGCGATCACCGCCGATTGCTTGCCCGCGCGATAGAGCGTCTGCTTGATCGCCACCACGTCGGGGTCGGAGGCGGCCTGATGGAGGAAATCGACCACTACGTCGAAGCTTTCGAACGGGTGGTGGATGACCAGATCCTTCTCGCGGATCGCGGCAAAGCAATCGCCGTCATGTTCGAGCACGCGCTCGGGATAGCGCGGGTTGTAGGGCTCGAACTTGAGGTCGGGGCGGGGCATGTCGACGATCTGCGAGAGGCCGTTCATCGCCAGCAGCCCGTGCGACTTGATCACCAGCGCATAGTCGAGCCGCAGCTTTTCGCGCAGCAACTGTTCTGCGGCAGGATCGGAATCTTCCTGCAACTGCAACATGATGACCTTGCCGCGCCGCCGCCGCTGGATCGCCGTGCGGAAGTAGCGGACGAGATCCTCGGCGTCTTCCTCGATCTCCATGTCGCTGTCGCGCAGCACGCGGAACGTGCCCGAGCCAAGCACCCTGAAGCCGGGGAAGACTTCCGGGGCATGGCGCCGCACGAGTTCCTCGATGCTGATCCAGCAGGCTTCCTCGCCCGGCAGCCGCACGAAGCGGGGCAGGGCGGGGGGGATCAGGATCATCTCGGTGACCGGCTCGTTGTCGGCCAGCCGGATCATCGAGAAGAGGATGCCGGTGCCCTGGTTGGCGATGAACGGGAACGGGTGGGCCGGGTCGATCGCCTGGGGGGTGAGCACGGGGACGACATGCTCGCGGAAATAGCGCGTCAGCCAGTCGGAGTGCGTGCGCGAGAGCGGGCGGTCGCCGATCAGGCGGATGCCCGCCTTTTCGAGCAGGCACGAGAGTTCGCCCAGCACTTCATGCTGCGCGGAAACCAGATCCTCGATCGCCCCGTGGATCTGCTGCAACTGCTGGGTGGGCGAGAGGCCGTCGATGGAAACCTCGTCGATCCCGCGCCGGACTTGCCCGGCAAGGCCCGCCACGCGCACCATCATGAATTCGTCGAGATTGCTGCCCGAGATCGAGAGAAAGCGCAGCCGTTCGAGCAGCGGATAATTGGTGTTCTGCGCTTCGGCCAGAACGCGGCGGTTGAACATCAGCCAGCTGAGTTCGCGGTTGAAATAGCGCGCGCCGGGGGCGATGTCGTGAAGCTTGGGGTCGTGCAGCCGGGATATGCCGGCCTGAAGGGCAGAGTGGGCGTCCAGCCCGGCTTGCGCTTCGGGGGCGGCCAGCGGCCCGGCCAGCGTATCGCCCGGTGCATTGCCGAGTGCATTGCTCAAGGCATCGGGGGCCCCGGTTTCCGTCATGCTGCCCTCGCTCGTGTCTCCCATTGCGCCTTTCACTCCGTCAACTGCTCCGCCAGCCGCTCCGTTCGCCACTTTTTTTATCCTGTTCGATGCTGTTGCAGTGCCGCGCGCCATGGTTCCGCTTTGCTACGTTTCGATGACCCGAACACCCTAGGCGGCATGAAAGCCAAGGCAAGTGCAAAGGGTGTCCGTCACGGGATGCATTCATCCGGTTTAATCTCTACTCGTTTTGTCGAGAATAAACCTCGCTTCGGCGCCGGGTGCTCGCCAGCCTCCTGTGTGACGCTAGATTGCAGTCTGGTCCCGGTGAGTCGTGCCCCTGGCCGCGTTATCACAGCCGGTCCGCAGCGGGTGGGCAGCGCATGGTTCCACCCGCTGCGGACTTCGAGATTGTTGTTTGGATATAATGTGTTGAACCTCGTTTTCGAGGGCATTTCCGGCTGCCTTTGTCCGGCGTGGGGTTTGTTCATCGGGCAGAAAGTTTCGCTTTGTGGCCGCCAATAACTCGTTTAATGTCTATCTTGAAGGTTGAGTATAAGAGGGGTGCAGAAGGGGAGCGCAGGCATCTGCCGGTGTTTCCCTCCCTGCCATTCAGGCCTCTTGCATGCCCGGCTTCGGGCGAATGTGTTGGGCCATTCGTGTTCGTGGAAAAATGACCATGTCGACCAATCCGTCATCACCTGATGCAGAAAGTGCGCGGCTGATCGAGCAGTCTCTCGAAAGTGTGCGTGAGGCACTGGGAGGCCTGCGATATGGCCATGTCGGCCTGACCGTCCACGAAGGGCGTGTCGTCCAGATCGACGTGACCGAAAAGCGCCGTTTCAAGAGCGGCTGATTCCAGCCCGTCGGCAGCGCCAGGGTCGCCACGCGGCCCATGGACAAGGCCCCGGGGGGAGGGCCGCCGCCGACGGCAGCATCAAGACCAACTCCATGCCCCGTGCCACGGAACCCCTCCGCGCCCGGTACGCATGTCGCAAAGGGATGCAAACCCATGCAATTTCGTGCTCGCCTTCATGGGGCGTGCGCGCCGGCCTCGCTCGTCCTGAGCCTGCTGCTGGCCGGCACTGCCCACGCCTCTGACAATGCCGCCGCAGCGCCAGCAGCCGATGGGGCGGCAGCTGAGGGGCAGGCTCCCGTTCAGGCCGCTCCAGCGCTTGACGAAGGGATTGTCGTCACTGCCCGCCGCCGCGTGGAAACGGTGCAGACGGTGCCGCTGGCCGTCACGGTCGTGGGCGGGCCGCATATCGACGCGACCGGCGCCTTCAATGTGGGCCGGCTCACCCAGTTGACCCCGACGCTCCAGTTCTATTCGTCCAACCCGCGCAACACCTCGGTCAACATCCGCGGCCTTGGCGCGCCGCTGGGCCTGACCAACGACGGCATCGAGCAGGGCGTGGGCGTCTATATCGACGACGTCTACTATTCGCGCGCGGCCTCCTCGACGTTCGACTTCCTCGACGTGAGCCGGATCGAGGTCCTGCGCGGGCCGCAGGGCACGCTGTTCGGCAAGAACACCACCGCGGGCGCCCTCAACATCACCAGCCGCGCCCCCACGTTCGAGCCGGAAGCCCGCGCCGAAGTTTCGGTGGGCAACATGGGCTTCGTCCAGGCCAAGGCGGCGGTTTCGGGCCCGCTGAGCGACACGCTGGCGCTGCGCGTGGCCGGCTCCTTCACCCGCCGCGACGGGTCGATCTACAATGTCGCGCAAGGCCAGTGGGTCAATTCGCAGGACAACAAGGGGGGCCGCGTCCAGCTCCTGTGGCGCCCCAATGGCGGGGTCGAGTTCACCCTCTCGGGCGACTACAATCAGCAGGACCCCAATTGCTGCGCGATGGTCTACGTGCGCACCGGCACGACCCAGCGCCCGCTCAATCGCCAGTATGCCGCGCTGGCCGCGGCGGCCGGGTATGCCGTGCCCAGCACCAATCCGTTCGACCGCGTGACCGACGAGGACGTGGCCCTGCGCGCCCACAACGTGACTGGCGGCGTCTCGCTGCGCGGCAAGATCGAGACGGGGCTGGGCACCGTCACCACGATCACCGCCTGGCGCTTCTGGGACTGGAACCCGTCGAACGACCGCGATTATCTGGGCCTGCCGATCACGGTGCGCTCCAACAACCCCTCGCATCAGGACCAGTGGACGCAGGAACTGCGCCTGACGGGCGAGAGCGGGCGTTTCAACTACACGGTGGGCGCCTTCGGTTTCTACCAGAAGATCCACACCAGCGGCGTGCAGGAACAGGGCGCTGCGGCGAGCAAGTTCCTGCTCAATCCGTCGAACCCTGCGCTCTACAACGATCCTTCGGTGCTCAACGGGTTGACCGCGACCAACGACATCTCGCTCAAGAACACGAGCGCGGCGATCTATGCCAAGTTCGGCTACAAGCTCACCAGCAAGCTCTCGATCCAGCCGGGCGTGCGCATCAACTACGACAAGAAGGATGGTGTCTACAATTCGGTGGTCAACGACGGCGCGGGCAACCTGCTGACCGTCCGGCCCGACAACACCGCGCGCGAGAAGGCCCAGCTTGGCGTGCTGGCGCCCCAGTATTTCGTCGCCAATTTCAGCGACTGGAATTTCTCGGGCGACGTGACGCTGGCCTATGACATCAGCCCCGTGGTCCATACATATGCGACCTATGCGCGCAGCTTCAAGTCGGGCGGCATCAACCTCAACGGGGTGCCGGCCGATGCGAACGGCAATGCGCTGACCCAGCTCGCCACGGTCAAGCCCGAGCGGGTCAACCACTACGAAGTGGGCATCAAGACCCAGTTCTGGGACCGCAAGGGCACCTTCAACCTCGCCGCCTTCCGCACCGAGATCGGCGACTATCAGGCGCAAGTCTCCAACTATGCGGTCGGCGCCCTGCGCGGCTATCTGGCCAATGCCGACAAGGTGCGCACGCAAGGCGTCGAGGTCGATTTCAGCCTGCGTCCGAGCGAACGCTTCAGCCTCTACAGCAATGCGGCCTATACCGACGCCAAGTACGTGCGCTTCACCAATGCCCCGTGCGCGCCCGAGCTTTCGGGTGGCGCGACAAGTCCGGGCTCGTGCGACATTTCCGGACAGGCGCTGCCCGGTGTCTCGAAGTGGTCGTTCTCCTATGGCGCGGAAGCCAACCTGCCGGTCTCGTTCCTGGGCGGCAGCGAGGATCAGGTCTATCTGGGCTTCGACGGCAACTATCGCTCGCGCTTCTCGTCGAACCCGACCCCATCGGCCTATACGTGGATCGAGGGCTATGCGCTCAGCAACTTCCGCCTCGGCCTGCGCCGTCAGGGCCGGTTCGACATCTATGGCTGGGTGCGCAATGCCTTCGACACCCACTACTTCGACCAGTTGGCCGTGGCCTCGGGCAACACCGGCCTGATCGTGGGCATGGTGGGCGATCCGCGCACCTACGGCTTCACCCTGCGCGGACAGTTCTGAATTTCTCCACGCCGCCTAAACCCTCCCCATGCCGATGGGGAGGGGGCCCCATGCAAAGCGCAAAGGGGATTTCATCATCGGTCCCCGTCGATGAAATCCCCCAGCGGCCCCAGAATCGACCCTTCGCCGCGGTTTTTGCCACCCCCCGGCATGGCGGCGGCAACCATCCGCCCGGCCAGCCGCGAAAACGGCAGCGACTGGATCCAGACTTTGCCCGGCCCGGTCAACCGTGCGAAGAACAGGCCTTCGCCGCCAAACAGCGCGCTGCGTACGCCGCCCACCGTCACCAGGTCAAATTCGACCGAGGGAGTATAGGCTGCCAGACACCCGGTATCGACGTGAAGCTGCTCGCCCGGTGCCAGTTCGCGCTCGATCAGCGTGCCCCCCATCTGCACGAAGACCCAGCCATCGCCATCGAGGCGCTGCATGACGAAGCCTTCGCCGCCGAACAGCCCGGTCATGATCCGCCGCTGGAAGGCGATGCCGATGGAAACGCCGCGCGCGGCGGCCAGAAAACTGTCCTTCTGGCAGATCAGCGTGCCGCCCAGATCGGAGAGCTTGAGCGGCAGGATCGTGCCGGGCACGGGAGCGGCAAAGGCCACCCGCGCCTTGCCGCTGCCATGGTGGGTGAAGACGGTGGTGAACAGGCTCGCCCCCGTCACCAGCCGCTTGCCCGCGCCCAGCAGCTTGTCCATGAAGCCGCCGCCATCGCCATGGCTGCCATCGCCGAACACCGTTTCCATGGTGATGGCCGCATCCTTCCACACGAAGGCCCCGGCTTCGGCCACGGCACTCTCGCCCGGATCGAGTTCGATCTCGACGAATTGCAGGTCGTTGCCGCGAATGGCAAAATCGACGTCGTCGGCAATGCCGGCGCGGCGGCTGTGGCTCCACGGACTGCTGCTCATGATGAAGTCACTCTCCGAAAAAAGCCGGCTCCGAAAAGGGCGGTCGGGGGTAGACCCATGGCCTGTATCAAAGCGGGGTAACAGCTGTTAGAATGGCGCCATGACCGGAGGCTGGCAACCCCGGTTCCTTCAACTCTGACTCCCACACTCTGGCTCCCACAACTCTGGCTCCCTCAAGGAGAATGGCAAGGCATGACGGCAACCGCGCGTGAAGGTATTGGTGGAGGCCTCTCCCCCCGGCGCTACGCCATCAGCGCCATCGTCCTGCACTGGAGCATCGCGGCGCTGCTGCTGTTCCAGGTCTCGCTCGGCTGGCGACTGGAAGACCTGCCCAAGGGCGTTGCCCGTTTCTCGGGCTACCAGTTCCACAAGTCGGTGGGCTTTCTCATCCTCGGGCTCAGCCTTGCGCGGCTGATCGTGCGGCTGGTGGCGCGGCGTCCGGCGCCTGCGGCAGGCACCCCGGCGGTGCGCCTGCTGGTCAAGGTCGTCCATGTCCTGCTCTATGCGGTCATGATCCTGGGCCCGCTGTCGGGCTGGATCATGGTTTCGGCCTCGAAAGTCCGCATGCACACGATGTTCTTCGGCGCGTTCCCGATCCCCAACCTGCCGGTGGGTGCGGGCTGGCACATGCCTGCCGAAACGGTGCACGGTTCGCTCGGGCTGGTCACGCTGGGCCTGTTCGCGCTCCATGTCGCGGGGGCCCTGCGCCATCATCTCCAGGGCGATGCCCTGCTCGAACGGATGATCCCGCTGGCCAGCCGCCGGGGGCTGACGATCGGCGCGGCGGTGGCGCTGGCAGGCGCGGTGGCCGCCATGGTGCTGGCGCAAGTCTGGCCCTTCGGGGCTGCGGCGGCTCCGGCTCCGGCTCCGACCGCTTCGGTTGAGCCGGGCGCGCAAGCCAGTCAGGATGCTGAGCCGGAAGATGCTTCGAACGATGCGCTGGCCTCGGGGGCGAGGCCCGTGCCGGCGTCCCCATCGGTTGCCGCGCTCGCCTCTGTCGCGGCACAGGCGCCCGATCTTGCGTTCTGGCAGGTGGCACCCGGCGGCAAGCTGGGCTTTCGCGCGACTTATTCGGGCGAGGACATCGCCGGCGCTTTTTCCCGCTGGGACGCGCGCATCCGTTTTTCGCCCGATGATCTCACGCATTCCTCGCTGCGCGTGACCATCGACCCGGCCTCGGTCAACTCGGGCGATACCCAGCGCGACGACATGCTCAAGAGCGATTCCTTCTTTGGCGCGGCGGCCCATCCGCGCGCGGTCTATACCGCCTCGCGCTTCCGCCAGCAGTCGCCCGGCCACTATGTCGCCGAGGGCACGCTGTCGCTCGGGGGCAAGATCCGTCCGGTGCCGCTGGCTTTCGTGCTGGCCATCAACGGGGCTTCGGCAAGGGCCCATGGCACGGCGACGCTCTCGCGCACGGCCTTCGGGGTGGGGACCGGCGAATGGAGCAGCACCGATGCGCTGCTCGATGCGGTGACCGTCGATTTTGACTTCAAGGCCATCCGCCAGTCGTAACCGGCCCACCCTGGCCGGCCTGCCCTGGTCGGCCTGCTCTTACCGGTCGGCTCTGGCTGGCAGGGGCCGGCGCGCGGCTCAGGCCAGCGGGCCGCCCGGCGATCCCTGAAGGCGTACCCCGGCAAAGAAGAACGCGACATAGCGTTCGGCCCAGGCGGCATGATCGGCGCGCTCCTGTCCGGCTTCCGAGCAGGACATCTTGATGTGGCCCAGCAGCCCTTCGAGCCAGAACCGGGCCGCATCCTCGCAATTGCCGATCACGATCTCGCCCTGGGCCTGGGCCTGGACGAATTCGTCGCGGATGGATTCCACCGCCGAGCGATAGACCCGCGCGCGATGGCCGCCCTGCGGGCTCCCGGCCTCGATGTCGAGCCATTCGATCAGGCTTTCGAGCAGCTTGCCATCGGGCGAATGCAGCAGGTTGAGGGTCTCGATGGCGCGCAGGCGGAAGCGTTCGGCCATCGAGCCACCGGGGCCTTGCGCGATGATCCGCGAGCGGCACAGCGCCACGCCATGTTCGAGCAGGACCTCCATGAGTTCGACTTTGCCCGCAAAGCGCGAATAGATCGTCGCCTTGCCGATATGGGCATGGCGCGCCACGCGGTCGAACGTGAAGGTCTCGAAGCCGGTCTCGCGCAGGACTTCCCAGCTGGCCTTGAGGATCTTGCCGTAAAGCTGCCCGGCCTCGGCCACGGAAGGGCGGCCCCGGCGCGGCATGCGCTGCATCGGGCAAGAGCCCCCGTTTTCGCCTGCCTCAGTGGAGAGAGCGATGGAAGGGTCCGCTGGCGGGGTCTGGTCCGAAGGAGGCGTCGTCATCGGGTGTTTGCGAGATTGGGGAGAGGGGCACTGCGGAGCGGCTGTCGCGCGCGGCGATCTGGCCTGACGGCGAACCGGATTGGGCTGTGCCGGGCTGGGCTGTTCCGGGCTGGCCCAAATCTGACGGACTGCCGGAAGACACCTGCTCCCAATAAGTCTGGCAGTTCATCGCCAGACCTTCCTGACAGGCCAGCCAGACACGGCGGCCAAAACCGGAAAACCAGTCCATCCTTCCCGATCCTTTCCGGCGTTCCGCATCGCGGAAGGCCGCTGTTCGGAGCGCCATGTGCCACGACTGCGTCCGAAGTGCGCCTTTGCGGCGTCACGCGATCGAGTATTGCCATGAAATCGAAGGACGGCAAAGCGCTATAAAAAGAACGGGTTAGTCCCATTTTCAGGCGCCAGCCGGGGTGGTTTGCCAGCCCAGCCCGAGGGCCTTTTCAACCGCGATGAAATCGGTGACCAGTTCAGCCTGGGCCGAGGTGCTGGACTGGAGGGCCGCAATGGCCTGACGGCGGGCGGTCAGGGCATCGCCGAGCGCGACGGTTCCGGCGCGGGCGCGCTGTTCCTGAAGCTCCTGCGCGCGGCGGGCCTGGGCCTGGGTGTCGAGCGCCTTGCCCAGAACCTGACGCTGGCTGCCAAAGCGGGTGAGGGCGCTTTCGGCATCCTGCAAGGCGGCCAGCACGGTGCGCTGATAGCTGGCCTGCGCCTCGGCATGGGCGGCGCGCTTGTTGCGGACCTGGGCCCGGTTGCGCCCGCCGTCAAAGGCGCTCCAGCGCAATTGCGGCATGGCCAGGCCGATCACCTTGTCCGGGTCGACCGCATCGCCCACGTTCGGCCCCCCCAGACCCAGCAGGCCCATGAAGGTGACACGCGGCAGGCCAGCGGCGATCTGCGCGCCGATATCGGCATTGGCAGCGGCCAGATCCCGCTCGGCGCGGCGGATGTCGGGCCGGTTGCGCAAGAGCAGCGCGGGATCGCCCACCGATACGCTGGCCGGGGGCAGCGGCACCGGGGCGGGGCTGGCGAGCAACCCGTCGAGCGCGCCCGGTTCCTGTCCGGTCAGCACGGCGATCTGGTCGATCAGCACGGTAATGTCGGCGCGGGCCGTGGCGCGGTCGCCTTCGGTGCGGGCGGCCTGCCCGCGGGCCTGGGCCAGACCCTGTTCGGGCGCGGTGCCGGCCTGAAGGCGGGCGCGGGCCAGATCGACCAGTCTGGCGTCGATCCCGGCCTGCTCATCGAGGCTGGCCAGAACCGTCTGGCGCGCGCGCAGCGAGACATAGGCCCGCGCGATTTCCGCCGAGAGGGTGACCTGCGCATCGGCAAGGCCCGCTTCGGCGGCCTGAGCCCGTGCCCCGGCGGCCTCGATCTTGCGGCGGGTGCCACCGAAAAGGTCGAATTCCCAGCTCGCGTCGAAGCCCAGATTGTAGATCGTGGTGTCGGTGCGTCCGGTCTTGTCGCTGCCCAGCACATCGGCCGGAACATTGATGTAGGGCACCCCGGTCGAGGCGTTGAAGGTGGGCAGCAGCGAGGTCTTGTTGGCGGCAAGGCCCGCGCGCGCCTGCGCGATGCGGGCATTGGCCACCGCGATGTCGGGCGAGGAGGCCAGCCCCTTGTCGATCAGCCCGGTCAGCACCGGATCGCCCAGCGCCTCCCACCAGCGCGCAGACGGGGCCTGCGGGGTGGTCGTGGCGCGGTCGGCGCGCAGGAAATCGCCGCGCGCGCTGGCGACCGGGGCCGAGGCGGGCGGGCCTCCATAGTGCGGGCCGACCGTGCAACCGGCCAGCGCTGTGGCCAGAACGACGAGACTGGCAGGGCCGACGAGACTGGTGGGGCCGGCGAGACTGGCTGGGCCGCCCAGGCGCAAGGCGCGAGAAGGGAAGGCCGAAAGGAAAGACAGCGAAAAGGGCATCAGTGCATCGCCATTTGATGGTTGCCCTTGGGCAACGGGCGGAGAAGGAAGCACAGCGGCAGGACGATCGAGATACCGACCATCAGCGCGATGAATTCGTCGGAATAGGCCATCACCATGGCCTGACGCAGGACCGTGTTGTCGATCATGCGCAGCGCGGCGGCAAGGCCGTCGGGGCCCCCGCCGAACGAGGCCACTTGCGAGGCCACCCAGTCCTGCACGGTGGGGCTGTTGGCGGGCAGGGCCTCGTGGATGGTCCAGCGGTGGAACTCCTCGCGCCGCTCCTGCAAGGTGGCGAGCAGGGCCAGCGCGATCGAGCCGCCAAGGTTTCGCGCCGCGTTGAACAGGCCCGAGGCATCGCCCGCCTCGTCGGGTTTCACGCTGGCAATCGCCGCCTGGTTGAGGAACAGCATGGCCAGCGCCTGTCCCAGCCCGCGCATGAGCTGCGAGATCACGAAGTCCGACCCGTCGGAATTGACCGTCAGCGTGGTATCGAGCCAGCACGACCCGGCCATGACCAGCATTCCCGTCAGGACCACCAGACGCAAGTCGAAGCGTTTGATGAGGAACGGGAAGAGCGGCATCATCATCAGCGAGGGGATGCCCGAGAGGAACACGATCTTGCCCGACTGATAGGCATTGTAGCCCGCGATCGAGGCCAGGAACTGGGGGATCACATAGGCCGTGCCATAAAGCACCGATCCCACCAGCAGGCCCAGGATGAACACCGCCGCAAAGGCCCGGTTGCGCAACAGCGCCAGCTTGACCACCGGGCGGCGGGCAAAGATCTGCCCTAGCCCGATCAGGATGAAGCCGACCACCGTGACCCCCGAAAGCTGCCAGATCAGGTCCGACTGGAACCACTGCTCGCGATTGCCTTCCTCAAGCACCACCGTCAGCCCGCCAAGGCCAAGGGCCATGCCCAGAATGCCGAGCCAGTCGGCACCGAGCAGGTCGTCGAGGTGCATCTTGCTGCTCGACAGGCTGACCATCAGGAAGATCATCAGCACGATGCAGATCGGGATATTGACGAAGAAGGCATAGTGCCACGAGAGGTTCTCGGTCAGCCAGCCACCGGCCAGCGGGCCGAGCACCGGCCCGAGGATCAGCGTGGAGCCGAACAGCGCGGTGCCCACCGGCTGCTGGTGGCGTGGCAGGCGCGTGGCGATGATGGTCATGCCCGTCGGGATCATCGCCCCGCCGGTAAAGCCCTGTCCCACGCGGCCCACGATCATCATCGTGAGCGTGGTCGAAAGCCCGCAGACGATCGAAAAGCCGGTGAACAGCACCGCGGCGACCAGCAGGAAGCGCTTGAGCCCGAACACCCGTTCGAGCCAGGCGGTGAGCGGGATGATCACGATCTCGGCGACCAGATAGCTCGTCGCGATCCAGGTGCCTTCGGTTGCCGAGGCGCCGATCTCGCCCTGGATGGTGGGCAGCGCGGAATTGACGATCGAGATGTCGAGGGTGGCCATCAGCGCGCCGATGGCCCCGGCCACGACCGCCAGCCAGGCGGTCAGGTCGGCCTTTTCAGGCGGCGCGGAAGGCCCTGCCGGGGAGGGCCCGGAAGGCATCGCGGCAGACATCAGTGCGTGCCCCGGTCCTGTTCGGCCCGGATCGACCTGATCGCGCCCTTCGCGCTCTTGGTATCGACCTCGACCGTCAGCGACAGGCCCGGCACGAGCACCTTGCGCGATTCCTCGCCGGCATTGATGCGGATGCGCACCGGCACGCGCTGGACGATCTTGGTGAAGTTGCCGGTCGCGTTCTGGGGCGGGATCAGCGAGAAATTGGCGCCCGTGCCCGGCGTGATCGAATCGACCACCCCATGGAAGTCCACCCCCGGCAGCGCATCGACATGCATCGTCACCGGCTGGCCGGGGCGCATCAGGCCGATCTGGGTTTCCTTGTAATTGGCCTCGACATAGATCGCCTGGGTCGGAACGATGGTCATCAGGCGCTGCCCGGCGGTTACATATTGGCCCAGCCGCACCGTGCGCGAGCCGATCTTGCCGGCAATCGGCGCGGTCAGGCGGGTAAAGCCCATGTCGTTGCGCGCGGCCAGCCGCGTGGCGTCGGCCGAGGCGATCTGGGCCTGGGCCTGCTCGACCTGGGCCTTGATCGTGGCGATCTTGGCGGTGGCGGCCTCGATCGCGGCCTGACGGGCGCGGACATCGGCGGCAGCCTTGTCGCGCGCACTGGTCAACTGGTCGAGCTGGGTGCGCGGCTCGGCCCCGCTGGCCGCGAGCGGGGCGTAGCGCGCGACTTCCTGCGCATAGTAGGCCAGATCGCGCCGCGCCGAGACAAGCCCGGCCTGCGCCTGGTCGAGGCTGGCCTGCGCCTCGGCAATGCCTGCCGCGGTGGCCTGCTCGGCAGCCTTGGCCACCGAGACCTGGGCATCGGCCTGGGTCAGCTTGGTGGCATAGTCCGTCGGGTCGATCTGGACGAGGAACGCGCCCTGGCCCACCTGCTGGTTGTCGACCACCCCGATCTGGCGGACGTAGCCGGCCAGTTTCGAGCTGACCGCCACGCCATCGGCCTGGACATAGGCGTCGTCGGTCGACTGGATGTACTGCCCGTTGGCGCGGTAGTCGATCAGGGCATAGACGCCATAGGCCAGTGCCACCACCGCCACGCCGATGGCGATCCGGCCAATGGTCTTCTTGCGGGTGCCGGTCATGGACGAAGAGGTGGAGGAATCGGCTGAGGAAACGACCGGGGAATCGTCTGGGGCGGGCATGCAGGGTTCCTGTGGGAAGCTTAAATTGAACGGAACAGTTCAGTTCTATAAAATGAGCGTGGTTCGAGAGCCCGCCTTCGGGCAAGTGATTTTTTTGGAATCCGGGCCTCGAAAATCGCAATCACACGAAAAAGCGCCAAAATCTTTTTCGTTCCCGCATGGCGCGGGGCTTTTTGATCGGGCTGCCAGTGCTGCTCTGGCGCCGTCGGAGCGAATCGGGTTGCGCGCGGCGCAAGGGCCATCCGGCCCGAACCGGCTTCCCGAAGGGCAGCGGCAGGCCGCGGGCAGGGCCCTTTCGACAATCTTTTGCCCACGCTTTTGCCCGCCCGGCCTTGCCGCGCGGGCTTTGGGCGTTAAGAGCGGGGGCGTGAGCGCAACCATCGTCATTGGCGCCGACGACAGGTCGGGCGCCGCCGTCCGCATCGACGTCGAGGAACTGCTGGCCACGCGCCTTCTGGTGCAGGGCAACAGCGGCTCGGGAAAGTCGCACCTTCTGCGCCGGATCCTCGAACAGAGCGCCAGCGTCGTCCAGCAGGTGGTGATCGACCCGGAAGGCGATTTCGTCAGCCTGGCCGAACCCTTTGGCCATGTCGTCGTCGATGGATCGGCCTATGACGGGGCCGAGATCGTCAAGCTGGCCGCGCGCATCCGCCAGCATCGCGCCTCGGTGATCCTCGCGCTCGACGGGCTCGAACTCGAAGCGCAGATGCGCTGCGCCGCCGTCTTCATGAACACCCTGTTCGATGCCCCGCGCGACCAGTGGTATCCCGCGCTGGTGGTCGTCGACGAAGCGCAGATGTTCGCGCCTGCCGCCGCCGGCGACGTGGCCGACGACGTGCGCCGCCTCTCGCTCGCGGCGATGACGAACCTCATGTGCCGTGGGCGCAAGCGCGGGCTGGCCGGGATCATCGCCACCCAGCGTCTGGCCAAGCTGGCCAAGAACGTCGCTGCCGAAGCCTCCAACTTCCTGATGGGGCGCACCTTCCTCGATATCGACATGGCCCGCGCCGCCGATCTTCTGGGCATGGAGCGCCGTCAGGCCGAACAGATCCGCGACCTCGAACGCGGCCATTTCCTCGCGCTTGGCCCGGCGATCTGCCGCCGCCCGGTCGGGGTCAAGATCGCCGACGTGGAAACCCGCGCGCGCAATGTCGTCCATGGCCTGATGCCCATGCCCAATGCGGCGGGCGAGGAGATGGAGGCGCTGCTCATGGCCGAGCCGCTGATGTTCGACCCCGTGCCCGCGCCGCCCGAGCCCGAGGACCACGCGCCCGACAGCGGCGAACTGCTCGACCGGATCGAAAGCAGCGTTCCGGCTGCCGAACAGGTCGAGCCGCCCGCCGAGCCGAGCCTGTTCGCGGCCGAGGAAACCGCCGCGCAGATCGTCGAGATCCTCGCCGACATGGCGCAGGAGCCCGACTGCACGTTCCAGCCCGCCTCGCAACTGTTCCAGGATTTCACCGTGCGCTGCCGCATGGCCCGGCTGGGCCCGGTGGGGATCGATCTTGCCCAGTTCCGCCGCCGCTTCGCGATGGCCGTGGCGGGCATTCCCGACGACCGCGAGCCGCGCTGGCAGCCCGCGCTCAACCTTGCGCGCGATGTGGCCGATGATGTGCTCGCGCCATTCCTCGTGCTGGCGGTGGCGGCAGTCGAAGGGCTGCCATGCCCGGATGACGAGCGCATGGCCGAAATCTATGGCACCCGCTCGCCCGGACGCATCCGCCGCCTGCTCGACCATCTCGAAAAGAGCGGCTTGATCGTGGTGCGGACCGATTATGGCGGGCGCCGTTCGATCGGCATCCCCGGCCTTGGCATGACGACCGCGCCGATGGAGGGCTGAAGGCCCGGAACCGGAAGGCGGAACCGGCGGTTTGCGCCCGCTGTCCGCGCACGATGTTGCACCGCAAAATGATTGCACGCAGGCTATCGCCATGCCTAATGCATGCCAGAGCGGTGGCATGGGGCGGCCGCATTACCCGCGAGATCCGGCTCTGGTGTCCGACAGTCCTGCCCGCCAATTCCCTGATGCCGAACTGGCGCTCGACGGGCTCGATGCGGTGCTCGGGCTGCATATCGGCACCGCCCATTCGCTGTTCGTCGGGCGGCTCGAACGCCAGCTCGATCCTCTGGGCGTCACCCCCAAGCAGGTGGCGATCCTCTGGCTGGTCAAGGCCAATCCGGGGATCAGGCAGACCGGGCTTTCGCGCTTTTTCCGGATCGAGCGGCCCACGGTGCACCAGTTCGTGCGCCAGTTGCGCGAGAACGGCTTCCTGATCAACGAGCCGTGCAAGCACGACCGCCGCGCGGGCGGGCTGTGGATCACCCCGGAAGGGCAGGCCATTCTTGCGCAGGCGCGCGCGGTGATCGGCGCTTACGAGGCCGAACGGGTCGCAGGCCTGAGCGGCGAGGAGCGCGCCGAACTGTTCCGCCTGCTGGCCAAGCTTTGTGCGACGGCCTCTCTCAGGGATGCCTGATGCCGGGGGGGGCTCAGGGGTTCAGGAACCACTCAGCCAGGATGTGGCTTGATGACAACGATGGGGCGCCCTTTGCGTGGCGCCTCCCGGAGACGATGATGAACAAGACCAAGTCCCTCGGTTTGCTGGCTGGCGCGGCGTTTGCGCTGGGTGTTGCCGTGGCTGCGGGCACGGTGGCGGGGCCTGCTTTTGCCCAATCTTCCGCCGTCCAGTTGCCTGCGGGTGATCCGGTGCGCGGTCACACGGTCTATGCGCGCTGCATTGCCTGCCACGATCTCAATACCGGGGTGACGCGGCTGGGCCCCTCGCTCAAGGGCGTGATGGGGCGCAAGGCGGGCGGGGTTGCCGATTTCGCGTATTCCGCCGCGATGAAGGGCAGCGGCGTGACCTGGGACACGGCCAGCCTCGACGCGTTCCTCAAGGCGCCCGCCGGGTTCATGAAAGGCTCGCGCATGGCTTTTGCCGGGCTTCCCGATGCGCAGGATCGCGCCGACGTGATCGCCTACCTGCAACAATCGGCCCATTGAAGGGCTTTGGGGGGATGAAGGGGCAGCAGGGCTGGCGCGCATGGCTCGCGGGGGGCTTCGTGTCGGCGGCGCTCGTGTCCGGGGGCAGCGGGGCATGGGCCGCCGGGGCACAGCCCGTCGCCGGTCAGGTGGAAGAGATCGGACAGGCGCGGGACGCCGGGGCCATGCTCGAAGCGCGGTTTCGCACGCCCCCGGCCTCGGCACGGGCGCGTCTGGACTGGCGCCTGCCTGATGGTGGTGCCGCCTCTTCTGCTGTCGCCGCCGATCTAGACTGGATGAGCCGGACCGGGCTGGGCGGGCTCCAGATTGAAAATGCCAGCGCGTCGCCACAGGCCTTGCGGCTGGTGGCGCAAGGGGCGCAGGCCCAAGGGCTCGATCTGGTCCTTGCCTTGCCGGCAGCCGAGGCTGTCGACAGCCTC
Organism: Novosphingobium sp. IK01; assembly: GCF_033242265.1. NCBI lineage: Bacteria > Pseudomonadati > Pseudomonadota > Alphaproteobacteria > Sphingomonadales > Sphingomonadaceae > Novosphingobium > Novosphingobium pituita. Next base: position 998,116 of record NZ_BTFW01000001.1, on the reverse strand, counting down.
GACGGGGCAGCCATGCGCATCTGGCTCAACCGCTGTTTCGATGATCTTCAGGCTGCGCTGGGGGCCGGGATGCTCGGGCCCCACGGGGTGCGCGGGCTGGTGAGCGGCACGCAACGGGTGGCCTTGCCCGCGACCACGCCCCTGATGAATGCCCAGTTCGCACGGCTGCGCGGCTATGATCCGGCGCCCTGGCTGCCGGTGCTGTCGGGCGCCGGTGTGGGGGAGGCCAGCGCGCAGGATCAGGCCCGCTTCCTGCGCGACTGGCGGCGCACGCGCGCCGATCTGCTCAATTCCGAACGCTTCGGCATGATCGCGCAAGTCGCGCACGAGCGCGGGCTCAAGCTCTATGGCGCCGCGCCCGAGGGGGCCGCGCCCGACGATGCCATGGCCATGCGCATGCGCGCCGACGTGCCGATGGTGGTGGTGGCGCAGGCCGCGCTGACCGGCGCGCGCGGCGCAGGGCTTGCGGGCGAACGGCGCATCGCCGAGGCCGCCTCGGTCGCCCATGTCTATGGGCAGAACTGGGTGGCGGGCGAAGTGCTGCCCGACATGGGGCCCTCGATTATCGCGCCGTGGACGGTCACTCCTTACGCGATGCGCGGCGCGCTCGATCTGGCCTTCGTGAACGGGGTCAACCGGGTGATCCTTCCGGCCCGGATCGGGGCGAGCGGGGCCCCATGGTTCGGCCCGCAGCAGAGCTGGGCCGGGCTCGCGCAAGGGTTTTCCGATTATCTCGCGCGCACCTCGCTGATGCTTCAGCAAGGGCACAATGTCGCCGATCTGGCCGAACTGGCCGATGAAGAGGCGCCGCGCGGCGATGCCCCGCCGCGCGGCGATGCCCCGCCGCGCGACGATGCCGTGCCGCCCGGCTATGCCCGCGATTTCGTGACCGCCGCGATGGTCGATGGCAGCTTTGTGGTCGATGGCCATGATCTGGTAAGCCAGAGCGGGGCCCGCTATCGCGCGCTCTGGCTGGGCGGGGTTGCCCGGCCCATGACCTTGCGGACACTGGCGCGGCTGGCCGATCTGGTCGCGGCGGGGGCCACCGTGATCGGGCCGCGCCCGCTCGCGTCCCCCGCGCTGGCCGATGCACAGGGCGATGCGCCCGCGCGCTGGCAGTCGCTGACCGCCATGCTCTGGCCCGAGGGACAGGTCGAAACGGTGGTCGGGCAGGGCCGGGTCATCGCGGGGGGGAATGCCGGGGTGGCGCTCGCCCGGATGGGCGTGGCCCCCGATTTTCGCCCAGCGGGCTCCGATGCGGGCTCCGATACGGCCTTCGTGCATCGCACGATGCGCGATGGCGAAAGCTGGTATCTGGTCAATCGCGCAGATCACGAAGTCCGCTTCGACGGGCACTTCCGGGTCATGGGCAAGGCTGCCGAAATCTGGCACGCCGAAACCGGGCAGATCGAGGCGGCCAGCTATCGGATCGAGGGTGGCGAAACGCGCGTTCCGCTCGTGCTGGCGCCTCGTGGCTCGCTCTTCGTGGTGTTCCGCAAGCCGGCCAGTGCGCGCGCGGTGCAGCTCGCGCCCGTGGTGGAGCGCCCCCTCGTCACCCTGACCGGGCCCTGGGCGCTCGCCTTTCAGGGCGGGCGCGGGGCCCCTGCGCGTTTGAACGTGCCTGCGCTCACGCGCCTCGACCGCAGCCCGATCGAGGGTGTGCGCCATTTTTCGGGCGAGGTGGCCTATGGCATCGGCTTCCGCCCCCCGCGCGGCTGGAAGCGCGGCATGCCCTTGTGGCTCGATCTGGGCGAGGTACACGATCTGGCGCAAGTGCGCGTCAATGACCGGGACATGGGCACGCGCTGGCAGGCACCCTATCGCTACGACATTGGCAGCGCGGTGCGCGGGGGCACCAACCGCCTCGTCGTGCAGGTTGCCGGAAGCTGGGCCAACCGGGTGATCGGCGATGCCGCCGCCCGTGCGGCAGGGGCGAAGGCAGCCATCGCGCCCGCCATCGCGCCCCTGACGGCGGATATTGCCCGCGCGCCGCTCGTGCCTTCAGGGCTGGTCGGGCCCGTTGTTCTGGGAACGACGGTTCAGGAAACCGGGAACGGCCCGGCTCATTCGGCGGGCGGCGGGCCGACCGAGGCCCGCTCGACAAGGTGATAGGGCAGGTTGCGCAAGGGGGGCGCCTCGGCCCCGCGCGTAACCAGCAGCGTGGCGGCGGCGTGGCCCTGTTCCTCGATCGGCTGGTAGACGGTCGTCAGATAGGGCCAGACCGAGCGCGCCACCCAGCTGTCGTCGAAGCCGCAGATCGAGATGTCGCGCGGGACGACCAGACCGGCCTGTGCGCAGGCGACCATCGTTCCGGCGGCCGAATCATCGTTGGTCGCGAAAATGGCCGTGGGCCGGCGGGGCAGGGCGAGCAGCTCGTTCCCCGCCCGGATGCCGCCTTCGAAGCTGTGGTCGCCCCCGGCTTCGGGCACGGGTTCCCTCAGGCCCAGATCGTGCAGGGCTTCGAGAAAACCCAGACGGCGGCGCCGGGCCGCGCCATGGCTGACCGGGCTGCTCACCATGGCAAGGCGGCGGTGGCCCGCTTCCCACAACATGCGCGCCACGGCCGCCCCGGCGCCATGGTCGTCCATGCCAACGCCCGGCGCATGGGCACTGGGCACGTCGGGCGAAATGCGCACATGGCGCACCCCGCGCGCGACGAGAAAATCGAGCACGACCGGAATGTCGGAGATCGGCGGGGTCAGCACGAAGCCGTCGCAGCGGCCATTGCGCAGCAAGGTGGCCAGTTGCGCCTCGATCTCGGTGTCCGGGCGCGAGGTGTCGATCCGGTCGATCCGCAGGTGATACTGGTTTTCCATGCAGGCGCGGTAGACCCCGGCCTGAAGCTTCACCGTGTAATTGGGGCTCGGATTGTCGAACAGCACGCTGATGATGAACGAGCGCGCCCCGGCCAGCGAACGGGCCGCCGTATCGGGCACATAGTCGAGTTCGGCGATGGCCCGTTCGACTTTGGCGCGCAGCGTGTCGGAGACATGGGGTTCGCGGTTGATGACGCGCGAGACGCTCTTGAGCGAGACACCTGCCCGCATGGCGACATCCAGCATGGTGGCCTGAGGGGCGGCCGCTGGCAAGACAAGTGATTGGGGCGCTTGTGCATGTTTCAGGTCTGGCATGAGGGGTGATATGGACGTTTCCGGCCTGCAAGCCAACCAGGCGTTGCGTGACAAATGTTGGCAACCGGCGTTGGCAACCGGGGTGACGGCGGGGGAGCCATGGTCGTGCCGGGGGCCGTTCGCCCGCGAAACGGCGCGATACGCAGCTTATTCAAGCTGCGCCGTTGACATTCCGGGGCATCCGGGTCTTGTGTCCCCATGCTTTCGCAAAAGACGCGATATACGATCCGGGCACTCCAGCATCTGGCCGACACTTTCGGGCAGGGGCCCGTGCGCCTCGATGCCATTGCCGAAGCGCAGAACATTCCGCGCAAGTTCCTGACCGTGATCCTTTCGGAAATGGCCCGCGAGGGCGTGGTCATCTCGCAGCGCGGGCGCGACGGGGGCTATGAACTGGCCCTGCCGCCGGTCGACATCCGCTATGGCGACATCATCCGCCTGACGCGCGGCAGCCTCGCGCTGGTTCCCTGCGCCAGCCGCAACGCCCACGAGCACTGCGCCAATTGCCTGCCCGAGGCCGATTGCCGGTTGCGTGGCCTGATGATCCGCCTGCGCGACGACATGGCCGACATGCTCGACACGGTGACCCTGGCCGATCCGATCACGCTGGTGCCTCCGTTTGACGAAACGGCGCAAGCCTGAAACCGGTTGGAATTTTTCACCTCCCGCTTGCGCAACCTCCCCTTGGCGAGGCCACGGGCGGTGGTTATAGGATTGGCATGACCGTTCCTGCTTCTGGCCGCAGCCCGCTGCGCATCGCCGTTCTTGCCGCCGCTACCGCCGCTCTGGGCCTGACCGCCGGCTGCGCCGGTGCGGGCAAGACCAAGAAGGACGTGGCCTATGTCGCACGCGACGTGGACACGCTCTACATGACGGCCAAGGACCGGCTCGACCATGGCGACGCCAAGCAGGCCGCCGCGCTTTTCGACGAAGTGGAACGCCAGCACCCCTATTCGCCCTGGGCCCGCCGGGCCCAGCTGATGGGCGCGTTCAGCTATTACGTCGCGCGCGACTATGCCAAGTCGGTCCAGACCGCGCAGCGCTTCCTGTCGATCCATCCGGGCAACAAGGACGCGCCTTACGCCTATTACCTCGTCGCGCTGTGCTATTACGAGCAGATCAGCGACGTGACCCGCGACCAGAAGATCACCCAGCAGGCGCTCACCGCGCTGACCGAAGTGATGCGCCGCTATCCCAACACCGACTACGCCACCGACGCGCGCATGAAGATCGACCTCGTGAACGATCACCTCGCGGGCAAGGAAATGGAAGTGGGCCGCTTCTACGAACGCAGCGGCAAGTGGCTGGCCAGCGCCCTGCGTTTCCGCGTGGTGGTCGACAAGTACCAGACCACGAGCCACACGCCCGAGGCGCTGTTCCGTCTGGTCGAAGCCTATCTGGCGCTCGGCGTTCCCGAGGAAGCGCACCGCGCCGCCGCCGTGCTGGGCCACAACTATCCGGGCAGCGAATGGTACAAGCGCGCGTTCAAGCTGGTGAATGCCAAGGGCGACAAGCTCTCGGCGGCCTGATCCGGGCGCTTTGCCAGAGCAGACATGCAAAACGGCGGGGCCAGCGGTCCCGCCGTTTTTCGTGTTTGCTCTACCGGATCAGGGATCGGGCGGCTCAGGCCGCCATGATCGCCCAGTTCGTCCGGGCCCATGTCTCGACCGCATCGCGCAGAGCGGCCTCGAACTGGTCGGTCGCCGCCTTCCACGAATAGCTGGCCCCGTGGGTGGCCACGGCGGCGCGGTCGCAGGCGAGCGCCCCGGCAATGGCGCGGGGCAGGTCCTCGTCGAGCATGCCGACCGGCGAGGCCAGCGTGCCGAACGGGCCACGTCCCTGTGGGCCCACGATGTCGAGCGGGCCGGGCACCGGGAAGGCCGCGACCGGCACCCCGCAGGCCATGGCCTCGATCATCACCAGCCCGAAGGTGTCGGTCCGGCTGGGGAACACGAAGCAATCGGCGGCGCGATAGGCGCGGGCGAGGTTTTCGCCTGCCATGGCCCCGGCAAACAGGGCTTGGGGATGGCGGGCCCTGAGCATGGCGAGGTCTGGCCCGTCGCCGACAACCAGTTTGGTTCCGGCAACGGGTGCCTCAAGGAACGCGCCGAGGTTCTTCTCGACCGCCACGCGCCCGACATAGAGCAGCAGGGGCCCCGGCAGGTCGGCCCAGGGCGTGCCTGCGCGTTCGGGCGTAAGGGCAGGGCGGAACTGCGCAGGCTCGATCCCGCGCGACCACAACCGCGTCTGGCACAGGCCATGCCCGGCCAGTTCCGCCGCAAGGCTGGGCGTGGCGACCAGAACCGCGCTGCTGCGCGCATGAAACCGCCGCATGACCGGCCAGAACGCCTCGGGGCTGAGCCCGGTGCGCATCGCCGCATAATCCGGGAAACGAGTGTGGAACGCGCTGGTAAACGGCATCCCTTCGGCCTTGCACCAGCTGCGCGCGGACCAGCCGATCGGCCCTTCGGTGGCGATATGGACGATGTCGGGCGCAAAGGCGCGCAAGATGCGCCGCGTGCCGAAACGCGGGGCCATGGCAAGGCGGATCTCGCTGTAGCCGGGCAGGGCCAGCGTGCGGAACTGCTCGGGCGTGACGAGGCAGACCTCGTGCCCGCGCGCGCGCAGCAGGGCCACCGTCGTCGAGAGCGTGCGGACCACGCCGTTGACTTGCGGGTGCCAGGCATCGGTGCAGATCGCGATCCTCATGCGACCGGCCTCATGCGACCGGTTCAGCCTGCGGGACGGGGGCTGTTGCGGGAGGGGCCAGCTCGGTCTGGGCAACGGGCGCCGGGTTCAGCCGGGCCTGTTCGGCGGCCCAGTCGACGATGCTCATCGCCCCGCAGAAGTCCTCGACCAGCGCGGTGCAGCTTTCCACCCAGTCACCGTCGTTGTAATAGGTCACGTCACCGATCTGGCGAATTTCGGCGCAGTGGATGTGGCCGCAGACCACCCCGTCGACCCCCATGTCGCGCGCGGCATGGGCCACGGCTTCCTCGAAGTCGCAGATGAACTGGACGGCGTTCTTCACGCGCTTTTTCATGTAGGCCGACAGCGACCAGTAGGGCAGCTTGAACTGGCGGCGGACCAGATTGACCCAGCGATTGGCCTTGAGCAGCACTTCGTAGGCCGCATCGCCCAGAAAGGCGAGCCAGCGGGCATAGAGCACCACCCCGTCGAACCCGTCGCCATGGGTGACCAGCAGGCGGCGCCCGTCGGCGGTGACATGGATGGTGTCGAGTGCGAGTTCGACGCCGCCGAAGGTCATCCCCGCATAAGGGCGCAGCATTTCGTCGTGGTTGCCCGCGATCAGCACGACACGGGTGCCGCGATGGGCCATCTTGAGCACGCGGCGGACGACTTCGTTGTGCGCGTCGGGCCAGTACCACCCGCGCGAGAGGCGCCAGCCATCGACGATGTCGCCCACGAGATAGAGCGTCTCGCATTCGATCGAGGCGAGGAAATCGAGCAGCATCTGCGCATTGCAGCCGCGCGTGCCCAGGTGAAGGTCCGAGATCCACACCGTGCGGACCCGGCGCTTGGGGCGAAATCCGCGCGGCTCGGGCAGATCGAGCCATTCGGGGAGGCCCTTGATCCACTCGCTCATCGGTGCCAATTTGCCGTTTTCCAGCATGTTACCGGGTGTCTTTCCCACGTTTTCCATGACCGGCGCCCCTTCCTGCCGCGGTTGCGTTCCGACTCTGATAGGCCCCTCAGGTTGCGTGGACGCGACAGAGTGTCACCAATGTGAAACAAGACGTGAACATTGGGGGTGACGCGGAGCCGCGCAGGCATTAGACACAATCGAATGCTGACCGGGCTTTCCATCCGTAATGTCGTCCTGATCGAGGCGCTCGACCTCGCATTTCCGGGCGGTCTGGGCGTTCTCACCGGCGAGACCGGGGCGGGCAAATCGATCCTGCTGGATTCGTTGGGGCTGATTCTGGGCGACCGGGCCGACAGCGGCCTCGTGCGCACAGGCACGGATCAGGCGAGCGTGACCGCCACTTTCGAATTCGCCGTGCGGCCCGAAGGCGTCGCGGCCCTGCTCGAAGAGGCCGAAATCGCGTGGGAGGCGGGCGAACCGCTGCTCATCCGCCGCCGCCTGAAGGCCGACGGGGGAAGCCGGGCGTGGATCAACGACCAGCCCGTGGGCGTTGCGCTGCTGCGCGATCTGGCGCGCTTCCTTGTCGAACTCCATGGCCAGCACGATGATCGCGGGCTGGTCAACGCGCGCGGACACCGCCTGCTGCTCGACCGCTATGCCCGCGCGGAAAGCGCCGCGGTCCAGTCTGCGTGGGAGATATGGCGCAAAGCGGAAATCGCGCTGGCACAGGCCCGCGCCCATCTGGCTGCCGCCGTGGCCGAACAGGACCTCATCACCGCGCACCTTGCCGAACTCGACAGCCTCGCCCCCAAGCCGGGGGAGGAGGAAGACCTCGCGCTCCAGCGCTCGGGCATGCAAAAGGGCGAGCGGCTCTCGGGCGATCTGGCCGCGCTTGATCAGGTCTGGTCGGGCCCGGATTCGCCGCTGGACGCCTTGCGCAGCGCGGCGCGGCGGCTCGACCGGATCGCGGGCGAACATCCGTTGCTGACCGAGGCGCTCGAAGCGCTCGACCGCGCGATCATCGAAGCGGGGGAGGCCGAAGACAAGCTGGCCGCCGCTGCCGAGGCGCTGGCCCATGACCCGGCCCTGCTCGACCGGATCGAGACCCGCCTGTTCGACTTGCGCGCCGCCGCACGCAAGCACGGCTGCACGGTCGACGAACTGCCCGCCCGGCGCGAGGCCTTGCAGACTGCGCTCGACGCCATCGAGGGCGGCGAGGCGCGGATCGCAGGGCTGGCCCGTCAGGCCATGGATGCCGGGCTCGATTATCGCGCCAAGGCCGAGACGCTCTCGGTCCAGCGCGCGGAGGCCGCGCGGCGGCTCGACAAGGCGGTGGCCGCCGAACTGGCGCCGCTGCGGCTCGATGCAGCGCGCTTCCACACCGCTGTCGTCCGCCTGCCCGAGGATCGCTGGGGGCCGCAGGGTGTCGATGGTGTCGAATTCTTGATCTCGACCAATCCGGGCAGCGATTTCGCCCCGCTGGGCAAGATCGCTTCGGGGGGCGAATTGTCGCGCTTCATTCTCGCGCTCAAGGTCGCGCTGGCCGAGGAAGGCGGCGCTGCCACGGTCATCTTCGACGAGATCGACCGGGGCGTGGGCGGCGCCGTGGCCAGCGCCATCGGCGAACGCCTCGCCCGGCTGGCACAGGGCGGGCAATTGCTCGCCGTGACCCACAGCCCGCAAGTGGCCGCGCGCGGGGGCGCCCATTTCCTGATCGCCAAGTCGAGCGAGGGGACGGTCACGCGCACGGCTGTCACGATGCTCGACAAGGGCGAACGCAAGGAAGAAATCGCGCGGATGCTCTCGGGCGCCGAAGTCACCGACGAGGCCCGCGCCCAGGCCGACCGTTTGCTGGAACAGGCATGAACCACCCTCTCGACCGCCCCGTGTGGCATGCGCTGACCGGGCCGCAGGCCGCGCTCGCGCGCCGCGCCGGACAGGCGCTGCGCATTGCCCCCTCCTATGGCCCGTTTGCGGCGGCCCCGCCCGGCGGCGAGGCCGATCTGGTCCGCCTGCTCGTCGATCCGGCCGATACGATCTGGCTGGTCGAGCCCGAGGGTGCCCCCGCGCCGCCCGGCCTTGTCGTCCAGCGCCGGGCCGAACTGGTCCAGATGATCGCCGATGGGCCGCTGCCCGCCAGTGCGCGAACGGGGCCCGAAATCGTGCCCTTGGGCGAGGCCGACGTGCCCGAGATGACCGCGCTGGCCCTTGCGACAAAACCCGGCCCCTGGGGCCCCGAAACATGGCGCTATGGCCAGTTCTATGGCATCCGTGCGCCCGATGGCCGTCTGGCGGCGATGGCGGGCGCGCGGATGCGCCCGGCCCCCGGCTTTGCCGAAGTGAGCGGGGTGGCGACATGGCCCGAATTTCGCGGGGCCGGCCATGCCGCGCGGCTGATCGGACATGTGATGACCGGGTTCCTCGCGCGCGGCGATGTGCCGTTCCTCCACAGTTATGCCGATAATCAGGGGGCGATCCGGCTTTACGAAGCCCTCGGATTGCGTATCCGGCAGCGATTGGTTGCGACGATACTGGGAAAAACGTGAAATGAGCGATCCGGCAAATCTGGATGAAGCGGCGGCAGCCAACGAGCTGATGCGGCTGGCACGGCAGATCGCCCATCACAACCGCCGCTATCACGCGCAGGACGAGCCGGAGATTTCCGACGCCGAGTTCGACGCCCTCGTGCGCCGCAATGCCGAGCTGGAAGCGGCCTTTCCCCATCTCGTCCGTGCCGACAGCCCCTCGCGCAGTGTCGGCTTCGAAGTTTCCGCCTCGCCCTTGGGCAAGGTGACCCACGAGGTTCGCATGATGAGCCTCGACAACGCCTTTACCGACGAGGAAGTCGAGGAATTCGTCGCGCGTGTCCGGCGCTTTCTGGCGTTGCCCGCCGATGAACCCGTGGCGATGACCGCCGAGGACAAGATCGACGGGCTCTCGTGCTCGCTGCGCTACGAGGATGGCGTGCTTGTCCGTGCGGCAACGCGCGGCGACGGGCAGGTGGGCGAGGACGTGACGCCCAATGTCGCCCATATCAAGGATATACCGCAGAAACTTGCGATGGCACCGGGCGAAGTGCCGCCCGCCGTGTTCGAGATCCGGGGCGAGGTCTTCATGGCCAAGGCCGATTTCCTCGCGCTCAATGCCGCGCAGGAAGAGCGTGGCGACAAGACTTTCGCCAATCCGCGCAATGCCGCTGCCGGATCGCTGCGCCAGAAGGACGCCAGCGTGACCGCCAGCCGCCCCTTGCGCTTCTGGGCCCATGGCTGGGGCGCGGCGAGCGCGGTTCCGGCTGAAACCCAGTTCGGCGTGATGCAGGTGATCGCGCGCTGGGGCGTGCCGGTTTCGCCGCTGCTGGTGCGGTGCGAGGATGTCGCGCAGATGCTCGCCCATTATCGCGCGATCCAGGTGCAAAGGCCTGATTTGCCGTATGATATTGATGGCGTCGTCTACAAGGTCGACAGCCTTGAATGGCAGAAGCGGCTGGGCTTTGTCGCCAAGGCGCCGCGCTGGGGCATGGCCCACAAGTTTCCCGCCGAGCGCGCCGAAACCACGCTGGAGGCCATCGACATTCAGGTGGGCCGCACCGGCAAGCTGACCCCGGTAGGGCGGCTTGCGCCCGTGTTGGTGGGCGGGGTGACGGTCACCAATGTCACGCTGCACAACCGCGACGAAATCGCCCGTCTGGGCGTGCGCGTGGGGGACCGCGTGGTCTTGCAACGCGCTGGCGATGTCATCCCGCAAGTGGTTGAAAACACGACGCGCGAGGAAGAACGCCCGGCCTTCGTGTTCCCCGATCATTGCCCCGAATGCGGCAGCGAGGCCGTGGCCGAGGAGGGCGAGGTCGACGTGCGCTGCACCGGCGGTCTGGTCTGCCCGGCGCAGCGGACCGAGCGCCTCAAGCACTTCGTCAGCCGCGCCGCGCTCGATATCGAGGGGCTGGGCGAGAAGACCATCGCCGAATTCTTCGCGCTGGGCTGGCTGGAAAGCCCGGCGGACATCTTCCGCCTGCGCAAGCGGCGCGACGAGATCGTCGGGCGCGAGGGCTGGAAGGACAAGTCGGTCGACAACCTGATCGCCGCAATCGAGGCCAAGCGCACGCCCGATGCGGCGCGGCTGCTGTTCGGGCTGGGCATCCGCCATGTCGGCGCGGTGACCGCGCGCGACCTGATGAAGCGGTTCGTGACGCTGCCGGCCTTGCGGGCCGTGGCCGAGCGGGCGCATGGGGATGGTGACCAGGCTGGCGACGAAGACGCGCGCGGCGAACTGCTGGGCATCGACGGCGTCGGGCCGGTGGTGGTCGAGGCGCTGGGCGATTTCTTCCACGAGGCGCACAACCGCGCGGTCTGGGATGATCTCTTGTCGGAAGTGACGCCGCCCGACTATATCGTCGAGACGCGCGCGAGCGCGGTGGCGGGCAAGACGGTGGTCTTTACCGGCAAGCTCGAAACGATGAGCCGCGACGAGGCCAAGGCCCAGGCCGAGGCTTTGGGTGCACGGGCGGCAGGCTCCGTCTCGCCGAAGACCGACCTGATCGTGGCCGGGCCGGGGGCGGGCTCGAAGCTCAAGAAGGCTGCCGAACTGGGCATCGAGGTGATCGACGAGGCGGCCTGGGCGGACATCGTGCGCGCGGCGGGGTAGCGGCAAAAAGGGGAGTTTTGGCGATGGCGTGGCATACCTGGTGGCTCTACGTGGTCACCGTGTTCTTTATTTCGACCTCGCCGGGGCCCAATATGCTCCATGTCATGTCGCGCAGCGTCACGCTCGGCTTTGGCCGGGCGATGCTGGCGATGAGCGGATGTTTCCTCGCGGTGCTGACCTTGCTCACGCTCTCGGCGGCGGGGCTTTCGGCGGTGCTGGTGGCCTTTCCCGGCGTGTTTCTCGCGCTCAAGATCGTGGGGGCGGGCTATCTGCTCTATCTGGGTTATCGCTCGTGGCGGGCTGATACGGCGCCCATCGATCTGGCCGCTGCGGATGGGCCGGTTCAGGTGCCTTCGCCCTTGCACCTGTTCCGCACCGGCTTCCTGATCGGGATCAGCAATCCCAAGGCCCTGCTTTTTGCCGGGGCCTTTCTGCCGCAGTTCATCGATCCGGCGCAGCCCAAGGTGCTTCAGTTTGCGATTCTGGTCGTCACGTTCGGGATGATCGAGGTCAGCTCCTACCTGCTCTATGCGCTGGGCGGGCGTTCGATGGCCGGGGTCCTGATGCGCGAGGGGCCAAGGCGCTGGTTCAACCGGGTGACCGGGGCGATCTTTGTCGCGTTCGGGCTGGCGATCGTGGGGAGCCGGGGCTGAGTTGCCGGATGTGATCGGGGAGGGCGCCGGACCTGATCCTGCGCCCTCCACCGGGGTTTCAGATCACCACTTTTGCGACCAGGCAGGCAGCGGTCCGGTCTTGGTCGCGCGGATACGCGGGCTGGGGCGGCGGCGCAGCCAGAGGATCGACCAGTCGCCGCGCACCGTGCGGGCGGCCAGACGCAAGCCGGCGCGGGCATAGGCGGCGCGCACGGCCTTTTCCTGCGTGGCCAGCAGCCCGGCGAGCAGGACATGACCGCCCGGCGCGACGGCGGCGGCAAAGTGCGGGGCCAGTTCGATCAGGGGCCCGGCCAGGATATTGGCGATCAGCAGGTCGTAAGGGGCCGAGAGCTGGAGCAGCGGATGGTCCATGCCGGCTGCGACCACCATCGCAAGCTTGCCCGGACCATCGCCGAGCGGAACGCCGTTGGCTTGCGCATTCGTGACCACCACCGGGGCGCAGACCGCGTCGATGTCGCTGGCGATGGCGCGCGCGCCGGGCCAGAGATGAAGCCCGGCAAAGGCGAGCAGGCCCGTGCCCGTGCCGATGTCGGCAAGATTGCGCACGACGGCGCCATGGGCCTTCATGTGGGCGAGCATGGCCAGGCACCCGGCGGTTGTCGCGTGCTGGCCGGTGCCGAAGGCCTGGCTGGTGGGGATCAGGAAGTTGCGCAAGGCCGGATCGTCGCTGTCCGGGTATTCGGGGGTGTGGACGTAGAACGGGCCTTCGTGGATCGGCTCGACGCCCTGCTGGCTGAGCGTGACCCAGTCCTGGTCTTCCAGCTCTTCCTCGATCATCGCGGGGGCGCAGGTGCCGGATTCGGTCTCGAACAGGGCAGTGAGCGCGGCGCGCGCGGCGTCGTCGGGTTCGTTGGCGAGCCAGGCTTCAAGCTGCCAGTCCTCGGGCTTGTCCTCGGCGATCTCGCTGCCCGCGATGACGATGTCGGGATCCCAGTCGAACATGTCCTCGTGGGCGATCAGGGCAGCCTGAACCACGGCGCGGGGGGCGTAGAAGGTGATTTTCCAGCTCATGGCGGGGTCTTTGCTGCGATGGGCGGGGCTTGGCAAGTGATCTTGGGGGAAGGCGGGGGAAGGCGCGAAAATAGCGCCAGTTCGGTGCTTTATTTGATATTAGTTCGCATTTGCTGATGTTTGAGCACAGGAAATGACGCAGAAGGGCATACGAATTCGTTTCAGGGCCTTCGACTGCTTGCGCACGGGGGCATTTCGACTAATAGCGACTCATCCCGACCGGCTACACAACTGCCGGTCACCTTTGCGAGAAGAAGGGGAAGTTCCATGGCGCTGGCGCGCAGCAACCGGCCACTTTCGCCGCACCTTCAAATCTGGCGTTGGGGACCGGCGATGCTGGTCTCGATCCTCCACCGCGTGACGGGCAATGGCCTCACGTTCGTGGGGCTTTCGCTTCTGCTCTGGTGGCTTGGTGCCATCGCTGGTGGACCCGATTCCTATGAAACCTTCATGACCTATGTCTGGACCGGCGCTGCTGGCGGCCTTTCGGCCTGCACCGCTGTTCTGGGCAAGATCGTGCTGGTCGGCCTGACCTGGGCCTTCTTCCAGCACGCGGCCACCGGCATCCGCCACCTCGTGCTCGACATTGGCGTCGGCTACGAGCTGTCGACCAATGCCCGCTGGTCGGTCTTCACGCTGATTGCCTCGGTCGGCCTGACCCTGGTGTTCTGGGGTCTTGTCCTCGCGCTGTAAGGCGCGGGCACCCTCGTTTCCTGTTATCGGAGGTTCCATGGGTAACGGCACTTCGATCGGTCGCGTGCGCGGGCTGGGTTCCAGCCACAAGGGCTCGCACCACTGGCTTGCTCAGCGCCTGACGGCGGTGGGCAACCTCGTTCTCCTGCCTTTCCTGGGTGTCAGCCTGGCCCTGCTGCCGGCGCACGACTATGCCACGCTTCACACGTGGGCGGCCCGTCCGCTGAGCGCGACCCTGCTGGTCCTGCTGGTGGTCAACACCCTCTATCATGCGCGCCTGGGCGTGCAGGTCATGCTCGAAGACTACATTCACGAGGAAGGCGGCAAGGTTGCGGCCTGGTTGCTCGTGAACTTCGTGCCCGCCGCCGCTGCCGTGTTCGGCATCGTCTCGATCATCCGCATCGCACTCGGGGGCGCCTGAGCCATGTCTTCTGCCTACAAGATCATCGACCATACCTACGACACCATCGTTGTCGGCGCGGGTGGCTCGGGCCTTCGCGCCACGATGGGGTCGGCCCAGGCGGGCCTGCGTACCGCGTGCATCACCAAGGTCTTCCCGACCCGTTCGCACACCGTGGCGGCGCAGGGCGGCATTGCCGCCTCGCTCCAGAACAACACGCCCGATCACTGGACCTGGCACATGTACGACACCGTCAAGGGGTCGGACTGGCTGGGCGACCAGGACGCCATCGAATACATGGTGCGTGAAGCCCCTGCGGCGGTCTACGAACTCGAACACGCGGGCGTGCCCTTCAGCCGCAACGCGGACGGCACGATCTACCAGCGTCCGTTCGGCGGCCACATGCAGAACATGGGCGAAGGCCCGCCGGTCCAGCGCACGTGCGCCGCGGCCGACCGTACCGGCCACGCCATGCTTCACGCACTCTACCAGCAGAGCCTGAAGTACGACGCGGACTTCTTCATCGAATATTTCGCCATCGACCTGATCATGGAAAACGGCGTGTGCCGTGGCGTGATCGCGCTGTGCCTCGATGACGGTTCGATCCACCGTTTCCGCGGCCATGCCGTGGTTCTGGCGACGGGCGGCTATGGCCGCTGCTACTTCACCGCCACTTCGGCCCATACCTGCACCGGCGACGGTGGCGGCATGGTTCTGCGTGCCGGCCTGCCGCTTCAGGACATGGAATTCGTGCAGTTCCACCCGACCGGCATTTACGGCGCGGGCGTGCTGATCACCGAAGGCGCACGCGGCGAAGGCGGCTACCTGACCAACTCCGAAGGCGAGCGTTTCATGGAACGCTATGCCCCTTCGGCCAAGGATCTGGCCAGCCGCGACGTCGTTTCGCGCTCGATGGCGATGGAAATCCGTGAAGGGCGCGGCGTTGGTCCCCACAAGGACCACATCTTCCTGCACCTCGACCACATCGATTCCAAGGTTCTGGCCGAGCGCCTGCCGGGCATCACCGAGAGCGGCAAGATCTTTGCCGGTGTCGACCTGACCCGCCAGCCGCTGCCGGTGGTGCCGACCGTCCACTACAACATGGGCGGCATCCCGACCAACTATCATGGCGAAGTCATGACGCTGGGCGCGGACGGCAACCCCGAGACGGTGGTGCCGGGTCTGTTCGCGGTGGGTGAAGCGGCCTGCGTGTCGGTCCATGGCGCCAACCGCCTCGGCTCGAACTCGCTGATCGACCTCGTGGTGTTCGGCCGTGCGACCGGCCTGCGCCTCAAGGAACTGATCAAGCCCGGTTCGGCCCATGCCTCGCTGCCCAAGGACAGCGCCGACCTCGCGCTCTCGCGTCTGGATCACTTCCGCAATGCCAAGGGCTCGCTGCCCACGGCCAAGATCCGCACCGAGATGCAGCGCGCGATGAGCCAGCACGCCGCGGTGTTCCGCACTGACGAACTGATGGCCGAAGGCAAGCACAAGCTGACCGACATCTATGCTTCGATGCAGGACATCGGGGTGACCGACCGCTCGCTGATCTGGAACTCGGACCTGGTGGAAACGCTGGAACTCGACAACCTGATCGCGCAGGCTTCGGTGACGATGCATTCGGCGCACAACCGCAAGGAAAGCCGCGGCGCCCATGCGCACGAGGACTTCCCGACCCGCGACGACGCCAACTGGATGAAGCACACCGTGAGCTGGTTCGACGGCTGGGGCGGCAAGGGCGGTTCGATCCGTCTCGACTACCGTCCGGTCCACGAATACACGCTGACCGACGATGCTTCGTACATCAAGCCCAAGGCCCGCGTGTACTGATCCACGCGGCGCCTGTGGCCCACACAAAAAGGGCCGGAGTCCTCAGGACTCCGGCCCTTTTTGTGTGCTGTTCGGAAACAGGCGCCAGTAGCCATGCCGAACAGTGCCATTTGCACTGCCCCATCCAAAGCCAATGGGGTGCAGGGGGCCTTGCCCCCTACGTTATCCCTTGTTCTTCAATGCTTTTAAACGGCGCATAGATCAGCGCCGCCGCTTGCCCTCGGCAGCCTGCTGAGCCTGGGCATCGCGCTGCGCGCGCAAAAGCTCGTAATCCGAAGCACGGGCCGGGCGGGCCGGGTAGGGGCAGCCACGGGCAAGGCCGGTGCCCTTGAGAAACGCGCGGCGGGCGGTGCCGGCATAGAGCGCGACCTGCCACTGGCGCTGCGATTCGTTGGCGCCCGAAACCTGCCGGATGATGCCGTTGAAGGGGATCAGCGAGCCGACGATGGACTTGGCGGTGTTGCCCACGCGCAGGACTTTCTGGCTGTAGTCGCTGACGTCGATGTCGTCGCCCAGAACGGCGTCGAGCTTGCGCACTTCATCGGAGAGCGCGGCGCAGGATTTGAGGCCGACGAGCGAATAGGGGGCCTGCCGGGCCTGAAGGAGGAGGGGGGGGATATCCTCCTTCTTGAGGTTGAGCGTTTCGAGGGGGGTTGTTGCCACATCGCCGACATTCGCGTCCTTGGGTGCGACGGCGGTTTGCGCGATGGCCGGGGTCGTGGCCATGGCAAGCGTCCCCAGCGCACCGGCAAGCATTGCACGAGCGAGGGTATGGGTCTGGAACATCTGGAAAAAACTCCGGAAGGGTCTCTTGCGACACTACGCAGGAGAGACCCGATTGTTCCAGACCGTCAAGCACCTCGTGCCGGTTCAGAGGGCGCCCGTGGCAAAGGTGTCGCACTGGGCCGGGTCGCCGCTGTCGAGGCCCTTGCGCAACCAGGCCATGCGCTGGGCCGAACTGCCATGGGTGAAGGCCGCTTCGACCGGCGTGCGACCGGCGCTCTTCATCAGGGTGTCGTCACCGATCTGGTGGGCGGCGTGGAGGCCTTCCTCGACATCGCCGGGTTCGATCCGCGAACGGTTGCGCGCGGCCCAGACCCCGGCATAGCAATCGGCCTGGAGTTCGAGCCGGACCGACAGCGCATTGGCCGCGCCCGGATTGGCGCGCTGGGCCTGCGTGACCTTGTCGGAGGTGCCCGTCAGCTTCTGGATATGGTGGCCAAATTCGTGGGCGATGACATAGATGCGGGCAAAGTCGCCGCCGGCGCCCAGCTTCTTGTCGAGTTCGGTGTAGAAATCGGTGTCGATGTAGATGCCCTGGTCGCTCGGGCAGTAGAACGGCCCCATCGCGCTTTGCGCCGCGCCGCAGCCCGAGGAACCCTGACGCGAATAGAACACCAGCTTGGGCGCGCGGAAGGGCACCCCTTGCGCGGCCATCAGCGGCTTCCATGTCTTGTCGAGCGAGGAGAGCGCGTTGCAGCTTTCATGGCTGTAGGCGTTGACGTTGCAGGCCTGTTTGAGGCTTTCCCCGCTGGCCGGGGCGGTTTGATAGGCCGGTGTTCCGCCGATCTGGCTCTCTGATCCTCCGCCCATCAGGCCGGGCAGCCCGCCCAGCAGGAGCGCCGCGCCGCCCACCAGCAAAACCCCCACCAGCCCGAAGCGCGAGCCGACGAGGCTCAGGATCAGGCCGAGCGGGAAGCCCCCGCCACCGCCGCCACCGCCCAGCGGGAACCCGCCGCCGCCGCTGCCGCGCTGGTCTTCCACATTGATGGAGTCGTCGTAGTCGTCGAGCCGCATGGCCTTCTCGTGCTTTCCTTGCCGGGGTTGGGTGGCGCTTCAATAGCCGGTTTTGCAAGCCGTTGCGCGTCCGATCGTTCCCGCATCCCGTCCGCATTGGGCCCGCATCGGGCCCCGTACCCGACAAAGTGCCGTAGAAACGCATTTTTTTCCCCAGATCGATGCGGTTCATCGTGCTTTCGGGTTTGGGAACTTGCGCGGGGCTGTGCGGTTTGTCAGCAATGGGTCTGCGATGAAACGGCTGGGGGCTTCGATGAAACGAGCAAGGGCGTGCTGGAGCCCCCTGTCCTTTGGGGGGCGGGCGTGGCGCCCGGCGGCGGGCGCGCGTCTGGCCGCGACCCTGCTGGCCCTGCCGCTGCTTGCGGGAGCGACGCATCGCAGTGCCGAACCGGCGCATTCCGAGGCATCTTCACTCGACGCGGTGCTGCGCGGCCATGTCGAGACGCTGTCCAGCCCGGCTTTCGGCGGGCGCCGTCCGGGGACCGAGGGCGAAACGCAGACCCTGCATTATCTGGTCCGCCAATGGTTCGGCATGGGGCTGGAATCGGGCACCAATCTGCCCGGCAGCCCGTGGTTCGCGCCCGTTGACCTGATCGCGCGGGCGCCGGTGCTTTCGCGCGCGAGTTTCATGCGCGGGCGCCATCATCTGGTGAGCGAGGAGGGGGAAGTCTTCGTCTATACCTCGGGCCTGCGCAATCTGGTCGAAGGGGCTCCGGTCCTGTTCGTGGGGCATGGCACGATCCCGGCGCGGACCGAACTGGCCGGGCGGGTGGCGCTGGTGCTCGATACGCCCGCGTCCCCGGCGGCAGGTATGGCGGGAGGCACGGCGGCAGGGCGCGGCGGGCGGGTGGGCTGGTTCTGGCGCCGCAAGAGCGCGGGGGACGCTGCGGAGGCTGTGCCGCCCAGCCATGCACAAGTGGTCGGGCGGCTGCTCGATGCCGGGGCCATGGCGGTGATCACCGTGCTCGATGGCGAGCGCACGCTGGCCGATGTCGCCGCCCGGCGGCGCAAGGCGGGCTATTCGCTGGCCGGGGAGCGGGTCGACAACGAGATCGAGGCCTTTGTGACGCCCGCACTGGCCGACCGCCTGCTGGGGGGCAGCGCGGCGGCGCCCGGAGCTGCGCTGGCCGCCTGGACGCACGAGGCCGACCAGGACGATTTCGTGCCCCGCGTGACCGGGGTGAGTGTCACCCTCGAAGCGACCAGCACGCAGACCCGCGTGCGCACGCACAACCTGATCGGACGGATACCGGGCCGTCATCCCGAGGCCGGGGCCGTCGTGCTGATGGCCCATTGGGATCATTTCGGGGTCTGCGACGGGCAGGGGCGGATCTGTCCGGGGGCGGTGGACAATGCCAGCGGGCTGGCCGCGATCACCGAAGTGGCGCGCCAGATTGTCGGCGCCGGGCCGCAGCACCAGCTCGACCGCGATGTCTATGTCGTGGCGACGACGGGCGAGGAACTGGGGTTGCTGGGCGCGCAGGCCTTTGCCGAAAACCCGCCGCTGCCGCTCGACCGGATCGTGGCGGCCTTCAATGTCGACAGCACGGGGCTGGTCCCGCCCGGTGGCCCGGTGGCCATCGTCGGGCGCGGGATGACCGGGATCGACGGGGAAGTGGCGCGCGTGCTGGCGGGCATGCGGCGCCGTCTGGTGCCCGAGGAGGACGAAGGCGGCGCTGAAACGGGCCCCAATGCCTATGTCCGGCGGCAGGACAGCTGGGCGCTGATCCAGCACGATGTGCCCGCGATGATGGTGAGCAACAGCTATGCCGATCCGGTGCGGCTGGGCGCGTTCATGGCCGGGGCCTATCACACGCCTGCCGATACGCCCGACAAGGTTGACTATGCGGGGCTGGCCGACGATGTGCGGATCAACACCGAACTGGTGCGCGATTTTGCCGATCTGCGGCGCTATCCCGGCCATGCCGGGCGCGATGGCGCAGGGAGGGATGGGGATAAGCGGCATGAGCAGCCGCAAAACCCCTAGCCATTCGCGGCGGGCTTGATTACATGGGCCGCCACGATTCTCCCCGGACAGAAAGTGGCAGTTATCATGGAAATCCCTCTCGGCCTGACCTTCGACGACGTTTTGCTGCGTCCGGCCGAGTCAGACATCCTGCCTTCGCAGGCTGACACCCGCACGCGCCTGACCAAGGGCATCGCGCTCAACATCCCCGTGCTCTCCTCGGCGATGGACACCGTGACCGAGGCCGACATGGCCATCGTCATGGCCCAGCTGGGCGGGATCGGCGTGTTGCACCGCAACCTGACGATCGAGGAACAGGCCGCCGCCGTGCGCGCGGTCAAGCGCTATGAAAGCGGCATGGTCGTCAACCCGATCACCATCGCCCCCGACGCCACGCTGGGCGAGGCGCAGGCGCTGATGAGCGCGAACCGCATCAGCGGCATTCCCGTGGTCGAGGCCGGTGGCAAGCTGGTCGGCATCCTGACCAACCGCGACGTGCGCTTTGCCGCCAACCCCTTGCAGCCCGTGCGCGAACTGATGACCAGCGACAACCTCGCGACGGTTCGCCTGGGCACCACGGGCGACGAGGCGCGCCGCCTGCTGCATCAGCGCCGCATCGAAAAGCTGCTGGTGGTCGACGATGCCTATCACTGCATCGGCCTGATCACGGTGAAGGACATCGAGAAGTCGGTGACCTATCCCAATGCCACCAAGGACAGCGCCGGGCGCCTGCGCGTGGCGGCAGCATCGACCGTGGGTGAAAAGGGTCTGGCCCGCACGACCGCGCTGGTCGAGGCCGAGTGTGACGTGATCATCATCGACACCGCCCATGGCCACAACCGCCAGGTCGCCCTCGCGGTCGAGGCGGCCAAGAAGCTGTCCGACACCGTGCAGGTGATCGCCGGCAATGTCGCTACCGCCGAAGCCACCCGCGCGCTGATTGACGCTGGGGCCGACGGCATCAAGGTGGGCATCGGGCCCGGCTCGATCTGCACCACCCGCATCGTGGCGGGCGTGGGCGTGCCGCAGCTGACGGCGATCATGGAATGCGCGGCGGAAGCTGAAAAGTCGGGCGTGCCGGTGATCGGCGATGGCGGCCTGCGCACGTCGGGCGATGCGGCCAAGGCCCTGGCGGCGGGCGCCAGCTCGATCATGATCGGCTCGATGCTGGCCGGGACCGAGGAAGCGCCGGGCGAAACCTTCATCTATCAGGGCCGGGCCTACAAGGCCTATCGCGGCATGGGTTCGGTCGGCGCGATGGCGCGCGGCTCGGCCGACCGCTACTTCCAGCAGGACATCAAGGATTCGATGAAGCTGGTGCCCGAAGGGATCGAAGGCCAGGTGCCCTACAAGGGCCCGGCCAAGGATGTCGTCCACCAGCTGGTCGGCGGGATCAAGGCCGCCATGGGCTATACCGGCAGCGGCACGATCGAGCATCTGCGCAAGAACGCCAAGTTCGTGCGCATCACCAATGCGGGCCTCAAGGAAAGCCACGTCCACGACGTGACGATCACCCGCGAAGCGCCCAACTACCCGACCCGGTGACCCCGGCTGCGCGGGTCCAGGCCGCGATCGACATTCTGGATCAGGTCATCGCTGCGGCGCGTGGGGGGGGAGCTTCGGCGGACCGCCTCGCCGCCGAGTGGTTCCGCCAGCGCCGCTTCGTCGGCTCGAAGGATCGCCGCGCGATCCGCGAGCTGGCGTGGGCGGCGATCCGCGCCTGTGGCGATATTCCCCCATCCGGTCGGGCGGCCATGCTGCGTCTGGCGCAGGCCGATGGCGCGCTGGCGGGGTTGTTCGACGGGTCGACCTATGGCCCGGCGGCGATCGTGCCCGGAGAGCCGGTGGCGCAGGGCGGGGTGCTGCCCGCGTGGCTGGCGCAGGCCATGGCGGCTTCGGGCCTCGACGAGGCGGAACAGGCCGCCCTGCTCGACCGCGCGCCGCTCGACTTGCGGGCGAACACCCTGAAAATCGACCGCGAGGCCTTGATGGCGCGCCTGCCGGTCGCGGCGGAACGGACCGCCGCGCCCCATGGCTTGCGCCTGCCACTGGGCACCCCGGCGGAAAGCTGGGAGGCCTTCGGGGAAGGGCTGTTCGAGGTTCAGGACACCGGCAGCCAGCTGGCCTGCGCTGCGCTTCCGGTCCAGCCGGGGCAGAGCGTGGTGGACTTGTGCGCCGGGGCTGGCGGCAAGACGCTGGCACTGGCCGCCGCGATGGAAAACCGGGGGCGCCTGCTGGCCTGCGACATCGACCGCGCGCGGCTTTCGCGGCTGGCCCCACGGGCCGAGCGTGCAGGCGCGCTGGTCGAGACGCGGCTGCTCGATCCGGGCCGCGAGGCGCAGATCCTGTCGGACTGGCAGGGGCAGGCCGATGCCGTGCTGGTCGATGCGCCCTGTTCGGGCACGGGCACATGGCGCCGCAACCCCGAGGCGCGCTGGCGCCTGACGCCCAAGACCATCGAACGCTATGCGGCCATGCAGGCCCATGTCCTCGATGTCGCGGCTGGGCTGGTCAGGCCGGGCGGCTCGCTGCTGTTCATCACCTGCTCGCTGATCGATGCCGAAGGGGCCGATGGCCTTGCCGCGTTTCTGGCGACCCATCGCGGGTTCAGGGCCGAGCCGATTGAAGCGCTGCTGGGCCGCCCGCACCGTGGCGGTTGGCGGCTTTCGCCCCATCACGATGGAACGGACGGGTTTTTCTTCGCACGGCTGGTGCGTCTGTGATAGACCCACGGGCCATGAGGCCAGCCATGAAAGTGGTCTATCGCCGGGGTGAGCAATCCCGGCTGAAGGAGTTTTTGATGCGCTATACCCCCGTCGCCCTCGCACTGTCCCTGCTTGCGGCGGTTACGGGGAGCATGGGGCAGGCACGAACCGGTGACCCGATCGATCCGCGCGCGCAGGCGCTCTTGCAGGATGGCCGCTCGGCGCTGGCCAGGGGCGAGGTCGAGCATGCGACCGACAGCCTTGAGGCCGCGCTGGCGATCGATCCGGCCAATGCGGGCATCCTGATCACGCTGGGCCAGGCCGCGCGCGCTGCCGGCCTTCAGGGCAAGGCGATCCACTATTACCGCGACGTGCTCGACCGCGAGCCGAACAATCTGGCCGCGATCGCCGGCGAGGGCGAGGCGCTGGCCGAAAAGGGCGCGCTCGAAAAGGCCAAGGCCAGCCTGACCCGGTTGCAGGGGATCTGTGGGCGGGGATGCGAGGAAACCGCAGCGCTTGAGGCGGCGCTGGGCAAGGCGCAGGTGCAGGCCGCGCAGCAGGCCCGGCTCGATGCCCAGAAGCAGGCACAGGCTGCCACCGGAGAGGCAAAGGAAGTCGCCGCCGACACCAGCGGGGAGGCGATCAAGACCGATGCGATCAAGGCCGAGCCGCCGGTAAAGAGCAACTGAGGTCAAAAACAACTGAGATCAAGGGCAACTGGCCCCGCTCGTGCGGGGCCAGTGCCGGCTATGTGCTCAGATCATCTGCTCAGATCAGGGCGCGGAATTCCTCGACGACCTGCCGATAGACGCGCTTCTTGAACGGCACGATCAGGTCGGCCAGCTGGTCGGGCTCGACCCATTTCCATTCGCAGAATTCGGCCGGATCGTGGGCGTCGAGCTTCACGTCGGCGTCCTGCCCGTTGAAACGCAGCAGCATCCAGGCCTGACGCTGGCCGCGATACTTGCCCTTCCACAGCTTGCCCAGCAGTTCGGCGGGAAGGTCGTAGAGGTGTTCCTCGCGGCTGTGGGCGAGCACGGTCACGTGATCGGCGGTCAGCCCGGTTTCCTCGTACAGCTCGCGCATGGCCGCCGTCACCAGATCCTCGCCCTCGTCGATCCCGCCTTGTGGCATCTGCCAGGCGTCGCCCTCCTTGTTGTCGATCCGCTTGCCCACGAAAACGCGGCCTTGCGGGTTGACGATCATCAGGCCCACGCAGGGGCGATAGGGAAGGGCGGCAAAGGGGTCCGCACTCATGGATTTCTGGTCCTCATTTCAAACTGTCCAGTACCAGGCGCGTGGCCGACAGGATGGCATCCGTATCGGCCTGGGCGCTTGGTATCGCCTTGCGAACCTGGATGAAGCCGTGGATCGTGCCCTTGCGTTCGAGGAACAGGACATCGGACCCGGCCTTCACCAGGGCGGCGCCATAGACCCGCCCGCTGTCGCGAATCGGATCGAGGCCTGCCGTCACTAGCACCGTGGGGGGCATCTGGTCATGCCTGCCGTGCACCGGAAACGCGCGCGGGTCGCCCGAAGGGGGGCGATAAGAGCCCACAAACCATTCAAGAACATCCGATTGCAGCAGGAACCCGGCGCCAAAGGCCGCCATCGAGGCGTGATCGGTGGCCTCGTCGGTGAGCGGATAGATCGGCACTTGCGCAACGACCGGAACGGCGGCGGGCTGTGCCATCAACGCCTGGGTGACGACGATCGCCAGCGTGCCCCCGGCTGAATCGCCGATGGGCACGAGGCCGGTGATCGTCCGGCCCAGCTCGGTCGGGCTTTGCGCGATCCAGCGGGCGGCGGCCTCGGCGTCGTCGGGCGCGGCGGGGAACGGATGTTCGGGGGCGAGCCGGTAGTCGACCGCGATCAGCGGCAGGTCGAGGCTGCGCGCAATCGTGGTGCAGACATTGTGGTGGCTGTCCAGCCCGCCCAGCACGAAGCCGCCGCCATGATAGAAGACCAGCGCCGGGCCGGGCGGGCGCGAGGGCCGCGCGTCGTAGAGGCGCAGCGGGATCGGGGCGTTAGCGGCAGAGTTGGGGGCCGGGCCGGGGCAGGCCAGATCCCTGATCACGGCCAAGGGCTCGGGCGGCAGGTCGGCCAGTTGCTGCATGGCGACATAGCTGGCCCGTGCGGCCACCAGCGGCATCTGGTGAATGCCCGGCATGCCATTGGCAGCGGCCTGACGCAGATAGTCGAGGAAAGGCTGGACGTCCGGGCGGGGCAATGGGGGCTGGGGGAGGAAGGGGCTTGTGAAGGAAAAGGGATTGACCAAGGGCAGACGGTTCCCACGCAGAAAAAAGACCGGTGCGCGCAAGGGGGCAGGCTGTTCCCCTGTACCAAGGGACAGGGGGCATGGCCAAGCGCGCGTGCAACCTCCACATAGCAAGCCATGACGAACCCAACAATTGTCTGGCTGCGCCGTGATTTGCGTCTGGCCGATCAGGCCGCTTTCGTGGCCGCACTGGCACAGGGCGGGCCGGTGATCCCGGTCTATGTGCTCGACGACGAGACGCCCCGGCACCGCCGCATGGGGGGCGCCTCGCGCTGGTGGCTCCATCACAGCCTTGCCAGCCTTGCCGCCAGCCTTGAGGCGATCGGCTCGCGCCTGATCCTGCGGCGGGGGCGGTGCGAGGCGGTTCTGGCGCAACTGGCCCACGAGACGGGCGCACGCACGGTCCACGCGCTCCACCATTACGAGCCGTGGTGGCGCATGGCCGAACGCGCGGTGGGCAAGGGGCTGGACTTGCGCCTTCACCACGGCAACTTCCTGCTGCCACCCGGAACCCTCGCCAATGGGTCAGGGCAGCCCTACCGGATCTATACCCCGTTCTGGCGCGCCTCGCTGTTGCACCTGCCCCCGCCGCCGCCCGTTCCCGCGCCCGGCCATCTGCCCGCGCCCGCGACATGGCCGGTGAGCGAGCATCTGGACGACTGTGGCCTTCTGCCCACCGCGCCCGACTGGGCCGGGGGCATGCGCGAGGAATGGACGCCGGGCGAGCCGGGCGGGCGCGCGCGGCTCGAAACTTTCGCAGGCCGTGCCCGACGCTATGGCGAGGAACGGAACCTGCCTGCGCGCGAGGGCACCTCGCGGCTCTCGCCGCACCTGCATTTTGGCGAGATTTCGCCCGCGACGGTCTGGCACGCGGTTGGCGGGGCGGGCGGCTCGGTCGATGTGTTCCTGAGCGAACTGGGCTGGCGCGACTATGCCCAGAACCTGATCCTTCAGGCGCCCGACTATGGCACGCGCAATGGCCGGGCGGCCTTCGATGCGATGGCATGGCGCGAGGCGCCCGCCGAACTGGCCGCGTGGCAGCAGGGGCGCACCGGTTATCCGATCGTGGATGCAGGGATGCGCCAGCTCTGGCACACCGGCTGGATGCACAACCGGGTGCGGATGATCGCGGCCAGTTTCCTCGTCAAGCATCTGCTGATCGACTGGCGCGCGGGCGAGCAATGGTTCTGGGATACCCTCGTCGATGCCGATTACGGGGCGAATGCCACCAACTGGCAATGGGTGGCCGGAAGCGGGCTGGACGCGAACATGTTCGTGCGGATCATGGCGCCGCTGGTCCAGTCGCCCAAGTTCGACGCGGCGGCCTATATCCGGCAATGGGTGCCCGAACTGGCGCACCTGCCCGATGGGGAGATTCACGATCCTTCGGGGCTTGCCCGTCCGCGAGGCTATCCCGCACGGATCGTCGAACATGCCGCCGCCCGTGCCCGCGCGCTGGCAGCCCATGGGGCGATGAAGGAGGGAGAGCAGGAAGGCGGGCTTGTTTAGCCGCTGTGGTTCATCACCAGTGCATCGTGCTCGCGCGGGGTCAGCAGGTTGTCGAAGGCGCAGCCGACGATCCCGGCATGCCACCAGACCACTTCGGCCTCGCGCGGGGCCATGCCGGGCAGGGTGAGCGAGACTTTGGTGCCCACAGCGATGCGCCCGGATGCCAGCGCCGAAAATCCGGCAAGTGAAAGATCGAGCACGAGGGTCTGGGTTGCCCTTCCGCCCGGACGGCGGAACTTGCTGGGGATGACCAGACGCGAGCGCGGCGCACACCGGTCGTCGCTGGCGGCCGCTTCGTAGTCTTCCTGCCATTTGATCGTCGGCATGGAAACGCCCCGTTGCTGCTGTCAAACCGAAACGCTGCATCGCGCTTCGTGGGCAAACGATGAGCAAATTGCCTTACTATCGGGTTAACAGGCGGGCGGAGCACAAAAAAATCCCCGCCATGACACACTGAACGGTGTGCCGTGACGGGGGCTGTCGTTGCCGGAAGGCGGCTTGTCAGCGCGGCTTTTCGATGCGTTCGCGATGCGGGCTGGCAAAAGGTTCGCTCGCAAGGGCGACGATCCGGTCGGCCACGACTTCGGGCGGCTTCACGCTCGACGGGTTTTCGCCCGGATAGGCCTTGGCGCGCATCTTGGTGCGCGTGGCGCCCGGATCGAGGATCGCCACGCGGATCGCGCTGGTGCTGGCCACTTCGCGGGCATAGCTTTCGAGCAGGGCGTCGAAGGCGGCCTTGGTCGCGCCATAGGCCCCCCAATAGGCACGCGGGGCGGCGCCCACGCTGCTGGTCAACCCGATCACGCGCGCGTCCTGGCTGCCCTTGAGCAGCGGGTGGAACGCGCTGATCAGCGATTGGGTGGCCAGCACGTTGAGCGTCATCGCGCGCGACAGGTCGCGCGGTTCGATCTGCCAGACCGGGGTGAGCGTGGGCAGCACGGCGGCGTTGATCACCAGCAGGTCGAGCGCGGCCCAGCGATCGGAAATCGCCGTGGCCAGACGCGCGATGCCATCGGGTTCGGTCAGGTCGACCGGGGCGATGGTGGCAGCGCCGCCGGCCTGAAAGATCGCGTCTTCCACGCGTTCGAGGTCGGAGGCCGTGCGCGCGACGAGCACGACATGCGCGCCCGCTGCGGCCAGAGCCTTGGCCGTGGCCGCGCCAATGCCCCGGCTGGCGCCCGTGACGAGCGCCAGTTGCCCTGCCAGCGGCTTGCCCGGCGCGGATGCTCCTGCGGCCTCGCTCACCCTCAGGCGACCCTGGCGGGCTTGGACTTGGCCTTGGCCGGGGCGCAGGCCGGGGCCCGGTCGCCCATGTCGGTCAGGCGGGTGGGGTAGTCGCCGGTGAAGCAGGCGTCGCAATATTGCGGGCAGGCGGGCTCGCGCTGGGCTTCACCCACGGCGCGATAGAGGCCGTCGATCGACACGAAGGCAAGGCTGTCGGCCTGGATGAACTCGGCCATGGCGGCGATGTCCATGCGCGCGGCGAGCAGCTTCGAGCGTTCGGGCGTATCGACGCCATAGAAGCACGAATGCTCGGTCGGCGGGCTGGCGACGCGGAAGTGAACCTCGCGCGCGCCGGCTTCGCGCATCATCTGCACGATCTTGAGGCTGGTGGTGCCGCGCACGATCGAATCGTCGATCAGCACGATGCGCTTGCCCTCGACGAGCTTGCGGTTGGCATTGTGCTTGCGCTTCACGTCGGCGTTGCGGGCGCCGTCGGAAGGCTGGATGAACGTGCGGCCCACGTAGTGCGAGCGGATGATCCCCAGTTCGAAGGGAATGCCCGACTGCTGGGCATAGCCGAGCGCGGCGGGCACGCCGCTGTCGGGAACGGGGATGACCAGATCGGCTTCGGCGGGGTTTTCGAGCGCCAGCTGCATGCCGATGGCCTTGCGCACTTCATAGACCGAGCGGCCGCCGAGCACCGAGTCCGGGCGGCTGAAATAGACGTGTTCGAAGATGCACGGACGCTGGGCGGTGTCGCCGAACGGGCGGTGCGACTGGATCGAGCCGTCGAGGCTGACCTGGATCAGCTCGCCCGCCTCGACTTCGCGCACGATGTCCGCGCCCACCACGTCGAGCGCGACGCTCTCGCTGGCAAAGACCACTGCATCGCCCAGCTTGCCCATGACCAGCGGACGGATGCCGAGCGGATCGCGGCAGGCGATCATGCCCTCGGGCGTCATGCAGATCAGCGAATAGGCGCCTTCGACCAGACGCAGCGCGTCGACGAAGCGGTCGAGCAGGGTGGGGTAGCGGCTCGTCGCCACGAGGTGGATGATCACCTCGGTATCGGACGTCGACTGGAAGATCGCGCCCTTCTGCACGAGGTCGCGCTTAAGGAACATCGCGTTCGAGATGTTGCCGTTGTGCGCGATGGCAAAGCCGCCCGCGGCCAGATCGGCAAACAGGGGCTGCACGTTGCGCAGGCCCGAGCCGCCGGTCGTCGAATAGCGGACATGGCCCGCGGCCATCATGCCGGGCAGTTCGGCAATGGCTTCGCCGCTGGAGAAATTCTGGGCGACGTGGCCGATGCCGCGCCGCGAGTAGAATTCCTGGCCATCGAAACTGGTGATGCCCACGGCTTCCTGACCGCGATGCTGGAGGGCATGAAGCCCCAGCGCGGTCATCGCCGCCGCGTCGCGTGCGCCCAGCACGCCGAAAATGCCGCATTCCTCGCGCAGCTTGTCGCCGTCGCTGTCTTCGAAGGGATTGGTGGTGATCATGTGTCTCGCAAGCGCCCGCGCCAAAGACTCGCGCCCGAGCCGGATGTCTCGGGGGGGCGAGCAACGGCGCCCATGTGGCGAGGTTTGCCGCCAAAGGCAAGGCCTGCGGCGTCCCGGATTGGCCAAAGGCCCCATTGGACGGGGAAATATTGCCCTTGCGCAACGATTTGGTGACAGTCCGGGGATGGTTGTGCCCGTGTGGCATGGCATGGCGGACAATATTTAGCCAACGTGGTTGTCCTTAGGTCGAAATTAACCAGTCATGCAGCAAGGCTTCCGGCCATGTCCGCTGCGCCGCCAGCCTCTCCTGCCTCCTTTCGCCGTCCTTCGTGGCGGTTCGCCGCTGTTGGCGGGGGCGCGCCGGGGGATCGGACGAAGGCGGGCGCCGGGTTTTACGGGCACGCGGGCGGGGGCCTTGCGGGTCGCGACAGCGGGGTACAGGACACTGGCTCCCGCGAAATTTACGCTGAAGGCACCGGCGGTGGCGTGATCGGAGCGGCCCTTGTCGGGCTGGCCTATTTTGCCTGTGCCATGCTCTCGGTGGCGTACAGCCGCTCCAACGGCGGTGTCGCGATGGTCTGGGGCGCCAATGCCATGCTGGCCGCGCGGCTTCATGTGCTGCCGGTGCGCAAATGGCATGCAACGCTCGTGGCCGCAGGGTTGGCGAGTTTTCTGGTGACCGGCTGCTTTGGTCTGGGATGGGCACCGGCGCCCGCGCTGGCCCTGGTCAATCTGGCTGAAAGCGCGGTTGCCGCGCTGCTGGTCCGCCATCTGACCGTGCAGTACTGGCCTTCGCGGATGATCTGCTGGATGCTCGGCTATGGTCTGGGGATCGGGCTGATGGTGCCGCTGGCCGGAGCCCTGATCGGGGCGGGGGTCGTGGCGAAGCTGTCCGGGCTGGCCTTCGGGCCCAATTTCGGAACATGGCTGGTCGGCCATTCGCTCGGGATGCTGGTGGTGCTGCCGCCTTTTGCAATGCTGGCGTGCAAGCTTCGCAAGGAGCAGCCGCTGCTCGACGAGGGACGCGGACTGCGGGCAGCCTTGCTGATCACCGCGATGGTTGCACTGTCCACGGCGGTCTTTGCCCAGCCTGCCCGGCCCTTGTTGCTGTTTCCGCTCCTGCTGGTGCTGTTCTCGGCAACATGGGCCAATGCGCTGGTCGCGCTGGCGCTGCCGATGATTCTGGCGACGGTCGGCGGGTTCATGACCCTCCACGGCTATGGACCGATCGCCCTGATGACACCGGTTCACGGCGAGCTGGGCATCGTGGGCGGCCATATGCAGTTCCTGCAACTCTATCTGGCGGTTGTCGCGCTGTCGGTCCTGCCGCTCGTGGCCGAGCGGGAGCGGCGGCAGCAGCGCCTGCACGAACTGGCGCGCAGCGAGGCGCACTACCGGCTGCTCTCCGACCATGCCAGCGACGTGATCATGCATCTGGGGTGCGAGGGCGACGTGCGCTATGCCTCGCCCGCCATTGCCCGGCTTACCGGCCATGCGCCGGGCGAACTGGCCGGCACCCCGTTGTCGCGCATTGTCATGCCCGCCTATCACGAGGCCGTGGCCGGGGCCTGGCAGGCGGCCATCGCAAGGCCGGGGCACCCGGTCGCGGTCGAATATCTGGGGCGCTGCAAGTCAGGCGATCCGCACTGGCTGGAAACCCATTTCCGGGGCATCGCCGACGAAGAGGGCCATGTCGAGGGGCTGGTCAGCGTCACCCGCGATATTGCCTCGCGCAAGCGGATCGAGGAAGATCTGGCCCATGCGGCGATGACCGATCCCTTGACCGGCATTCCCAACCGTCGCGCCTTCTTCGACATGGCCGGGCGCCTCGAAGCGGCTGAAAACGACGGGGCGCCCATGACCCTCGCGCTGATCGACATCGACTTCTTCAAGCAGGTCAATGACCGTTACGGCCACGGCGTGGGCGACGAGGTTCTGGAGGTCTTCGGGCGGACTGCGCAGGCTGTCGTGCGGGCCAGCGATATCCTCGCGCGGATCGGGGGCGAGGAATTCGCGCTGCTGATGCCCGATACCGATATCGAAGGCGCGCAGGTGGTGTGTCGCCGTCTGGCGGTCGCCGTTGCCGGAATGGGCGTCGAGACGCCGCAGGGCATCGTGCGGATCACGGTGAGCATGGGGCTGGCCGCTGTTGCGGGGTGTACCGATCTGGCGCTGGCTGCGGCCGATACGGCGCTCTATCGCGCCAAGAGCGAGGGGCGCGCGCGCCTGCGCGTGGCGGCGTAAGAGCTTACCTAGCGGGATGTCCGGGAACTCTTTGCCGCGCGGCGCATTGGGCGCGCGGCGGGGTGAGGCGTCTTGCCCCGCTGGCGGGGCCGTCCTAAAGCGGGGCGGGCCAGCTGGTTTCTCCAGCCGGTTTTTTGCCTCTCGCCAGCCTTCTTCCCGTATCGAAAGTGCTCTCCACTTGATCCTCTCGCCATTCGAATGGACCATCGCCAAGCGTTACATGCTGCCGGGGCGGGGGGAGGCCTTTATCGCCATGGTCGCCGGGATCAGCCTCGTGGCGGTCATGCTGGGCGTGGCCGCGCTGGTCATCGTGATGAGCGTGATGAACGGCTTTCGCGCCGAACTGCTCGACAAGATCGTGGGGCTCAATGGCCATGCGGTGGTGCAGGCCTATGGCGGGCGGCTCGACGACTGGCAGGATATTCTCGCCCGTCTCGAAAAGACCCCCGGCGTCACCCGCGCCTCGCCCCTGATCGAGCAGCCCCTGCTCGCCAGCTTCAATGGCCGGGTCGAGGCGATCCTCGTGCGCGGCAATACCCCCACGGACATCAACCGCCTGTCCGACAAGCTCAAGAGCGGCTCCTTGTCCGCGCTGCAACCGGGCAACGATGCGGTCGCCATCGGCTCGCGGCTGGCCGAAAGCCTGGGCGCGCAAGTGGGCGACACGATCACCATCATCAATCCGGCGGGGCGGTCGACCCCGTTCGGTACCGTGCCGCGTCAGGTCGCCTACAAGGTCGCCGCGATCTTCGAGATCGGCGTCTACGACTATGACAATGCCTTCGTCGTCATGCCCATTCCCGATGCGCAGACCCTGCTGCTGACCGGGGATTCCATCGGCATGATCGAGGTGACGACGACCGACCCGGACACCGTGGGGCAGACGCTCGCCCCGCTGAAAAAGGCGCTGGAAGGCCGCGCGGTGATCACCGACTGGAAGACCCTCAATGCCAGCCTGTTCGAGGCCCTCGCGGTCGAGCGGGTGGCGATGTTCGTGGTGCTTTCGATCATCGTGCTGGTGGCCGTGTTCAACATCCTCTCCTCGCTGATCATGCTCGTGCGCGCCAAGACGCGCGACATCGCGATCCTGCGCACGATGGGCGCCTCGCGAACCAGCCTGCTCAAGATCTTCATGACCATCGGCTTCGTGATCGGCGCGATGGGGACGGCTGTGGGCCTCGTGCTGGGCTTCGTCTTCCTCTATTTCCGCCAGCCGATCGTCCATCTGGTCGAGATCCTGACCGGGCAGAACCTGTGGGACCCCTCGATCCGCTTCCTTACCGAACTGCCCAGCCGCAGCGATCCGGTCGAAATCACCGTGATCGCGGTCATGGCGCTGGTCCTCAGCTTCCTGGCCACGCTCTATCCCGCCTTCAAGGCGGCAAGCACCGATCCGGTGCAGGTGCTCCGTTATGAATGAACCTGTCGTCCACCTGAAGAACCTTCGCCGCAGCTTCGAACAGGGCGGCGTGCGCATCGATGTCCTGCGCGGGGTCAATCTGGAAATCCGCCCCGGCGAG
The DNA here is from genome assembly GCF_033242265.1 of Novosphingobium sp. IK01. Taxonomy (NCBI): domain Bacteria; kingdom Pseudomonadati; phylum Pseudomonadota; class Alphaproteobacteria; order Sphingomonadales; family Sphingomonadaceae; genus Novosphingobium; species Novosphingobium pituita. Next base: position 965,384 of record NZ_BTFW01000001.1, on the reverse strand, counting down.
ATCGTCGCGCTGCTCGGGCCCTCGGGCTCGGGCAAGTCGACGATGCTTCAGGCCGTGGGCCTGCTCGAAGGCGGCTTCGAGGGGGTGATCGAGATCGCGGGCACCGATGCGGCGGCGCTGGGGGCCGACGCGCGCACTGCGCTGCGCCGCGACCATCTGGGCTTCGTCTACCAGTTCCATCATCTCCTGCCCGATTTCAACGCGACCGAGAATGTCATTTTGCCCCAGCTCGTGGCCGGTCGCCGCGAGGGCGAGGCCCGCGCGCGGGCAAGCGAACTGCTCACCGCGCTCGGCCTTGGCCACCGCCTCGACCATCGCCCCAGCCAGCTTTCGGGGGGCGAGCAGCAGCGCGTGGCCGTGGCCCGCGCGCTGGCCAATCGCCCCGCGCTGGTGCTGGCGGACGAGCCGACCGGCAACCTCGACGAGGCGACCGCCGACCGCGTGCTCGACGAATTTCTCAAGCTCGTGCGCGGCGAGGGCAGTGCGGCGCTGGTGGCCACCCACAACGAACGTCTGGCATTTCGCATGGACCGGGTGATGCGTTTGCAGGACGGAGTGCTCGTATAAAATAAAGCACGTTCTGGAAGAGCGCGTTGCTACGTAATATGCGCCAAAACGGCTCTCATTGATGATTCGCGCGGAAACCTGTGAAGGCTCCATGCGTTGATTCAATCACCCGGAAAGGGAGCCCAAGGAGGGTTTGTCTGATGAATACCACCATTCGCGCTGAAGCGCATGATCAGGGCCAGGATTTCTGGAATGTCCACGCTACCATCGTCACGCGGGAGGCTGCTGGTGGCCTGCTGCATGGCTTTGCCGCGCTTCATTCCGGCAGCTTTGCCCAGATGGTCGGCCTGCTCGCGCGCATGCCCGAGGCCGACCGCGCCGATCTGGTGATCGAGCGGTCCGGCGATCGCAACTATGGCCCCGAAGAGGCCCTCGAACTCTACGGACGCGAGGACTATCCTCTCTGATCGTCTGTTCGAAATTCGCGAAAAGGCGAATTTCGGTTGGGCACCGGCCCGGTGCCCAACGATCCGAAACGATAGCTTCGGATCAGGCGCCAGGGTGAAAACGGCTGGAGCGTGCCGCCATGGCAGGCCGGAGCGATGCCGAGGGTGGCGTCATTCCTTGCCGTGGCGGCCAGCCTGCCGGATCTCCTGATCCGGGCTCGCTCGTTTTTGCGGATTTCTGACGAAAACCGCTGTCAGGTCGTGGCCGGGGCATGGATGCACGGTTGATCCCTGTTTCGCGTCGTGGCAGCAGGCCATCGAGATGGGGCGGCAGTACGGCTCCATCCGGAGACGCAGCATGACCGCCAAGACCGCGCACACGATTGCCGATTTCACCGCGCGCCTGCCCGGTGGCCAGGAAGTGAGCCTGGCCGACAAGCTGGGCAAAGTCGTGCTGGTGGTGAACACGGCCTCCAAGTGTGGCTATACCCCGCAATACGAAGGCCTTGAGGCGCTCTGGCGCGAGATGGGCCCGCGCGGGTTCGAGATTCTGGCGTTTCCGTGCAACCAGTTTGGCGGGCAGGAGCCCGGCAGCGCCGCCGAGATCGAAAGCTTCTGCAAGGTCAACTTCGGCCTGAGCTTTCCGCTCATGGACAAGATCGATGTCAACGGGCCCCAGGCCGCGCCGCTTTACGAGTGGCTCAAGTCGGGCGCGCGCGGGATCTTGCTGACCCGCTCGATCAAGTGGAACTTCACCAAGTTCCTCGTCGACCGGCAAGGGCGCGTGGTGCGCCGCTATGCCCCCAAGGCGCCCCCGCACATGCTTCAACAGGACATTCTCGCGCTGTTGTAAGGGTTTGATCCGAAACTGTCGTTTCGGATTGTTCGGGAGCAGGCGACGGTTTCCGTTGTAACATATCGCCATGTTTGGCAGACCTTCGTGCAAGCGAACCGCTTGTTTTCATGAGGGACTGTTGATGACAAAGACGATTCACATGGCGCTGGCCGCCAGTGCGCTTGCGCTGGCGGTGCCGTTTTCGCCTGTTCTGGCCAAGGCCCCGGCTCCTGCTGTTGCGCCGGCACAGGACGAGGACGCGCGTCTGACCGCCTTCCTCAACGCCGAATTCGACGCCGAGCTGGCGATGCGCCCGCAACTGGCGACCCGGCTGGGCCTCGGGCAGGGGATCGACCGTCTCGACGACATCAGCGACGCGGCCCAGCTCAAGCGGCTCGAATGGCGGCGGGCCAGCGTGGCGCGGATGAAGGCGGCTTTCGTGCGCGACCGCCTCTCGCCCGAGGGGCGCATCAATTATGACATCTGGGCCCTCGAACTCGACCGCGCCGAGCAGCAGTATCGCTTCCGCGCCTATCAGCCGCCGTTCTATTCGTTCCTCTATTCGATCCACGCCAGCCTGCCCAATTTCCTGATCAGCACGCATCAGGTCCACGATCTGGCCGAACTGCGCGGCTATGTCGCACGGCTGGGGGCGATGCCGGGCGTTCTGGATACGGCCATCGCGCAGAGCAGGGACTCTGCCCGGCAGGGCGTGATCCCGCCGCGCTTTCAGCTCGAACGGGTGATCGCGGGCAGCCAGCGCCTGATCACCGGCGCGCCCTTCGATACCGGCGCGGATTCGCCGCTCTGGGCCGACATTCAGGCCAAGATTGCCAAGGCGCAGGCTGCGGGCACGATTTCGGAAGGCGATGGCAAGACATATGCCGCGCAGGCGCGCACCGCGATCCTCGCGCTCGCCCCGGCCTATCGCGCGGTGATCGCCTGGGCACAGGACGAACTGCCCCATGCGCCTTCGGGCGTGGTTGGCGCGGGCTCGCTGCCGGGCGGGGCGGCCTGGTACGAGACGGCGCTGCGCCTCAACACCACGACCGACATGACCGCGCAGCAGATCCACGCGCTCGGCCTGTCCGAAGTGACCCGCATCGCCGCCGCCGAAGACGCGCTGGCCAGGAAGGCGGGCTTTGCCGATGCTGCCGCGCTGCGCGCCGATATCATGGCCAAGGACCCGCCGCGCCCATGGACCGATGAACTGCGCGCGCAGCGTCTGGCCAGGGCCAATGCCATCGTGGAGGCCAATCGCAAGCTTCTGCCCGGCTATTTCAACGCCTTGCCCGCCTATGGCACGCAAGTCGTGCGCGAGCCCTCGTTCAGCGAAGTGGCGGGCGGGGCGGCCCATGCCCAGTTCGCCAGCCCCGATGGCAAGCGTCCGGGGCAGGTCTTCCTGCACATGCTGGGCACCAAGGATGTCGACGCCGGGGTCTACAGCCTGATGTGCCACGAGGGCATCCCCGGCCACCTGCTGCAAGGCGACATCCAGGTCCGCCAGACCGGCACCCCGCTGTTCCGCAAGGGCTATGGCTATGTCGCCTTCAACGAGGGCTGGGCGCTCTATGCCGAGGCCTTGTGCAGCGAGATGGGGGCGTTCCCCGATGCGGCGGCCGATCTCAAGCGGCTCGACTACGAACTGTTCCGCGCCGCGCGGCTGGTGGTCGATACCGGCCTTCACGCCAAGGGCTGGTCGGAGGATCAGGCTGTTGCCTACCTGATCGACGTTGCCCACTATCCGTCCGACGATGCCCGCTCGGAAGTGCGCCGCTACATCACGCTGCCGGGGCAGGCGACCGGCTACAAGATCGGCATGCTCAAGATCATGGCCTTGCGCGCAAAGGCACAGGCCGCGCTGGGCCAGAAGTTCGACTTGCGCGGGTTCGACGACGTGGTGGTGAGCGCGGGCTCGGTGCCGCTGTCCGTGCTGGAAGCCCGCGTCGAGGCCTGGATCGCCGCGCAGCGATAAGGGGACGCCTGACAATCTGTTGATGAGGGGCGCTATGCCCTCTCAAAAAATCGCGAAGGCCATGCTATCTGGGGACCATGGCCTTCGCACCTTTCGTTCCTCTGCGCGTCTTCTCGTCCTACACGATGCTCGATGGCGCCATCGACCCCAAGGCGATTGCCAAGACGGCCGAAAAGCGCGGCTTCCCGGCCATCGCGATCACCGACCGCAACGGTCTTTATGGCAGCGCCGCCTTTGCCAAGGCCTGCAAGGACGCGGGCGTGCAGCCGGTGGTGGGCACGATGCTGGCCGTTGCCCGCCCCCAGCGCGAGGGGGCGAGCGCGCCTGGTTTTGGCCCTCAGGCGCCGACCATCGACTGGCTGGCGATCTATGCGCAGGACGAGCGCGGCTACGACAATATCTGCCACCTCGTCAGCCGCGCCCACCTCGACCGCCCGCTCGAATATGCGCCCCATGTCCTGTTGAGCGACCTCGAAGGCCATACCGATGGCCTGATCTGCCTGACGGCTGCCGGGGAGGGGGCGCTCGTGCGCCTGCTCGCGGGCGAACAGCAGGGCGCGGCGGAAAGCTACCTCGACACGCTTCAGGCGCTGTTCCCCGACCGGCTCTACCTCGAACTGGCGCGCCGGGGCGAAGCGGCCGAGGAAGCCGCCGAAGACGCCCTGATCGCGCTGGCCTATGCGGGCGACCTGCCGCTCGTGGCGACCAATCCGGCCTGCTTTGCCGATGCCGGTTTCTACGACGCACACGATGCCATGCTGTGCATTGCCAGCTCGACCCACGTCGACAGCACCGACCGCCCGCGCTCCTCGCCGCAATGGTGGGTCAAGCCGATGGAGGTCATGGCCGAGCTGTTCGCCGACGTGCCCGAGGCGCTCGCCAATACCCTCGTCGTCGCCCAGCGCACGGCCTGCATCCCGCCCAAGCGCAAGCCGATCCTGCCCAGCCTCGCGGGTGACAAGGAAGGCGAGGCCCGCGCCTGTGCCGCCGACAGCCGCACCGGCCTCGTCGCGCGCCTGCTGTCCTATTACCCGCAAGCGGCCCATGGCGAGCTGGAGCAGGTCCTGTGCATGGGCCCCGATGCCGAGCCCGATCCGGCCCAGTTCCCCGAACTGGCCGCCGCCGGCGCGTGGGAGGAAGTGCTCGACTATCGCAAGCGCCTCGAATTCGAGATCGCGATCATCAACCGCATGGGCTTTGGCGGCTACTTCCTGATCGTGGCCGACTTCATCAAGTGGGCCAAGGACCACGATATTCCGGTGGGGCCGGGCCGTGGTTCGGGCGCGGGCTCGCTGGTGGCCTGGGCGCTGACCATCACCGACCTCGACCCGATCAAGCTGGGCCTGCTGTTCGAACGCTTCCTCAACCCCGAACGCGTCTCGATGCCCGACTTCGACATCGACTTCTGCGAAACCCGGCGCGGCGAAGTGATCCGCTATGTCCAGCAGAAATATGGCGCCGATCACGTCGCCCAGATCATCACGTTCGGCAAGCTCAAGGCCCGCGCCGTGCTGCGCGACACGGGCCGCATCCTCCAGATGAGCTATGGCCAGACCGACCGCCTGTGCAAGATGGTGCCCAACCACCCGACCGACCCGTGGACGCTCGAACGCGCGCTCAACGGGGTGATGGAACTGAAACGCGAGTATGACCGCGACCCCGAGGTCAAGCGCCTGATCGATCTGGCCATGCAGCTCGAAGGCCTGCCGCGCAACTCCTCGACCCACGCGGCGGGCGTGGTCATCGGCGACCGTCCGCTCGCCCAGCTCGTGCCGCTCTACCGCGATCCGCGCTCCGACATGCCGGTGACCCAGTTCGACATGAAGCATGTCGAGGACGCAGGCCTCGTCAAGTTCGACTTCCTCGGCCTCAAGACGCTTTCGGTTTTGCGCAAGGCGGTTGATCTTCTGGGCAAGCGGGGGATCACCATCGATCTCTCGCAGCTTCCGCTCGACGACGTGGAAGTCTACCGCCTGCTTCAGGTCGGCGATACGGTCGGCGTGTTCCAGCTCGAATCCGAAGGCATGCGGCGCACGCTTGCGGCGGTGAAGCCCACCAATTTCGGTGACATCATCGCGCTCGTCTCGCTCTACCGTCCGGGCCCGATGGACAACATTCCCTTGTTCGGCCGTCGCAAGAACGGGCTGGAAAGCATTGAATATCCACACGACAAGCTTTCGGGCATCCTGTCTGAAACCTACGGGATCTTCGTCTATCAGGAACAGGTGATGCAGGCCGCGCAGATCCTGGCGGGCTATTCGCTGGGCGACGCTGACTTGCTGCGCCGCGCGATGGGCAAGAAGATCCAGGCGGAAATGGACGCCCAGCGCCTGCGTTTCGTGGCAGGCTGCAAGGAGGTTTCGGACATCGAGGCGGGCAAGGCCAACGAACTGTTCGACTTGATCGACAAGTTCGCCGGCTATGGCTTCAACAAGAGCCACGCGGCGGCCTATGCCCTGCTGGCCTACCACACCGCCTGGTTCAAGGCGCACTACCCCCACGAATTCTTCGCAGCCTCCATGTGCTTCGATATGCATCAGTCTGAAAAGCTGAATGTTTTTGTCGACGACATGCGCCGCAAGGGGGTCGCGCTGGCCGGGCCCGACATCAACGCGTCGGAGGCTGAATTCACCGTCGAGCGCACCACCGATGGCCATGCGGTGCGTTATGCGCTCGCGGGCCTGCGCAACGTGGGCGAAAAGGCGATGGATGCCATCGTTGCCGAGCGCGAGGCCAATGGGCCCTTCGCCACGCTCGACGACCTGTTCAAGCGCATCCCGGCAGGCTCGATGAACCGCCGCCAGCTCGAAGCGCTGGCGGCGGCGGGCGCGCTCGATTGCCTCGACACCAACCGCGCGAAGATCATCGCCAACGCCGAACTGCTGATGGCTGTCACCGACGAGGCGGTGCGCACGCGCACGTCCGGGCAGGGCGGGCTGTTCGGCGGCGACGGCCACGACCAGCCCGCAACGCGCCTCGTCGAAACCAAACCGTGGAGCCGCGCCGACCAGATGGCCGCCGAGCGCGAGAACTTCGGGTTCTATTTCGCCGCCCACCCGGTCGAGGAATATCGCGCGGTCGCCAGCGCCAATGGCGCGCGGACCTATGGCAGCCTGATGGCGGGCGCCGGAGAAGGCGGCGGGGGCCGTTCGGGCGCGGTCATGGCCGCGCTCGTCGAGAACGTCCAGAAGCGCAAGACCAAGCGCGGCAAGGACTTCATCATGGCCGATTTCTCCGACAGCAGCGGCCTGTTCACGGCCTCGTGCTTCGAGGAATCGCTGGTCGATGATTTCGTCCAGTGGGCCCGCGAGGGAACCTGCGTCCTGCTCAATGTCGAACTCGACCGTCCCAATGCCGACGAGCCCCCGCGCGTGACCGTGCGCGGCGGGCGTCCGCTTTCCTCGGTAACGAACGCGGCGCGGATGCACCTCACGCTCGACGTGGACAGTGTCGAGGCCATCCGCGAACTCGCGCTGCTCCTGCCCCGGCAGGAGGACGCCAAGGGCGAAGTGATCGCCCGCTTGCGCACAGGCACGGGCGAGGCCCCGCGCGTGCGACTGGGCCGCAATTTCAAGCTCGACACCGACCTGATCGAACGGCTGCTGCCGATCGAGGGGCTGGCCAATGTGGCGCTGACGGCCAAGGCCGACAGTCACTTGCGGCTGGTGAAATAGGCTTTCGCGAAGAAGCCGGAACGAAAGCGCCGGACAGAAAGGGATTAAGGATGCTGCTGGGTTCCATGCAGGATTGGCCGCTGCGCGTGGGCCGCCTGATCGACCATGCCGCGCGCGAACATGGCCACCGCGCCATCGTGAGCCGCTGGGCCGACGCGCGCGAGACACAGACCACCTGGGGGCAGGTGCGTGTCGATGCGCTCAAGCTGGCGCGCACCTTGCGCGAGGCCGGGATCGGCGCGGGCGACCGCGTGGCGACGCTGGCCATGAACCATGCCGCCCATCTGGTCGCCTGGTATGGCGTGCCGGGGGCAGGCGCCGTGCTCCACACGCTCAACCCCCGCCTGTTCGACGATCAACTGGCCTATATCGTCAACCATGCGCAGGACCGTGTGCTGCTGTTCGACGCGGCCTTTGCCCCGCTGGTCGAGCGGATGAAGCCGCACTGGCCGAGCATCGAGCACTATGTCTGCTTCGACAGCGCCGGGCCTGCGCCGCTGTTTGCCGACTGGATCGAAGGGGCGGAGGCCGAAGGCTGGGTCGAGGGCGACGAGCGCGAGGCCTGCATGCTCAGTTATACCAGCGGCACGACCGGCGATCCCAAGGGCGTGCTCTATTCGCACCGCTCGACCGTGCTTCATGCCTTCGGTGTGCTTCAGCCGCAGATTTTCGCGCTGGAAAGCCGCTCGGTCATGTTGCCTGTCGTGCCGATGTTCCATGCTGCCTGCTGGGGCATTCCCTGGGGCACGGCGATGGTGGGGGCGAGCCTGGTCTTCTCGGCGGTCGCCGATCCGGCGGTGCTGACCGACCTGATGGAGCGCCATGGCGTCACCTCGCTGGCCGGGGTGCCGACGGTCTGGCTGGCGCTGGCCGACTATGCCGACGCCCACCGCGAAGGGCGCTTCCCGCCGGCCTTGCACGATGTCCTGTGCGGCGGTTCGGCGCTGCCGCCTGACCGGATCGCCCGGTTCATGGCGCAGGGGCTGCGCGTCAGCCATGCCTGGGGCATGACCGAAACTTCGCCCATCGGCACCGCCGGGGGCGAGCCGTGGAACTGGGACGATCTTTCACCGGGCGAACGCCTCGCGCTCAAATCCAAGCAGGGGCGCCCGCCTTTTGGTGTCGAGATGCGCTGCGTTTCGCTCGACGATCCGGCTGTGGTCCTCCCGCGCGATGGCCAGACACCCGGCGCGCTGCAAGTGCGCGGGCCATGGGTGATCGCGCGCTATTACCGCGCCGAGCACGACGCTGTGAACGCGCAAGGCTGGTTCGACACCGGCGACGTGGCGATCCTCCACTCCGACGGCACCTTGCAGATCACCGACCGCACCAAGGACGTGATCAAGTCGGGTGGGGAATGGATCAGTTCGGTCGAACTGGAAAACGCCGCGATCAGCCATCCCGCGCTCGCGCAGGCGGCGGCCATCGGCCTGCCCCATCCGCGCTGGGACGAACGGCCCCTGCTGGTCGTTGTCTTGCGCGAGGGCGCGCAGGCGAGCGTGGCGGAGGTGATCGATCATCTGGCGAGCCGGGTGGCCAAATGGTGGCTGCCCGATGCGGTGGTCTTCGTCGAGGCCCTGCCGCTGACGGCGACAGGGAAAATCTCGAAGAAGCATTTACGGCTGCAATTTCAGGATTTTGCCTGGGGTTCCTCCTAGCTTTCCCGAAGGATGAAAGGGTGGCGGAGGGCACCGGATCAGGTCCGGGGCCCGCCGCCACCCTCAAATCCCCAATCAAAACAAATCCATCTGCCCATCGCGCGAAGGCGCGCGAAACTGTTCGCAGTCCAGATCGAGCCTGTCCTGTGCAATCCCCGCCCGCCGCACGCCCAGCCGGAACCGTGCGCGCACCAGATCGGCCCAGACGCCCTTGGGCTTCATCCGCGTGTGAAAGCTCGCCTCGTAGTCCTTGCCCCCGCGCATCGACTGGATGATGTGCATGACTTTGCCCGCCCGGTCGGGAAAGTGAACGTCGAGCCACTCGCGAAACAGCGGGGCGACCTCATGGGGCAGGCGGACCATGATCCAGCTGGCGGAACGCACCCCGCGTGCGCCCGCTTCCATCAGGATATCCTCGATAAAACAGTCGGTAATGGCGGGAATGACAGGGGAAAGCCCAAGATGGGCTGGCACCCCGGCCTCGACCAGCCGGGCGAGGGCATCGAGCCGCTTGGCCGGGCTGGCTGCACGCGGTTCGAGCAGCGAGGACAGGCGCGGGTCGAGGCTGGTGATCGAGATCCCCACCGCCACCAGCCGCCGCGCAGCCAGCGCGCGCAGAAGATCGAGATCGTCGAGCACGCGCGCTGATTTCGTGGTGATGGTCACCGGATGGCCGACCTCAAGGCACAGTTCGAGCACTTGCCGGGTGATCCGGTAGTCCCGCTCGATCGGCTGGTAGGGATCGGTGTTGGTCCCCATGGCGAGCGGGCGCGGGGTATAGCCGCGCTTGGCAAAGGCCTGCCGCAGCAGGGCGGCGGCCTGCGGCTTGGCAAACAGCTTGGTTTCAAAATCGAGGCCGGGCGAGAGATCGTGATAGGCGTGGGTGGGCCGCGCATAACAATAGATGCAGCCATGCTCGCACCCGCGATAGGCGTTGAGCGAGCGGTCGAACGGGATGTCGGGCGAGGTGTTGAAGGTCAGGACCGACTTGGGGAATTCGGGCGTGACACTCGTGCGCAGGCGCGGCGGCGCACCATCGACGACCAGCGCATCATCGCGCCAGTCGCCATCAGCCTCGCGCGTGGCCAGGCCAAAGCGCGTGGGAACCGCACACGATTGCGCACCTCTGCCCCGGATTCGTTCCATGGTCTGATTGGAACATAAAAAGAACAAATGAGCAAGGACTACCTTGCCGCCGCCCCGTTTCGGAGCAAGTCCTCACTTTGTGAAGAGGAAGCGGATGAGTGCCATGGCGAAGGCAAAAACGAACGCATAGCTGAACTTGTCGAGACCATCGGGCGCGATCCCTGATCGACGCTTTCTTTTGCCGAGCAGGGTGATGATGCCACCAGCGGCAAGCGGTGTGACGACCAGGTTGATTTTGCGCAGCACAGGATTGGTGACGAAGGAATGCGGGGCGAAAGTCAGGCTGATCAGGCCTGCGAGGCCCCCGAGGATCGTAAATCCGACGCTTGAATACAGGGTGTGGATCGGATGCCCGCTTTTGAGATCGAAGCTGTAGAGGAGGCTCTTGGCCAGAACCTCGACAAAGAGTTGGAGGAGGATTTCGCCAAAAAATTGCATCACGAATTCAAAAATGAATTCCATGGCTTCCATATCCCCCGCCGTTCGCTCGGGGATTCTTGGCAGACTGAATGGCAGGCTTGCAACACGAAACAGGGCCCGGTCGGGCCCTGTTCACGTTTCCGGGATGCCGGAGGCTTGATGAAGCCTCAGCCAGTGATGCCGTGGTCGTAGATGTCGAAGTGGAGGGCAAGGCCGCGCACGGCCAGTGCGCCGACCGCGCCGGGGGAGAGGGTGAAGCTCTCGTTGCCGGCCTGCATGAACAGGCCCACGACCATGTCGGCCTGATAGCGCGTGGTCACGTCGTGCCAGACGGTCAGGTCGTCGGTCACCGTGTCGAGCAGCTCGGCGATCTGCATCTCGATGTCGTTGGCATAGAGATCGCTGGCGCGCAGCAGCCAGCGCCCGGTTGCCGAAACGCTGGTCGCGCCGCTTTCCGACGTGGCGGTGTCGCCCTTGACCGAGAAATCGTCGGGCGGGCAGCCGAGGCGCTCGGTCAGGTATTCCGGATCAAGGTCATCGCCAAAGAAACGCAGGGTCAGGTTGGCATCGTGAATCGGTGGCAAGGTTATTTTTCCAGCAATCGCGGCATGAGTTCCACGAAGTTGCAGGGCCGGTTCCGGCTATCCAACTGCTCGGCCAGGATGCCGTCCCAACCGTCCTTCACTGCGCCATTGGAGCCAGGCAGGGCGAAAATGTACGTCCCTCGGGCCACCACGGCGCAAGCGCGTGACTGAATGGTGCTGGTACCGATGGTCTTGTAACTGATCCAGCGGAACAACTCACCAAATCCGGGGATATCGCGCGTTTTTACCCGGTCGAGTGCTTCGGGCGTGACATCGCGGCCCGTCAGGCCGGTGCCGCCGGTGATCACCACGGCGTCAATGGCCGGATCGTCGATCCAGTTGTTGAGTCGCGTGGCGATGCGGTCGGCCTCGTCGCGTTCGAGCGCACGCGCGGACAGGGTGTGGCCCGCGTCGCGGATGCGCTGGGCCAGAATGTCGCCCGAAGTGTCCTCGTCGGGGCCGCGTGTGTCCGAGACGGTGAGCAGCGCGATGTGGATGGGCTTGAACGTGCGGGCAGGATCAACGGGCAAGCGAGGCCACCCTGATATTGTTGCCGCCTTCAAGGCCCGGAAAACGGGGCCACAGGCCTTCGACAAGGCCGATCCGGCTGTCCGACGGGCCGCCGGCCTGCCGCTCGTACATCCAGTAGTTACGCATCACGGCGGACACATAGCCGCGCGTTTCCCAATAGGGAATGGATTCCATCCACAGCAGCGGATCGCCCTGGGCATTCACTTGCGTGTTCCAGCGGCTCACCGGCGCGGGGCCGGCGTTGTAGGCGGCGATCACCTTGGGCAGCAGGCCCCCGGTTGCGCTGTTGTCGCGCAAGCGCGCCAGATAGGCCTGCCCGAACGCGAGGTTGACCCCCGGCGTGTCGAGCTGGCTGTCGAGGCCGGTCATCGCCGGATCGGCGCGGGCCATGTCGCGCGCGGTGCCCGGAAGAACCTGCATCAGCCCGCGCGCGCCAGCCGGGCTGATCACGGCGGTGCGGAAGTTCGATTCCTGAAGCGAATGGGCGAACAGCAGGGCCGGATCGACCTTCCAGCCATTGGCCGGAACCCACTTGGGCGCCGGATAGCGCGCGGCCTCGTCGGCGCGGGCGCCGGGCGGGGCATTGTAGGCCATCCACAACTGGGTCGAGGGCAGGCCGAGATCGCGTGCGAGGCGCGAGAGCGGGGCATATTGCGACGGGCTGCCGATCCGCGCCTGATAGCGCAGCACTTCGTCGGCCAGCCCATCGGCGCCGATTTCGGAAAGCTGGACGGCGAGGCGCACATTGTTCAGCTCGCGCAGCGATTGCCAGTCCTGCGGCGAGAAATCGGGGGTGGACGTGGTGGCCGCATTGCGCAGGCCGAGCGCTTCGCCCGCCATCATGCCATAGAGCGTGTCGCGGTTGCGCGCGGCCAGACGCAGCGATTCGGCGACCTTCTCGGGCTGGCGGCACCGCACGAAAGCACGGCTGGCCCAGTAGTGGGCGGCAGACACCAGTTCCGGGTTCGATGCCTGAAGCGCGGCCTTCTGGAAGCTGTCGGCAGCCGCCATGCAGTCGTCCATGCGCCAGCTGGCAAGGCCTGCGGTCCACAGCGCCTCGGCCACCCACGGGCCGCTGCCTTCGGTGGCCGACAAGGCCATCAGCCGGGCATTGGCATCGTCGTTCTCGATGTAGAAGCTCCACCCGATCTTCTGGCGCCATTCGGCACGCGCATCGGGCGAAAGCATGGCGTCGACGCCGTCGAGCAGGACGCGCGCGCCGGTGGGATCGTCGGCCTTGATCCGCTCGACAATGGCCTGGGCCACGCTGTCGGGCATGGTGCCGTCGGCGGTCGAATGCGGGCGGGTACGGCGCGGGGTGCCGGGCAGGGGGGCCAGCGCCTGCGTGCTGGGCATGACCGGCAGGGTGAGCGCGCCACGCTTGAGCGCGAGGCGGCCAAGCTGGTCCGACCACGGAAGGTCGGGCGCGCGCGACAGCAGGTCGGTCAGCGAGCCCAGATCGGCCTTGGGTGATGTGGCGGCCAGATAGTAGCGGGCGCGGGCCACGGCATGAAGCGGGCCATCGGCGCGCTGGCCGAGCATCGACTGGACATTGGCCCAGTCCCCGCGGTCGATCGCGGCGAAGAGCTGGGTGTAATAAGTCCGGTCGTCCTTGCTGAGCAGGGTGGGGACCGCCGAGCGGTCGGCCCGGCTGCGGAAATATTCGGCCGCCGCGCTGTTCGCGTGGGCAGGGGCCGGAATGGCAAGGCTCGCTCCCAGGGTCAGGGACACGATGGCCCCGGCCAAGGCAGGAAAACGAGCGCGAGAAAGGCGCCGGTTTGTCACGTCAGGTCTGTTCCCGTCCAGTCAAGCAGGCGGTTCCACAAGGCCGCCTTGTGCGCCGGCCGAGCCATGAGCGCCGCAAGATCGTATGCGAAAACCGCAGGTACGCATCCCTTGTCATGGTTAAACTCACGTAAATCGGCAGGCTTATTCGGTGAATTGTGCATGATCAGCGTCGAAATGCCGCTGCGTCCGAACACGAGGACCCGTTCCGGGGCGGCCAGGGCGACGTGATGGGCCAGCAGCGCGCCAAGCCCCTGCTCGCGCAACTGTGTCCAGTCGGGCATCGGCACATGGCAAGGGAGGGCGCTGGCCAGATAGACCTTGGCCCGGTCGAGCCCGAGCGCGGCCAGCAGCCCGTCGAGCAGCTTGCCCGCGCGGCCCGAGAGAAGCGTCTCCGTATCGTCGGCCTCGGGCATCGGCAGCAGGATCATCAGCCGCGCGCCAGCCGGGCCCGAAGGCGCGATCCGCCGGGCGGGCGGGAAGGGCAGGGCCGCGGTTTCCATCCACCAAGTGGCAAATCCGGCCAGATCCTGTGGCCAGTCGCGCGCGAGGCCGCCCATTTCGGGCGGCGGGGGTGGCGCGACGGGCTGGGCCAGCGTGGCCTTGGTGGCAGCGGCCTTGCGGGTGCTGGCGGGCCAGGGCTGGGGCTGGTCGCTCCAGTCCCCGTCGACGCCGGCATCTTCCCACCAGGCAAAGGCGGCCTCGATCATGGCCGCGGAAAGAGGGGCGGCAGTGAGGGGAGCTGTCTGGCAAGGCGGGGAGCCGGAGGGCGGGGCCATCATGACAGGTGAGCCTGACCATCAGGGCCGCTTATTGTGCCCATGCGTTTTTGTGTGAAGCCCGGCTTCGTCATGCGCACCCTATTGACCTTGGCGGCACCAGCTTTCAAGGCTGATCGCCATTATCGTGTGGTTAAGCCGCGCCTGCTGCCCTGTTTTTACGTGTTCGGGCATGATCGCAGCGTGTCGGCGCCGATGGAGCGGGACAATGAGCGAACGGGAATCGATGCCTTATGACGTGGTGATCGTCGGTGGCGGGCCTGCGGGTCTGGCTGCCTCGATCCGGCTGAAACAGGCCAATCCCGAAATTTCCGTCTGCCTGCTCGAAAAGGGCTCGGAAATCGGGGCGCATATTCTTTCAGGCGCCGTGGTCGATCCGCGCGCGCTCGACGAACTGCTGCCCGAATGGCGGACGATGGACTGCCCGATGGCGCAAGTGCCGGTGACCGACAACTGGCACTGGGTGCTCACCAAGGCCAAGAAGCACGCGCTGCCGCACTGGCCGATGCCTCCGTTCATGTCGAACGAGGGCAATTATACGGGAAGCCTTGGCAACCTGTGCCGCTGGCTGTCGGAACAGGCGATGGAGCTGGGCGTGGAAATCTTCCCCGGCTTCGCAGCTGCCGAGATCCTCACCAACAAGCAGGGCGTTGTCTATGGCGTGGCCACGGGCGACATGGGTGTTGCCAAGGATGGCAGCCACAAGCCCGACTATCAGCCGGGCATGGAACTCCACGCCAAGTACACCCTCTTTGCCGAGGGCGCGCGCGGGCACCTGACCAAGCGCCTGAAGAAGACCTACCAGCTCGAACGCGATTGCCAGCCGCAGGTCTATGGCATCGGCATCAAGGAACTGTGGGACATCGACCCGGCCAAGCACGTGCCTGGCCGCGTGATCCACACCCAGGGCTGGCCGCTGTCGGAAAGCAATTCGTGGGGGGGTGGCTTTCTTTACCATCAGGCCAACAACCAGGTCGCGCTCGGCTTCGTCACCGCGCTCGACTATGCCAACCCCTATGTCTATCCGTTCGAGGAATTCCAGCGCTGGAAGCAGCACCCGGACATCCGCGCGATCCTCGAAGGCGGGCGCCGCGTGTCCTATGGCGCGCGCGCGATCAACGAAGGCGGCTGGCAGTCGGTGCCGCGCCTGTCGTTCCCCGGTGGCGCGCTGATCGGGTGCTCGGCGGGCTTCGTCAACGTGCCGCGCATCAAGGGCAGCCACACCGCGATGAAGAGTGGCATGCTGGCGGCTGACGCCATCGTGGCGGCGATCGCCGCTGGCCGCGAACTGGACGACATGACCGAGTACGACGATGCCGTGCGGTCGAGCTGGATCGCCGAGGAACTCAAGCTGGTGCAGAACGCCCAGCCGATGGTGTCCAAGTTCGGCGGCACCTGGGGCACGATCCTGGCCGGGGCGGACATGTGGGCCCGCGTGCTCAAGATCAACCCGATCAAGGGCATGAAGCATCACACCGATGCCGAGGCGACGCAGCGCGCCGACATTTTCAAGCCGATCGTCTATCCCAAGCCCGATGGCGTGATCAGCTTCGACCGCCTGACCAGCGTGTCGTTCTCGAACACCAATCACGCCGAAGACCAGCCGTGCCACCTCGTGCTCAAGGACCCGACCGTCCCCACGCGGATCAACCTGCCGCTCTATGCCGGGCCCGAGGCGCGCTTCTGCCCGGCGGGGGTCTATGAATTCGTGGGCGTGGACGAGGGCGAGCCGCGCTTGCAGATCAACGCGCAGAACTGCGTCCACTGCAAGACCTGCGACATCAAGGACCCCACGCAGAACATCGACTGGGTGACGCCCGAAGGCGGCGGCGGCCCCAACTATCCCAACATGTAAGGGGTAACTGATCGGAAATTCCGGCTTGCCGGATCGATCTTTGCGCGGCACCGGGCCTTTGTCTTTTGCGTCGGTTTCCCTTGGGGAAACGGCGCGGGGCAAGGGTCCGGTGCCGCGAGGCTTTTTGAAGGTTCGATTTTTTCGCCCATGCTTGAAACCGCTTACGCCAAGATCAACCTCGCGCTGCATGTCCGCTCGCGCCGCGAGGACGGCTATCACATGCTCGAGACGGCCTTTGCCTTCGTTGATGCGGGCGACACCCTGAGCGTTGCCCCTGCCGATCAGGACAGCCTGCGGGTGGTGGGCGAATATGGCGGCGAACTGCTCGATCCTTTTGGCAATATCGTGGCCAAGGCCTTGAATTGCCTGCCCCGGCCCCAGTCCTGGGCGATCACGCTGGAAAAGCGGCTGCCGGTGGCGGCGGGGCTGGGCGGCGGTTCGGCGGATGCGGGCGCGGTGTTCCGTCTGGTCGAGCGGCTTCAGGGCCTGCCCGCAGACTGGCACGCGCGCGCCGCCGCGCTGGGCGCCGATGTGCCCGCCTGTGTCGAAAGCCGCGCCTGCATTGGGCGGGGCACCGGGACCGAGCTGGAACCGGCGGACGACGATCTGGCCGGAACCCCGGTCCTCCTCGTCAATCCGCGCATTCCGCTGCCCACCGGGCCGGTCTTCAAGGGCTGGGACGGGATCGACCGTGGGCCGATGCCCGAGGGCACCACGCGCACGATCGCGCTCGAAGGGCGCAACGACCTTGAAGCCCCCGCGCTCGCGCTGGTGCCGCAGATCGGCGATGTTCTTGCCGCCTTGCGCGCAACCGGGGCATGGCTGGTGCGCATGTCGGGCTCGGGCGCGACGTGCTTTGCCCTTTACGACACCCTTGCCGCGCGCGATGCCGCGCTGGCCGCGATGCCTGCCTCATGGTGGACGCTGGCGGGCAAGCTGCGGTGAGGAGCGAGGCCTTCACCTTGCTGGGCACGCCGGTGACGGGCGGGGTGCTGATCGTGTCCGACCATGCCAGCGCCCATGTCCCGGCGGACATTGCGCTTGGTGTCGCGCCAGAGGTCTTCAGCCAGCATGTCGCCATCGACATCGGCGTGGCGCAAGTGGGCGCGCTGTTGGCGCAGGCGCCGGGGATCGCTGCGTTTCAGGGTGGGGTGAGCCGCCTCGTCTGCGATTTCAACCGCGATGCCGATGCCCCCGCGGTCATTCCCGAAGCCAGCGATGGCCATGCGATCCCCGGCAACCGCCTCGATGCGGCTGGCCGCGTGGGCCGACTGGCGCGCTTCTTCGATCCCTATCACGCTGCGCTCGAAGCCATTCTGGCCGCGCACGAGCCCGCGCTGATCGTTTCGCTCCACAGCTTTACGCCTCGTCTGGCCAGCGACCCTGCGGGCGCGCGGCCCTGGCATGTCGGCGTGCTCTACAACGAGGACGCGCGCGCCGCGCGGATCGCGATTCCCCTGCTGGAGGCCGAGCCGGGCCTGTGCGTGGGCGACCAGCAGCCCTATTCGGGCCGCCTGCTCAACGCGACGATGAACCGCCATGCCGAGGCGCATGGAAGGCCCTATCTCGGGCTGGAGATCCGGCAGGACTTGATCGGCGAGGAGGCCGGGCAGGCGCGCTGGGCCGCGCGGCTGGCGCGGATCATCCCGCAGGTCATGGCCGGGCTTGCTGCGAACCGCTGATAAAAGTCGCAAATGTAACCTTCGACGCTTGCGGCGCGGTGGAGTAGGGGGCATGGGCTTGCGCGTGCTTTCGCGCGGGCCCGTTTTTGTGCCGAATTGATCTGGAGTTTCCCCGATGCCTGCCTATCGCTCCCGCACCACCACCCATGGCCGCAACATGGCGGGCGCGCGCGGGCTCTGGCGCGCGACGGGGATGAAGGACAGCGATTTCGGCAAGCCGATCATCGCGGTGGTGAACTCGTTCACCCAGTTCGTGCCCGGCCACGTCCACCTCAAGGACCTGGGCCAGATGGTCGCCCGCGAAATCGAGGCGGCGGGCGGCGTCGCCAAGGAATTCAACACCATCGCTGTCGATGATGGCATCGCCATGGGCCACGATGGCATGCTCTATTCGCTGCCCAGCCGCGACCTGATCGCCGACAGCGTCGAATACATGGTCAATGCCCATTGCGCCGACGCGATGGTCTGCATCTCCAACTGCGACAAGATCACGCCGGGCATGCTGATGGCCGCGCTGCGCATCAATATCCCGGTCGTCTTCGTGTCGGGCGGGCCGATGGAAGCGGGCAAGGTCGTTCTGCGCGGCAAGGAACATGCGCTCGATCTGGTCGACGCGATGGTTTCGGCGGCCGACGAGAGCTTCACCGACGAAGAAGTCGAGACGATCGAGCGCTCGGCCTGCCCGACCTGCGGGTCGTGCTCGGGCATGTTCACCGCCAATTCGATGAACTGCCTGACCGAGGCGCTCGGCCTTTCGCTGCCGGGCAATGGCTCGACGCTGGCGACCCACGCCGACCGCAAGCGCCTGTTCCTCGAAGCCGGTCGCCTCGCGGTCGATCTGTGCAAGCGCTATTACGAGGAAGGCGATGAAACCGCCCTTCCGCGTGCCATCGCCAGCTTCCCGGCCTTCGAGAATGCGATGAGCCTGGACATTGCCATGGGCGGCTCGACCAACACCGTGCTGCACCTGCTCGCCGCCGCGCAGGAAGCGGGCGTCGATTTCACCATGGCCGACATCGACCGCCTGTCGCGCCGCGTGCCGGTGCTCTCCAAGGTCGCCCCGGCCAAGAACGACGTGCACATGGAAGACGTTCACCGCGCGGGCGGGATCATGGCGATCCTGGGCGAACTCGACCGCGCAGGCCTGCTCACCACCGATCTGCCCACCGTCCACAGCCGCACGATGGCCGATGCGCTGGCCCAGTGGGACATCGCGCAGACCAATTCGCCCGGCGTGCAGGAATTCTTCCGCGCCGCGCCCGGCGGCGTGTCCACGCAAGTCGCCTTCAGTCAGGATCGCCGCTGGGACGAACTGGATCTCGACCGCGAGAACGGCGTGATCCGCTCGGCCACCCACGCCTTCAGTCAGGACGGCGGGCTTGCCGTGCTCAGCGGCAATATCGCCGCCGATGGCTGCATCGTGAAAACCGCCGGGGTGGACGACAGCATCCTCAAGTTTACCGGCCCCGCCAAGGTCTATGAAAGCCAGGACGCCGCGGTGACCGCGATCCTCACCGGGCAGGTCGTCGAGGGCGATGTCGTGCTGATCCGCTACGAAGGCCCCAAGGGCGGGCCGGGCATGCAGGAAATGCTCTATCCGACCAGCTATCTCAAGTCCAAGGGGCTGGGCAAGGCTTGCGCGCTCGTCACCGACGGGCGCTTCTCGGGCGGCAGCTCGGGCCTGTCGATCGGCCACGTCTCGCCCGAGGCTGCCGAGGGGGGCGACATTGGCCTGGTCGAGACCGGCGATAGGATCGCCATCGACATTCCGGGCCGCACCATCGACGTTCTGGTGAGCGCCGATGAACTCGCCCGCCGCCGCGCCGCGATGGAAGCCAAGGGCGCCGACGCCTGGAAGCCGGCCAAGCCGCGTCCGCGTCAGGTTTCGGTCGCGCTTCAGGCCTATGCCGCGATGACCACGAGCGCGGCGCGCGGCGCCGTGCGCGATCTGTCGCAGTTGAAGCGGAACTGATGGTGCGCGCGGCTTCCGGCGGGGTTCTGCTGTTCGTGTGCGGCCTGCTTGCAGGCTGCGCAAAGGGCAGCGGCGATCCGCCGGACGTGCCGATGGTGATGATCGATTGCGCCACCGATGGTGCGCGCGATTTTACCCGCTCCTGCAAGGTCGAGCAGGTGGCGGAAGGGGGGCGGCATTTTCTGGTCGTCCACCATCTTTCGGGCGGGTTTCGCCGTCTGCTCAAGGTCGATGACGGGCGCGGGGTGATCGCTGCCGACGGGGTGGAAGAAGCCCGTGTCGGCTGGCTCGCCGATGGCCGCCTCGAAGTCGATCTGGGCGGCGACCGCTATCGTTTTCCCGCAAAAGTGAAGTCTGATGTCAAACCGAACCGATGATGCCCGCAAAAGGGCCCAAACCGCCCGCCAGATCCTGACCGTGGCGCAGATGCGCGCCGCCGAGCAGGGGCTGATGGATGCGGGCCACGATGTCCATGCGCTGATGCAGCGCGCCGGGCGCGGGGCGGGCGAATGGGTGCGCCGTCTGGCTGCCGGGCGTTCGGTGACGGTGCTGTGCGGGCCGGGCAACAATGGCGGCGATGGCTATGTGATCGCGCAGTATCTGGCCGATCACGATGTGCCGGTCTGCGTGGTGGCCGCGCGTCCGCCGCAGACCGATGCGGCCCGCCGTGCGCGCAGCCTGTTTGCGGGCGAAGTGCGCGAGGCGGGGGCCGCTCTGTCGCAAGAGGGCCTGCCGCGCGGGGGCGTTCTGGTCGATTGCCTGTTCGGCAGCGGCCTCTCGCGCCCACTGTCCGATGATCTGGCCGCGCTGCTGGGCGATCTGGCCGCGCACCATGCCATGCGCGTGGCGGTGGACCTCCCCAGCGGGGTCGATGCCGATACGGGGGCCCTCCTCAATGAAGGCCTGCCCGAATGGACGCTTACCCTCGCGCTCGGCGCGTGGAAGCCCGCGCATTTCATGATGCCGGCCTGCGTGACCATGGGCGCGGTGCGGCTGGTCGATATTGGCGTGGAGGCTATGCCCGGCGCCGCACAGGTCCTTGCGCGCCCGGTGATCGCCGCGCCCGCGCCCGATGCGCACAAGTACCGGCGCGGGCTGCTCGGGATCGTTGCGGGGGCCATGCCGGGGGCCACGCTGCTGTCGGCGCAGGCCGCCTTGCGCGGCGGGGCGGGCTATGTCCGCCTGCTGACCGGGGGCGAGGCGCCTTCGGGTGTGCCCGCCGAACTGGTGGTGAGCCGGGGCGCTTTGCCAGACCTGCTGGCCGACGGGCGCTATGGCGCGCTGCTGGTCGGGCCGGGGCTGGGGCGCGATGACGCGGCGCGGGCAAAGCTCGATGTGGCGCTGGCCTCGGGCCTGCCGCTGGTGATCGATGCGGACGCGCTGGTGCTGCTCCAGCCGGGGCTTGCGGGCGTGAACGGTCTGGCGACGCGCGCTTGCGTGCTGACCCCGCATGAAGGGGAAATGCAGGTGCTCGAACACAATTTCGGCCTTTCGGGCGAGGGCGACCGGCCTGCGCGCGCGGTCGCTCTGGCGCGGGCGAGCGGGGCGCATGTCCTGCTCAAGGGGCCGTGCAGCGTGATCGCCGCGCCCGATGGATCGGTGACGATGGGGTCGCGTGCGTCCTCGTGGCTTTCGGTGGCCGGATCGGGCGATGTTCTGGCCGGAACCGTGGCCAGCCGCCTTGCCGTCACCCGCGATGCGGGCGCGGCAGCAGCGCAGGCGCTCTGGCTTCACAGCCGCGCGGCGGAGCGGGCGGGCAGCGCCTTCACCTCGGGAGAGCTTGCCCATGCCATTGGCGGCGCCCTGGCGGAGGTGCTGGCATGAGCGGGGCCATGAACGGGGCTGCACAGATCGTCCGCGTCGCCGCCAAGGGCGAGGGCGCGACTGCCGACGGGCGCTATGTCGCGCTGTCCGCGCCCGGCGACATTCTGGAGGCCGATGGCAGCCTGACCTGGGGGCCCAACCATGTCGAGCCTTCGTGCCGTCATTTCCCGGCCTGTGGCGGTTGCCAGTTGCAGCACCTCTCGGACGCGGCGCTGGCTGACTATGTGACCGCTCGTGTGGCCGGGGCCGCGCGCGGGCAGGATCTCGATCCGGGCACGATGGAGCCCACGCATCTTTCGCCCCCGCGCACGCGGCGGCGCGCGGTGCTTCATGGGCAGGCCATCGGGCGCCGGGTCGTGCTCGGTTTCCGCGAGCAGGGCTCGCACAAGACCATCGACTTGCGCGAATGCGCGGTGATCGCGCCCGAACTCTTCGCGCTGGTGGCGCCGCTGCGGGCCCTGCTGGAAAGCTGGCAGGATCGCAAGCTGGCGGTCGATGTCGAACTGGTGCTGGCCGATCAGGGTGTCTGCGTGGGCCTTTCGGGCCTTTCGGCCGACAGCCTTGCGAGGACCGAGGCGCTGCTCGATTTCGCGCGTGACAATGGCCTTGCGCGCCTGACGCTCGACGCCGGCTATGGCCCGGAAACGACGTGGGAGCCCGACCCGGCCACGATTACGCTGGGCGGCACGGCGGTTGGCCTGCCTTCGGGCGCGTTCCTTCAGGCGACCGCCGATGGGCAGGACGCGCTGGTCGAGGCCGCGCGCGGCTGGCTGGCGGGCGTGCCGACCGTGGCCGACCTGTTTTCGGGGCTGGGCACTTTTGCCTTTGCGCTGGCAAGCGCATCGACGGACAGCCCGGCCACCAAGGTTCTGGCCGTGGAAGCCGCACGCGACAGCCATCTGGCCTGTCAGGCGGCGGCCCGGATGAACGGGCGCCCGGTCCATGCGCTCCACCGCGACCTGTTCCGCAACCCGCTGCGTGCCGAAGAACTCAATCGCTTCGCCGCCGTGCTGATCGACCCGCCGCGTGCCGGTGCGCGCGAGCAGGTGGCGCAGATAGCGGAGAGCACGGTGGTCCGCGTGGTCTACATCAGCTGCAACCCGGCAAGCTGGGCGCGTGATGCGGCGACCATGGTGGCGGCGGGCTATCGGCTGGCGGGCCTGAAGGCCGTGGGCCAGTTCCGCTGGTCCACCCATGTCGAACTCGCCAGCCTGTTCGTGCGCGAAACGGCGGCTTGATACCGTTCACCCCGCGCGGGTAAGCGTGATCAGCCGGTAGTAGCCGAGCGGGCCGGTGATGACCCGCAAGGCGAGGCCTGCCTGTGCCGCCTGCGCCCGCGCTTCGTCGGCCAGTGTCAGGCGCGGGGTGACATGAAAATGCGCAAGCCACGCGCGCAGCAGGCGCGCGAGCGGGCCGGGCAGGCCCTGACAATTGTGAAAATCGACGATGTGGATCGCCCCGCCCGGCGCCAGAACCCGGATCGCCTGTGCGAGCGCGCCGGGCCAGTCGGGGATCATCGAGAGCACGAACGAGAAGACCACGCGGTCGAACGTGTCGCACCCGAACAGGGCCTGGGGCGCGAAATCGGTGGCGTCGCCCTGCGCCAGCCGTGCCCGCCCGCCCAGCCTGTCGCGCGCGACGGTGAGCATGGCGGGCGAAATATCCAGCCCATGCAGCCGCGCGCCCGGCCAGGCGCGGGCGATCTGGGCCAGGTTGCGCCCCGTTCCGCAACCCAGTTCGAGCACGCGCGCCCCCGGCGGCGCTTTCAGTTCGCCGATCATCCGGTCGCGCCCGAACAGGTAGTACTTGCGCGTCACGTCATAGATGCGCGCCTGACGCCGATAGATCGCGTCCATCAGCGCGGCATGTGCGCCGCCTGTCTGTGTGCCGGTTTTGGTGGGGGCCGATGTCATGGGATGAGGCTGTAGAGGTGGACGCCGCCATAGATCGAGGAGCGGTCGCGCGCGGTGAACCCTTCGCATTCGCGGGCATGGTAGCGCCAGCGGGCGAGCAGCTCGGGCGCGAGGCGTCCGGGCAGCAGGCTGGGCTGGGCGGCGGTGCGGAACAGCACGCGCGCGCCGGGCCGGGCGGTGCGGGTGATTTCCTGCCAGAGCGCGTTGAGCTGGGCGTCGGTCATCCAGTCCTGCGCGTCGAGCAGGACATAACGGTCGCGCGAGGCATCGGGCAGGGTGGCCAGATGCTCGGTGAAATTGGCGTGGATCACCTGCACCCGCGATGCGCGCTCGCGAACGGCCTGCCAGTTGGCGCGCTGGAGATAGGGGGGCAGGGGGCCTTGCCCGTCGCGGGCATAGCCGCGCGAAAAAGCCTGCCAGGCGAAATAGTTTTCGGCCACGGGAAAATCGCAGGCGAGCCGTTCGAGGCGCCGCCGCAGGACTTGCGCCATGCGCTGGTCGCCCGCCAGCGCATCGAACTGCGCCGGGGGAATGCCCAGCCCGAACAGCGAGGCGGGCTGGTCGGTCAGCCAGCGCACGAAGCGCTTGTCGAAGACAGGGGCCAGTTCGGCCTCGAACACCGCGCGCTGGGCTTCGAGCGTGGGCGCGGCCAGAATGCGCGCAAGGTCGATCCGATAGAGCCGCGCGAGCAGGTGCGCCACGCCGATGAAATTGCCCAGCAGTCCGCGCTTGTAGATCCCGCGCGAGAACCCGCCGATGCGCCGCCGCCCGATCAGGTCGCGCCCTTCCCAATAGCGGCGCGTCGGTTCGTCGAGCAGGGGGGCGAGCTTGGCGCGATAGGTCGCGATATTGGCCGGGCTGTCGGCCTGGGCGAAGAAGCGGTGGAACTGCGCATGGTCGGGCAGGGTCTGGGCTGCGGCCAGCTTGAGCTTGTTGAGCGCGATGTGCGCGGTGTTGAGATCGACCGCAGTGATGCTGGCCGGATCGGCGACCAGATAGGACAGCACGTTGCACCCGCCGCTGGCGATGGCCACGACGCGGCTGTCGGGGCGAATCTGCAAGGCTTCCATGTCGACTTCGGGGTCTTCCCAGATCTGGGCATAGACAAGGCCGCGAAACGCGAGCGCGAACGTGTGGTCGAGCAGACGGTTCGCCATGCCCGCTCCCTTGCGCACGACGGAGCGCACGAGAGGGGAGTGGGCGGGAGGGGATTGCTCGGCAGCGGCTTCGGGCTTGGACTTCTTGCGCAATTCCATGGTCTGTGGACTTCCCATGCGTATGGATGGGCGCTGCTTTACGCGCGTGGCATTGCGGGATTGTGGCAATTGTGGCTCGCGTGGCTGGTGCGGGCATGGAGAGCTTTCCCCACCTATTTCGCCAAAACAGGGGCAGGGCATGCCTTGCGGGGCACACAGCCGGTCACAAGGGTCTTGGGTTTGTCATGGGCTTGGCTTATGGGCCTTGCCATGAAACCTCCGCGGTCCTGTGGCAGGATCGGCGGGATATTCCCCCTGTTTTGATGGATGATGGAGTGACGATGGCAAAGGTTCTTGTGATTGGTGCCGGTGGCGTCGGCTCGGTTGCGGTTCACAAGATGGCGATGAATGCCGATATCTTTACCGGCATCGCCCTTGCCAGCCGCACCAAGAGCAAGTGCGACGCAATCGCCGCCTCGGTGAAGGAACGCACCGGGGTCGACGTGGCGACCTACCAGATCGACGCGGACGACGTGGCCGCGACGACCGCGCTGATCAACGAGGTCAAGCCCGTGCTGGTGGTCAACCTCGCGCTGCCCTACCAGGATCTGACGATCATGGACGCCTGCCTTGCCGCTGGCGTCAACTACATGGACACCGCCAACTACGAACCGCGCGAAGAAGCCAAGTTCGAATACAAGTGGCAGTGGGCCTATCAGGAACGCTTCAAGGAAAAGGGCCTGATGGCCCTGCTCGGCTCGGGCTTCGATCCGGGCGTGACCTCGGTCTTCGCCACCTGGCTCAAGAAGCACAAGCTCGACACGATCAAGACGCTCGACATTCTTGATTGCAACGGCGGCGACCATGGCCAGCACTTTGCCACCAACTTCAACCCCGAAATCAACATCCGCGAAGTGACCGCGCCCGCGCGTCACTGGCTCAACGGCGAATGGGTGGAAACCCCGGCGCTCACGATCCGCCACCAGTTCGATTTCGAGGCCGTTGGCCCCAAGAACATGTACCTGATGTATCACGAGGAAATCGAAAGCCTCAAGACGCACCTGCCCGAGATCGAGCGCATCCGCTTCTGGATGACCTTTGGCGATGCGTACATCACCCACCTCACCGTGCTCCAGAACGTGGGCATGACCCGCATCGACCCGGTGATCTACGAGGGCAAGGAGATCATCCCGCTCCAGTTCCTCAAGGCCGTCCTGCCCGAGCCTGCCTCGCTGGGCGCCACCACCAAGGGCAAGACCAACATCGGCGACATCGCCACGGGCACCAAGGATGGGGTGGAGAAGACCTTCTACATCTACAACATCTGCGACCACGAAGACGCCTTTGCCGAAACCGGCAACCAGGCCGTCAGCTACACCACCGGCGTTCCCGCAATGATCGGCGCGGCGCTGGTCGTGCAGGGCCTGTGGAAGGGCGAGGGCGTGTTCAACATCGAACAGCTCGATCCCGATCCGTTCATGGACATGCTCAATGCCCATGGCCTGCCCTGGCAGGTCAAGGAACTGGCCGGGCCGCTGGAATTCTGATCCTGCGGTTCTGAGGCCACCCGTGGCCCGTCCCTTGCAGGGAGGGCGGCGGGGGCCGATATGGCAAAGTATCCGGCGCCGGCTTTCCGCAGTCCTTGCGGGGCTGGCGTCCGTCGTTTCAAGACCCCTCTCTTGCATCTCTCCCGAAAGGCCTCGCCTCCCATGGAAACCAGAGCCGGTGATCCGGGCGCCTTTGCCCATTTCGACCTGTCGCGCGTCGACAGCCCCTCGTTTGTCGTCGACGTTCAGGCCCTGCGCCGCAATCTGGCGGTTCTGGCCGACATCCGCGACCGGGCCGGGATCAAGGTGCTCAGCGCGCTCAAGGCCTTCTCGATGTGGAAGGTCGCGCCGATCGTCGGGGACTATCTCGACGGGGTGTGCACATCGGGCCTGTGGGAGGCCAAGCTTGCTGCCGAGCATTACAGGGGCGAGATCGCGACCTATTGCGCGGCCTACAAGGGCGAGGATCTGCCCGAGATCCTCGACTTGTCCGACCATGTGATCTTCAATTCGCCGTTCCAGATCGCGCGGTTCGCGCCCGAGCTGGCCGCCGCGCGCGCAGCGGGCAAGGTGTTCGACGTGGGCCTGCGGATCAACCCGCTCCATGCCGAAGGCGAAGTGCCGCGCTACGACCCCTGCGCCCCCCATTCGCGCCTCGGCTTTCCGGTCGACCAGTTGACGCCGGAACACCTCGAAGGCGTCTCGGGCCTGCATTTCCACACGCTGTGCGAGCAGGACTTCGAGCCGCTGGAACGCACGTGGGAGGCGCTCAAGCCCCGCATCGCGCCGTTCTTCGGCCAGCTCAAGTGGCTCAACTTTGGCGGCGGCCACCATGTGACCCGCGCCGACTATCAGCGCGACGATCTGGTCGCCTTCCTCAAGGCGGTAAAGGCGGAAACCGGCTGCGAGATCTATCTCGAACCGGGCGAGGCCGTCGCGCTCGACGCGGGCATCCTCGTGGGCACCGTGCTCGACCGGCACTGGAACGGCATGGACATCGCCATCACCGACATTTCGGCGACCTGCCACATGCCCGACGTGATCGAGGCGCCCTATCGTCCGGCCATGCTCGGCGAGCGGCCCATCGACGAATACGAGGGCACCGATGGCGCCGATGCGCCGGTGCGTCTGGGCGGGCCTTCGTGTCTGGCGGGCGACGTGATCGGCGACTACCGCCTGCCGGTTCGCGCCGAGCCGGGCGTGCGGTTCGCCTTCCTTGATCAGGCCCATTACTCGATGGTCAAGACCACCACCTTCAACGGGGTGCCGCTGCCTTCGATCTGGCTCTGGGACAGTGCGACCGACACGCTCGAATGCCTGCGGACTTTCGCCTACGAGGATTTCCGCGACCGCCTCGGATAAATTCGGTAATTTTGTTTTGAATCATGATCCTGTCGTGTCGTCCGGGGACCATTTCTGCGCCCGGACGGGGCAGGTGTGCGCCGGGGTGCGGCCTGCAATGTGACAGATTTGTGAAGCTGTGATTTTTTTCGCTTGAACTTCGTTCCACCGGCCCTATTTAGCGCTTCCTCGCTGCCCCATGGGGACTTCCAAACCGCAAGGCAGCTTTTCGTTCCACGTTTTGTTTGGGGGTCCCTTGAGTTGCACAATTATCTTGATGCACGGGCTGTAGTTCGCGCCACCGCGCCTGACCAACCCGCCATTCTCAACCGCCCGCATGCAGCCGCGCGCGCAGCCCGCTTCTTTGTCGAGAAGTTTCCGGGCAAGTCGCTCTATGCGGTGAAAGCGAACCCTTCCCCTGACCTTCTGCGCGTGCTCTGGGACGCCGGGGTCACCCATTACGATGTCGCTTCGATCACCGAAGTGCGTCTGGTGCGCTCGGTCCTGCCCGAAGCCACGCTGTGCTTCATGCACCCGGTCAAGGCGCCGCGCGCCATTGCCGAGGCCTACAAGACCTACGGCGTGCGCACGTTCAGCCTCGATTCGCTCGACGAACTGGAAAAGATCCGTGAAGCGACCGATGGCGCTCAGGATCTGACGCTCTGCGTGCGCCTGCGCGTCTCTTCGGAGCATTCCGAACTGAGCCTCGCCTCCAAGTTCGGCTGCGACCTCGTCGATGCGCGCGAACTGCTCCAGCAGACCCGCCAGCTCGCCGACAGCCTTGGCGTGTGCTTCCACGTCGGCAGCCAGGCGATGAGCCCGCATGCCTATGTGCTGGCCCTCGAAAAGGCGCGCGCGGCGATCGTCGATGCGGCCGTCACGGTCGACATCATCGATGTCGGCGGCGGCTTCCCGTCGGTCTATCCGGGCATGGAGCCTCCGCCGCTCGAAGACTACTTCGCGCTGATCGACCGGACCTATGAATCGCTGCCGGTGTCCTACTCGGCGGAACTCTGGTGCGAGCCGGGCCGTGCGCTGTGCGCCGAATACAACTCGATCATCGTGCGCGTCGAAAAGCGCCGCGAGAACGAGCTGTACATCAACGACGGCGCCTATGGCGCGCTGTTCGATGCGGCCCATGTCGGCTGGCGTTTCCCCGTGCGCCTGATGCGCGACGGGGAGGTGATCGAAGCGGGCGAAATGGCTGATTTCAGCTTCTATGGCCCGACCTGCGACGACATGGACTTCATGGAAGGCCCGTTCCCGCTGCCCGCCGACGCACGCGCCGGCGACTACATCGAGATCGGCATGCTCGGCGCCTATGGCGCGGCGATGAAGACCGCGTTCAACGGTTTCGAGGCGGTGGAAACCTACACCGTCACCGACGAGCCGATGTCCAGCCAGTACAACGGCAGCCGCCGTGGCCTGCGCCTGAGCGACAACGTGGTCTCGCTGCGCTGATTGTAAAAAAGGTTGCATTGCGAAATCGGTTCAGGGTGGTGACAGCTTGGCACGGCTAGGCGCAACCCACACCTCGAGCCCGTCTCGGGTCGCACATAAGAAGAAAGCCCCGCCGGTTGGTTCCGGCGGGGCTTTCTCGTATCTGTTGCCCCGCCTTCCCCGAAAGGAAGGGCGGGGCAAAAAGTGGGCTATTACGCAGCCTGCTGTTGCGCCATTTCGAGGTCGAGGCGTTCCCAGATCTCGACGAGGGCGCGGGTCAGGTCCTGCATCATCGCTTCGGTGTGGGCCGGGCCGGGGGTGAAGCGCAGGCGCTCGGTGCCGCGCGGCACGGTCGGGAAATTGATTGGCTGAACATAGACGCCATATTCGGCGAGCAGGATATCCGACACCTTCTTGGCGCGCACCGGATCGCCGACCATCAGCGGGACGATATGCGTCGTGCTGTCCATCACCGGAAGCCCGGCGTCGCGGAACAGTTGCTTGAGCGTGGCGGCGGCGGCCTGCTGGGCGTCGCGCTCGACGCTCGAAGCCTTGAGGTGGCGCACCGAGGCCAGCACGCCGGCCACCAGCACCGGCGAGAGCGAGGTGGTGAAGATGAAGCCGGGGGCATAGGAACGGATCACGTCGATGATCCGCGTATCGGCCGCGATATAGCCGCCCATCACGCCAAAGGCCTTGCCCAGCGTGCCTTCGATGATGTCGATGCGGTGGGCCGCCTCGTCGCGGTCGGTGATGCCGCCGCCGCGCGGGCCATACATGCCCACGGCATGGACCTCGTCGATGTAGGTCAGGGCATTGTACTTTTCGGCCAGGTCGCAGATCGCGTGGATCGGGGCGACGTCGCCGTCCATCGAATAGACGCTCTCGAAGGCGATCAGCTTGGGCAGGGCCGGGTCGGTCGCGGCCAGCAGTTCTTCGAGATGTTCGAGGTCGTTGTGGCGGAACACGCGCTTTTCCGCGCCCGAATTGCGGATGCCCGCGATCATGCTGGCGTGGTTCAGCTCGTCGGAGAAGATCACGCAGCCGGGCAGGACCTTGGCGAGCGTGGAAAGCGTCGCGTCGTTCGAGACATAGCCCGAGGTGAACAGCAGTGCACCGTCCTTGCCATGCAGGTCGGCCAGTTCGCGCTCAAGGTCGATGTGATAATGGGTGTTGCCGCCGATGTTGCGCGTGCCGCCAGAACCCGCGCCCACGTCGTGGAGCGCTTCTTCCATGGCGGCGATCACCTTGGGGTGCTGGCCCATCGCGAGATAGTCGTTCGAGCACCATACCGTGATCGGCTTGGGGCCGTTGTGTCCGGCAAAGCAGCGGGCGTTGGGATAGGCGCCCTTGTTGCGCAGAATGTCGATGAAAACGCGGTAGCGACCTTCGGAATGCAGGCGGTCGATCGCAGCATCGAAAATCTGGTCGTAATTCACTGCTGCGGCTCCTTCGTTTCTGCAGCCGACCGGCCGTCCGGATGACTTTGGCCTGAACGAGGAGGCCTCAAACATGGTCCGGGTGACCGCGTCATTGTCTTATCGCAACATCTTGCCGCAACGTCCTACTGCACCTTTGCCAACTCCGTGATGAACGGGGTGGGCCGTGAGATGCCGCATCGTCGCTTTTTACCTGACCGCCATCCTCGCTCCCCGACAAGGACTGCCGCCCGAGTTTCCGGCCAGTTTCCTGTCCAGTCGTCGGGATGCCGGCGATCTTGCCGGGCTTCTACTCCTCGCGGCAAAGCCTTGCCAAGTGGCTTTATTGTCCAAGGGGGCGTTCACCTGCCGGGTTTGGACCAAAGGATAAGGCCTAAGAGCCCGACCCGCAGGACTTTTGGGTCGGGCTTTAAAAGCATGCGATGCGCTCCAGCCCTTGCGCCGCCAGCACCGGGCGCAAGGTTTCGACATCGGCGTCGAGGCGGGTGAACAAGGCCAGATCGGGCGCCTCGCGCACGAAATCCTGGCCCTGCGTGAGCGTGGCGATGCGCCGCGCGATCCCGGCCGAACCGTCGATGAAGGATACGCCGGGGCCAAAGGCACGGCCCAGATCGGCTTCGATCAGGGGGAAGTGCGTGCAGGCCAGCACCACGGTATCGATCCGCGCGCCATCGGGTTGCTCGCGCAGGGCCTGGGCCGCGCGGTCGAACACGGCGGGGTCGACATCCTGCCCGCGCAGCCGCGCTTCGGCGGCGGCGACGAGTTCGGGCGCGCCGTGGCGCAACAGGCGCTTGTCGGCGGCAAATTCGGCTTCGAGCCGGTCGACATAGCCCTGGCGGATGGTCGCCTGCGTGCCCAGCAGGCCGATCACCCCGCTGCGGGTCAGTGCGGCGGCAGGCTTGATCGCGGGGACGGTGCCCACGATCGGCACTTCGAGCACCTCGCGCACCGAGGCAAGCGCGATGGTCGAGGCCGTGTTGCAGGCAATGCACACGAGGCGCGGACGCAGCCGCTCGGTCAGGCGTCCGAGCAGCCCGGAAACCCGCGCGGCGATCTGCGCTTCGGTCTTGGTGCCATAGGGCAGCCCGGCATTGTCGGCGACATAGATCACCGGCGCCTGCGGCAGGAGCGCGCGCACCTGCGCCAGCACGGAAAGCCCGCCGACCCCGGAATCGAACAGCAGGAGCGGGGCTTGCGCGGCAGGCAGGCGCAGGGGCAGGGAACCGGCGACGGGGAGCGGGGAAGACGTCATCGCCACCGCTTTTAGCCAGTGTGGCAGCAAAAAGGGAGGGGGCAGTGCTGCGCGGTGCCTTCCGATTGTCGGCAAGCGCGGCTAAGGCGGCGCTGTGACCATTTCCCTTGCCCTTCAGGCCCTGATCCCGGCCTATCTGCTCGGCTCGATTCCGTTCGGCCTCATTCTCACCCGCCTGACCGGCGCTGGCGACTTGCGCGCCATCGGTTCGGGCAACATTGGCGCGACCAATGTCCTGCGCACCGGGCGCAAGGGCGTGGCGGCGGCCACGCTGCTGCTGGACCTGTTCAAGGGCGCGGCGGCGGTCTGGCTGGTGCGCGCGATGCTGCCGGGCGCCGAAGTCATGGCGGCGGGCGGGGCGGTGCTCGGTCATTGCTTCCCGGTCTGGCTGCGGTTTCGCGGCGGCAAGGGCGTGGCGACGCTGATGGGGGTTTCGCTCGGTCTGGCCTGGCAGATCGGCCTTGCCTATGCGGTGGTGTGGATTGGCCTTCTGGCCTTGCTGCGCATTTCCTCGGTGGCGGGCATGGCTGCCGCGATTGCGGCGCCGCTTGCCGCGCTGGCCATCGGGCGGCCCGATTATGCCGCCGAACTGGGCGGCCTTGCCGCGCTCGTGCTGTTTCTTCACCGCGCCAATATCGCCCGCCTGCTTGCCGGGACCGAACCGCGCGTTGGCGGCTCGCGCAAGAAGGCCGAGGGCGCCGCTCCGGGCGATCAGGCCTGATGGTCTGGCCGGACGAAAGGCCCCGCGCGCCGCTTTCGTCCGCCGAAGCCTTTGCCCGTCTACGCCTCCTGCGCTCGCCGCGCGTGGGGGCGGTGACCTATTATCACCTGCTGGCCAGCCATGGCAGCGCGGCTGCCGCGCTCGATGCATTGCCTGGCCTGGCGGCGCGGGGCGGGGCGGCCTATCGCCCGGCGGACCCGGCACGCATCCGCGCCGAGATGGACGCGCTCGATGCCATGGGCGGGCGCTATCTGTTTCACGACGATCCCCACTATCCCGACCTTCTCGCCCAGATGGAGGGCGCCCCGCCGATCCTGAGCCTGCTGGGCGAGGGGGCCTTGCTCGACCAGCCCGGCGTTGCCATCGTGGGCGCGCGCAACGCTTCGGCAGCAGCGATGCGGCTGGCCCGCGAATTTGCCGCCGCCCTTGTCGCGCAAGGCTATGCCGCGGTTTCGGGCATGGCGCGCGGGGTCGATGCAGCGGCCCATCGCGGCGCCCTGCTGCCGGGCACGGCGGCACAGGGAGGCGGGACCATCGGAGTGATCGGCGGGGGCCTCGACAAGCCCTATCCGCCCGAAAACATCGATCTTCATGGCGTCATGGCCCGCGAGGGCCTGCTCGTGGCCGAAATGCCGATGGGGACCGAGCCGCAGGCCCGCCATTTCCCCCGCCGCAACCGCATCATCGCCGGGCTTTGCGCGGGAACCGTGGTGGTCGAGGCGGCGCCCGGTTCGGGCTCGCTGATCACCGCGCGGCTGGCGGGCGAGGTCGGGCGCGAGGTCATGGCCATTCCCGGCTCGCCGCTCGATTCGCGCGCACATGGCTGCAACCAGTTGATTCGCGACGGGGCGATCCTCGTCCAGACCCCTTCCGACGTGATCGAACTGATCGAAAGTTTCACCGGCACCCCGCGCTCGACTTTCCGCGAACCGGCCCACGGCCTGTCCCCGGTCTTCGTGCCGCCCACCGATGAAGGCCCGGCGGACATCGAGCCCCTGCTCGGCGTGGCGCCGATTGCGGTCGATGAACTCGTGCGCCAGAGCGGGGCTTCGCCGGGCGCGGTGCAACTCGCCCTGCTCGAACTCGAACTGGCCGGGCGGCTGATCCGTCATGCCGGGGGGCGGGTATCGCTTGGCTGATCGCGCACATTCGTTCAGGGGGACACGCGTGTGGCACGGTGATGCGTCCGACTCGCCTCTTGACGGGGTGGTCTTCCCTTCGTCACCCTCACACGCACGTATACGCGTAAGGACATTTCGACCCTCGCCATGAAGCTTGTCATCGTAGAATCCCCGGCCAAGGCCAAGACCATCGAGAAGTACCTGGGCCCCGGCTACAAGGTTCTGGCATCCTATGGCCATGTCCGCGACCTTCCGGTCAAGGACGGCTCGGTCCGCCCGGACGAGGATTTCGCCATGGACTGGGAGCTTTATGGCGACAAGCAGTCGCGCGTGAAGGCCATTGCCGACGCCGCCAAGGAAGCCGACAGCCTGATCCTCGCGACTGACCCTGATCGCGAGGGCGAGGCGATTTCATGGCATGTGCGCGAACTGCTGTCCAAGCGCCGCGCGCTGCCCAAGGCGGTCAGCCGGGTGACGTTCAACGCGATCACCAAGCAGGCGGTCACGACTGCCATGGCCGCCCCGCGCGAGCTGGATCAGGACCTGATCGACGCCTATCTGGCGCGCCGTGCGCTCGACTACCTGTTCGGTTTCACGCTCTCGCCGGTGCTCTGGCGCAAGCTGCCCGGCGCCAAGTCGGCGGGCCGCGTGCAGTCTGTCGCGCTGCGCCTGATTGTCGAGCGCGAGCGCGAGATCGAGACGTTCAAGGCGCAGGAATACTGGTCGGTTGCCGCGCGCATGGAGCACGATGGCACGCCGTTCGTCGCGCGCCTCGTCAAGTTCGAGGGCCAGAAGCTCGACCGCCTGTCGCTGGGCGAGGAAGGCGTGGCGATGCGCGCCAAGGCTGTCGTCGAGGCGGGCACGTTCCGCGTCGAGGATGTCGACGTGCGCCCCACGCGCCGCAATCCCTCGCCCCCGTTCACCACCTCGACCCTGCAACAGGAAGCCGCGCGCAAGCTGGGCTTTTCGGCCAGCCACACGATGCGCGTGGCCCAGACGCTCTACGAAGCAGGCGCGATCACCTACATGCGTACCGACGGCGTGCAGATGGACCCGAGCGCCATCGATGCCGCACGCCGCGCCATTTCCGACCGCTACAACGGCCACTTCCTGCCCGAAAAGCCGCGCGTCTACGAAACCAAGGCCAAGAACGCGCAGGAAGCCCACGAAGCGATCCGCCCGACCGACTTTACCCGCGACCATTATGGCAGCGGCGACGAGGCGCGGCTCTATGATCTTGTCTGGAAGCGCGCGCTGGCCAGCCAGATGGCTTCGGCGGCCATCGAGCGCACGACCGTGACCCTGCGCGAAGGCACCGGCCAGCACGACTTGCGCGCGACGGGCCAGGTCGTGAAGTTCCCCGGCTTTCTGGCCGTCTATGAAGAAGGCCGCGACCAGAAGGCCGATGGCGACGACGAGGACGCCAACCTCCTGCCCATGCTCAACAAGGGCGATTGCCCGGCCAAGCAGGGCGTCGACGCCACGCAGCACTTCACCCAGCCGCCGCCGCGCTATTCGGAAGCCAGCCTCGTCAAGCGGCTGGAGGAACTGGGCATCGGGCGCCCTTCGACGTATGCGGCAACGCTTCAGGTTCTGAAAGATCGCGCCTATGTGCGTACCGAGAAGAACCGCTTCTTTGCCGAGGAAAGCGGGCGCATGCTCACCGCCTTCCTCGAACGCTTCTTCGACCGCTATGTCGCCTATGAATTCACGGCGGGCATGGAAGACGAACTCGACGACGTGTCGGGTGGCCGCGCCGCGTGGAAGCAGGTGCTTGCCGAATTCTGGCGCGACTTCAAGCCCAAGGCCGACGAGGTCATGGAGAAGAAGCCGAGCGAGGTGACCGCCGAACTCGACGTGTTTCTGGGGGACTACCTGTTCCCCCCGCGCGCCGATGGCCACGATCCGCGCGAATGCCCCAAGTGCGGCGAAGGCCGCCTGTCGCTGCGCGGTGGCCGCTATGGCGCATTCATCGCCTGCTCGAACTATCCCGAGTGCAAGTTCACCCGCAAGTTCGCCCAGCCCGGCGGCGCGGAAGGCGAGGGTGGCGACGATACCCCGCTGGGCAAGGATCCGGCGACGGACCTTGAGGTCACCCGCCGCACGGGCCGTTTCGGGCCCTATATCCAGCTTGGCGAGGGCAAGGAGGCCAAGCGCGCCTCGATCCCCAAGGACATTCCCGAACTCGATCTGGAATGGGCGCTCAAGTTGCTGCATCTGCCGCGCGAACTGGGGCCGCATCCGGAAACGGGCAACATGATCACCGCCTCGATCGGGCGCTATGGTCCCTATCTGGCTCATGACGGCAAGTATGCACGGCTCAAGTCGACCGCCGAGGTCTTCGAGACGGGTATGAACGCGGCGGTCGTGCTGCTGGCGGAAGCGGCCAGCGGGGCAGGGCGTCGCGGCGCGCGCACCGCCGCCGAACCGCTCAAGACCTTTGGTGTGCACCCGACGTCGGGCGGCGAAATCAAGCTCATGGCCGGGCGCTATGGTCCTTATGTGACCGACGGCACCACCAATGCCACGCTCCCGCGCGACAAGCAGCCCGAAACCCTGACCGAGCAGGAAGCGATCACCCTGATCGACGAACGCGCCGCCAAGGGCCCGGCCAAGGGCAAGAAGAAGGCCCCGGCCAAGAAGGCGGCACCCAAGAAGGACGCTGCTGCCAAGAAGGAACCGGCAGCCAAGAAGGCTCCGGCCAAGAAAGCCGCCGCACCCAAGAAAAAAGCCCCCGCCAAGAAGGCAGAGGCCTGAAACCCTGATCCTCCCCGCTCGGCGGGGAGGTGGCAGGCCGCAAGGCCTGACGGAGGGGTTTTGAAAGCGCAGCGCAGTTCCCCTCCACCCCGCGTTCCGGGCGGTCCCCCTCCCCAAGGTGTGGAGAGGATCGGGAAGCCTCATCCGCGCCGATCCTCCCCGCTTGGCGGGGAGGTGGCAGGCCGCAAGGCCTGACGGAGGGGTTTTGAGGGCGCAGCGCAGATCCCCTTCACCCCGCGTTCCGCGCGGTCCCCCTCCCCACGGTGTGGGGAGGATCGGAAAGCATCCTCCCCGCTTGGCGGGGAGGTGGCGGGCCGCAAGGCCCGACGGAGGGGCGGCGGCTTACTTCACCCAGTCGAGCCCGATTTCTTCATAGATTTCGCGGCTCTCGGCCCAGTTTTCCTCGACCTTCACATGGAGGAAGAGGTGGACCTTGATCCCCAGCAGTTCGGCCAGTTCCTTGCGCGAGGCTTCGCCGATGGCCTTCAGCTTCGAGCCGGCCTTGCCCAGCACGATCCCGCGCTGGCTGTCGCGCGCGATCACGATTTGCTGGTGGATTTCGACCGAGCCGTCCTTGCGGTACTGGTAGCTTTCCGGGCGCACCGCGCTGTCATAGGGCAGTTCGTCGTGAAGCTGGCGGTAGATCTGCTCGCGGGTGATCTCGGCGGCGAGCAGGCGTTCCGAGGCGTCGGACACCTGATCTTCGGGATAGTGCCACGGGCCTTCGGGCATCAGGGCGGCAAGGCGCGTCTTCAATTCGGGCACGCCGTCGCCGGTCAGCGCCGAGACGAAGAACACTTCGTCGAACTGGCCTTGCGCGCTCAGTTCCTCGGCCATGACCAGCAGGGGTTCCTTGGGCGTGGCGTCGACCTTGTTGAGCACGAGGAACTTGCGCTCCTTGCGCTCGGCCAGCGAGGCGAGGATCGGTTCGAGGTATTCGCGCTTCTTCTTGCGTGCATCGACCACCAGCAGGATCGCGTCGGCTTCCTGCGCGCCTTCCCAGGCGGCGCTGACCATTGCGCGGTCCAGGCGGCGGCGCGGTTCGAACAGGCCGGGGGTATCGGCCAGAATGATCTGGGCGCGCCCTTCGAGGGCGATGCCCATCAGGCGCGCGCGGGTGGTCTGGGCCTTGGCCGAGACGATGGCGACCTTCTGGCCGACCAGCGCGTTGACCAGCGTGGACTTGCCCGCATTGGGCGCGCCGATCACGGCAACCAGGCCGCAGGTATCGGGGCCGCAGGTATCGGGGCCGCAGGTATCGGGGCCGCAGGTATCGGGCATGCTGGTTTCGGGGGTATTTGGGGTGGAGTCTGTCATGAAAGAAAGATGAACCTGATGGCGCCCTTCGGCAAGCCGGGGGCTTTTGCAAAAAATGGCGAAAATGCCGGGCCCGGAGGGCTCAGGCGAACTGCTTGAGGAAATCGCGCGCGGCGGCGGTCTCGGCTTCCTGCTTGCTCGATCCGCGGGCCTGCGTCTCGCCCACGCCGTTGACGCTCACTTGCACGGTGAACGTGGCGGCATGGTCGGGGCCGGAGCGGTCGATCAGGGCATAGACCGGCGGCTTGCGGCGATTGCCCGCCGCCCATTCCTGAAGCGCGGCCTTGGGGTGCTTGCGCTGCCCGGCGCCTGCGCGCATCGGCTTGTCCCAGGCCTTGCGGATGAAATCGCGCGCGGCGGGAAAGCCGCGTTCGAGGAACAGCGCGCCGATCAGCGCCTCCATCACGTCGCCCAGGATGTTGTCGCTGTCTGCGCCGCCATCGTCGCGGGCCTGCTTGCCCAGGCGAATGTGGGCCGGAACGCCCAGCGCGCGCGCGACATCGGCGCAGGTCTCGCGGCTGACGAGCGCGTTGAGGCGCTGCGAAAGCTTGCCTTCGGCCGCATCGCTCAAGCCATGGAGCCAGTCGGCCACGGCCAGGCCCAGCACGCGGTCGCCGAGGAATTCGAGGCGCTGGTAATCGCGCGCCTCGCCCATCGAACCGTGGGTCAGGGCCTCGTGCCAGAGCGCGCCCTGCTTGACCGGAAAACCGGTCAACTGGGCGAGGAACGCGGCGGTTTCGGGGGTGAGGGGCGTGCTCAGAACATCCCCCCGATACGCTTCCAGCGCAGTGCCGTGAACCAGGTCCAGGGCAGGAACCAGTTGGCCGAACCGTCGGTCGACCACATCACGATCGTCGCGCGGCCCACGAGGTTGTCCTGCGGGACAAGGCCGATGCCGCCGCCTTCGACGGCCGGGAAACGGCTGTCCATCGAGTTGTCGCGGTTGTCGCCCATCAGGAACAGCTTGCCTTCGGGCACGACCACCGGGGGCGTATCGTCCTGCGGGCGATAGCCGAGGTCGAGCACGTTGTAGCTCTTGCCGCTGGGCAGCGTTTCGCGGAACTGCGGATAGTGGCAGGTCTGCTTGCCGTCGGCTTCGGTCACGGCGAAGTCGGGCGAGATGCAGTCGGTATTGGCCGAGACGGGGATCACGAAGTCCTCGATCTTGACCTTGGGCACGGTCTTGCCGTTGAGGTGCAGCACGCCGCCGATCATCTGCACGGTATCGCCCGGAAGGCCGATCACCCGCTTGATATAGTCGACATCATTGCCCGGAGGGGCCTTGAAGATCACCACGTCGCCCCGCTCGGGCTGCCCGGCGAAGATGCGCTTGGCGGGCAGCAACGGCAGGCTGTAGGGCAGCGAATAGCGCGAGAAGCCATAGGGCCACTTGGCCGCGAGCAGATAGTCGCCATCCTCCAGCCTCGGCAGCATGGATTCCGAGGGAATGTTGAACGGCGAGAAGAAGAAGCTGCGGAAGATGGCCACGATCAGCACCAGCTTGATCACGAAGACCGGGAAGCTGTCTTCCTTCCGGGGCTTGCGGGTGCCCTGCGCCGGCTTGCCGGGCGCGGGGGCCGCAGATGTTTCGACCGCGGGGTTCGCGGGTTCGGGCGTTTCATTCATCGTCGGGGTCATGTGGAGGGCGCGTGCATCCGTCAAGAAGGAATGCAACGCCCATAGCCTCTGGCAAATACGTTTGCACGCGCCGTTCGTCGAGGCGAACGTATGCTTGGAAGATCGGCGTCAAGCGGGCATGAGGGGAAATACACGCAATTCCCAATAAAGGACAGGATGACAATGGCAGCACAGGACCAGACCGCGCTGTGGAGCGCGCTTGAGGCGCTGGACCAGCCCACCCTTGCCACGCTCTTTGCCGATCCGGCCCGGCTCGATGCCTATGCCGCCACGCTCGACCTGCCCGGCGGCCCGATTCGCTTCGACTGGTCCAAGACCCATCTTTCTCCTGCCGTCGAAGCCGTGCTGGCCGATCTGGCGCAGGCCACGGACTTTGCCGGCAAGCGCGCGGAATTGCTCTCGGGCGCGAAGATCAACAACACCGAAGGCCGCGCCGCCGAACACACCGCCCAGCGCGGCGTGGGCGCGGAAGCCAGCGTCGAGGAAGCCGATGCGCTCCACGCACGCATGGCGCTGCTGGTCGATGCGATCCACGAAGGCCTGCTGGGCGAGGTGAAGAGCCTGATCCACATCGGCATCGGCGGGTCCGCGCTCGGCCCGGCGCTGGCCATCGACGCGCTCGCCCGCGAGGACGCCAAAGTCGCCGTCCATGTCGTCTCCAACATCGATGGTTGCGCGCTCGAAGCGGCGATGAAGCAGTGCGATCCGGCCACCACGCTGATCGCGCTCGCGTCCAAGACGTTCACCACCACCGAAACCATGGTCAATGCGGCCAGCGCGCTCGAATGGCTGCGCGAGGGCGGCGTGGCCGATCCCTATGGCCGGGTCATCGCGCTGACGGCGGCGCCGGAAAAGGCGGTCGAATGGGGCGTCGATGAAACGCGCATCCTGCCGTTCTCGGAAACCGTGGGCGGGCGCTATTCGCTGTGGTCGTCGATCGGCTTCCCGGTCGCGCTCGCGCTCGGCTCGGTCGCCTTCGCCGAATTCCTCGAAGGCGCGAAGGCCATCGACGAACATTTCCGCGATGCGCCCATCGGGGAAAACGTCGTCGTGCGCGCCGCCTTTGCCGACCTCTATTACACGCAGGCGCTCGGCTGCCAGACGCGCGCGGTCTTCGCCTATGACGAACGCCTCGCCCTGCTGCCCGACTATCTCCAGCAACTGGAAATGGAATCGAACGGCAAGCGCGTCCACGCCGATGGCACGCCGCTTTCCCGGCCCAGCGCGCCGATCACCTGGGGCGGCGTTGGCACCGATGCCCAGCATGCGGTGTTCCAGTTGCTCCATCAGGGCACGCACCTGA
The DNA here is from genome assembly GCF_033242265.1 of Novosphingobium sp. IK01. Lineage (NCBI taxonomy): Bacteria > Pseudomonadati > Pseudomonadota > Alphaproteobacteria > Sphingomonadales > Sphingomonadaceae > Novosphingobium > Novosphingobium pituita. The sequence continues at coordinate 924,726 of NZ_BTFW01000001.1, read as the reverse complement.
TCCCGGTCGATTTCCTCGCTGTCAAGGTGCCCGGCCACGATCTCGACCCGGCGCACCACAAGATCCTGCTGTCGAACTGCTTCGCGCAAGGCGCCGCGCTCATGGCGGGCAAGGCCAGCGAGGACGGCGCGCGTGCCTATCCGGGCAACCGCCCTTCGGCCACGATCCTGTGCGACGACCTGAACGCGGCGACGCTGGGCGCGCTGATCGCCTTCCACGAACACCGCACGTTCGTTTCGGCGATGCTGCTGGGGATCAACCCGTTCGACCAGTTCGGCGTCGAACTGGGCAAGGCGATTGCCAAGCAGATCGACGCAGGCGGCGGCGGGGGCTTCGACCCCAGCACCGAGGCGCTGCTCGCGCTTTCTGGCATCGGCGTCGAATAAGCGCCTGATTCAAAATTCGCCGAAGAGGGCTGGCGCCGGAGGGGCTTGATTGCCATATCCGGCGCCAGTTTTTTGTCTGCCCATGCCGAGGATTGCCATGACCGACCCAGCCCCCCAGCCGACTTACGACTATGACCTGTTCGTGATCGGGGCCGGTTCGGGGGGCGTGCGCGCCAGCCGGATTGCCGCCGGCTATGGCGCGCGGGTCGCCGTGGCCGAGGAATATCGCGTGGGCGGAACCTGCGTGATCCGCGGCTGCGTGCCCAAGAAGCTGCTGGTCTACGGATCGCATTTTGCCGAGGAACTTCAGGACGCGGCCAACTATGGCTGGAGCGTGGAGAACCTCAAGTTCGACTGGGCGACCTTGCGCGATGCGGTGCTCAGGGATGTCGACCGCCTCAATGCGGCCTATACGAACACGCTCGACAACAACAAGGTCGAGCACTTCCTCGAACGCGCGACGATTGCCGGCCCCCACACGGTAAAGCTCGCCAGCGGGCGCGAAATCACGGCGAAGGTCATCCTCGTGGCGACGGGCGGCTGGCCGGTCATGCCCACGTTCGAGGGCGCCGAACACGCCATCAGCTCGAACGAGGTCTTCCACCTCGAAGCCTTGCCCAAGCGTGTGGTGATTTCCGGCGCGGGCTATATCGCGATGGAATTTGCCGGGATCTTCAACGCGCTGGGCTGTCAGGTCACGGTGGTCAACCGCAGCGAGACGATCCTGCGCGGCTATGACGCGAGCCTGCGCGATCGCCTGCTCCAGATCACCATGGCGCGCGGCATCCAGTATCGCTTCAACTGCGGGATCGAGCGCATCGAGAAGCAGGCCGATGGCACGCTGCTCACCCACCTCAAGGGCCAGAGCGACCCGCTGCCCGCCGATGTCGTGCTGGTGGCGACCGGGCGCCGCCCCAAGACCGACGGGCTGGGCCTTGAAAATGCAGGGATCGTGCCGGGCAGCCATGGCGAGATCGTGGTAAACGATCTGGCGCAGACCGCGTGCCCGAGCATCTATGCCGTGGGCGACGTGACCAACCGCATCCAGCTCACGCCCGTCGCCATCCGCGAGGGTCATGCTTTTGCCGACCGCGTGTTCGGCGGCAAGGACACCCGCGTTGCCTACGATTGCGTGCCCAGCGCGGTGTTTTCGCAGCCTCCGATTGCCAGCGTGGGCCTGACCGAGGCGCAGGCGCGCGAGAAGCTGGGCAATGCGGTCAAGATCTTCACCTCGGACTTCCGCCCGATGAAGAACATCTTCGGCCACCGTCCCGAGCGCGGCCTCTACAAGCTGGTCGTCGATGCGCAGAGCGACAAGGTTCTGGGGGTCCACCTGATCGGCCCGGAAGCGCCCGAAGTGCTTCAGGGCGCGGCCATCGCGGTCAAGGCCGGGCTGACCAAGGCCGATTTCGATGCGACCGTGGCGCTGCATCCCTCGATGGCCGAGGAACTGGTGCTGATGCGCTGAAATTGCGCGGATGGGGCGGAAGGGCCCGGCTCAAGGTCGGGGCCCTCACACAAAAGAACGCCGGGTAAACCGCCGCCGCAAGGCCCCCGTGCGGCACCGGCCCGGCACCGGCAGCAGGGCCTGAACCAGAGCCCGCCCGATCCAGACCAATTTGGCTCCGCGCGAAACCCGCGTCCGGCTGTCCCAGGCGCGCGTTCCCCGCGCCGCCACTTGCCGGGCTATCGCGCCATAGATCCCGGCTGCGGCCAGAATGGCCCAGCGCTGGCGAAAGCGCAGCCGGGCCGCGCCGATCCGCGCGGAATCCTCGTGCGGCCGTGCCAGATCGCACAGCCTTGCGGTGAGCCCGGCCAGAACGGGCCGATAAGGCGGCTTGAGCTGCTCGCCGGGGGGAATATCGGCATCGGCCAGCCACTGCGCGGGCAGGTAGCAGCGCCCGGCGGCGTCATCCTCGGCCAGATCGCGCGCAATATTGGCAAGCTGGAAGGCCAGCCCCAGATCGGCGGCGCGGTCGAGCGTGTCTTCGTCCCGAGGAGAAACGCCCATGACCACGGCCATCATCACCCCGACCGCGCCGGCCACATGCCAGCAATAGCGCATGAGGTCGGCCTCCTCGCGCGGGTGCCAGTCGGTCACGTCGAGGGCGAAACCGGCGATCACGTCTTCGGCCATGGCCGGGGTCAGCCCGGTTTCGCGGGCGACCACGCCCAGCGCGTCGAAGGCAGGGGTGCCGGTCGGCGTTCCGGCAAAGGCCTGTGCGGTGAGCGCGCGCACGTGCGCGAGGCGGGCCGGGGCGCCTGCCTGATCGCCCAGCGCCCCGCCCAGATCCTGCGCATCGATCAGGTCGTCGCAGGCCCGCGCCCAGGCATAGAGCAACCAGACCCGCTCGCGCGTGACGGCGTCGAACAGGCGCGAGGCCGCCGCGAAGCTTTTCGAGCCCTTGGCAATCGTCTCGCGCGCATGGGCGACGAGAGCGTCCCGCGAAAAGGAAGAAGCCGTGTTCAGAGGTCCGCCGCGTTCATCGCGAAGATCGGCTTGTGCGGTTCGTGCGCGGCCATGCGGGTGAGCAGGAGATCGAGTTCATGCTCGGCGATCATGATCCCGGCGTGGACCTGCCGGATGAAGCCGGTCTCGATCATGCGGGCATTGAACGCGAGCAGGTGGTCATAGAACCCGAAGGCATTGAGCACGCCCACCGGCTTGGCGTGATAGCCCAGCTGGGCCCAGCTGATCGCTTCCCACAACTCGTCCATGGTGCCCACCCCGCCCGGCAGGGTGAGGAAGCCGTCGGACAGCTCGACGAAGGCCTGCTTGCGCTCGTGCATGCCGCGCACGATGTCGAGCCGGGTGAGGCCGGTATGCGCCACTTCGGCGCTCACCAGTGCCTCGGGGATCACCCCGATCACTTCGCCCCCGGCCTCCAGCGCGCCATCGGCAACCGCCCCCATCAGGCCCAGCCTGCCGCCGCCATAGACGACGCCGATGCCCCGTTCGGCCAGTTGGCGGCCGACCTGGGCTGCCAGTTCGACATACCGGGTGTCGGCCGGGCTGGCCGATCCGCAATAGACCGCGATGCGCTTCACTTGAGATTCTCCAGCATGAGATCGCCCGACATGAGATCGTCCAGCATGAGACTGGCGGTGGCCTTGGCACTGCCCACGACGCCGGGAATCCCCGCGCCCGGATGCGTGCCGGCGCCCACCAGATAGAAATTGGCGATGTCGTCGTCGCGATTGTGCCCCCGGAACCAGGCGCTTTGCGTCAGGATCGGTTCGAGGCTGAACGCGGAGCCCTGAAACGCGGCGAGGTCATCGGAAAAGTCGGTCGGGGTATAGTGGAATTTGGTGACAATCCGGCTGTGGATGTCGGGGATCAGGCGGCGCCCGATCTCGTCGAGCACGCGCTTTTCGAGGATCGGCCCGATTTCGTCCCAGTCGAGCGGCAGCTTGCCCAGATTGGCCACCGGCACCAGCGCGTAGAACGTGCTCATCCCCGGCGGCGCCACCGAAGGATCGGTCACGGTCGGATGGTGGAGGTAGATCGAGAAATCCTGCGGCAGCACGCCATGCTGGAAGATGTCGTCGAGCAGGCCCTTGTAGCGCGGCCCGAACAGGATCGAATGGTGCGGGATGCCCGGCCAGGTGCCCTCGATGCCGAAATGGACGACGAACAGGCTGGGCGAGAACCGCTTGCGCTTGAGCGCGGCGGCGCGGCGGCGGCCCACCGGGCTCTCGCCCAGCAGGTCACGATAGGTGTGCATGATGTCGCCGTTCGAGGCGACCGCATCGAAATTGCCGTGCCAGCCGCTCGCGGTGTGGATGCCGGTCACGCGGTTGCCCAGTGTCTCGATCCGCTCGACCTTGTCGCCCAGCCGCACTTCGCCGCCGATCCGCTCGAACTGGCGGACCATGGCCGCCACCAGTTGGTTGGTGCCTCCGCGCGCCCACCACACGCCGCTGTCCTTTTCCAGCTTGTGGATCAGCGCATAGATTGCGCTGGTGGTCATCGGGTTGCCGCCCACGAGCAGGGTGTGGAAACTGAACGCCTCGCGCAGTTTCTCGCTTTCGAGGAACTTCGAGACGACCGAATAGACCGAGCGCCAGGCCTGATAGCGGGCGAGGGCAGGCGCGGCCCTGACCATGCTGGCAAAGTCGAGGAAGGGCACGGAGCCCAGCTTGACATAGCCTTCCTGGTAGACCCCGCCCGCATAGAGCAGGAATTCCTCGTAACCGGCGATGTCGCGCGGGGAAATCCGCGCGATTTCGGCGCGCAGGGCCACTTCGTCGTTGGAATAGTCGAACGTCGTCCCGTCGGGCCAGTTAAGCCGGTAGAACGGCATGACGGGCAGCAACTCCACGTCATCGGCCATGCGGTGGGCAGAGAGCGCCCAGAGTTCCTCAAGGCAGGCCGGATCGGTGATCACCGTGGGGCCGGCGTCGAACGTGAAGCCGTCGCGCTCCCAGACATAGGCGCGCCCGCCCGGCTTGTCGCGCGCCTCGACCAGCGTGGTCTGCACGCCGCCTGCCTGAAGGCGGATCGCCAGGGCAAGGCCGCCAAATCCGGCACCGATGACGCATGCGCGTTTCATTTTACTTGCGTATCCCAGCCAGAGTGAGGGGCTTTGCGCCCGGACCGCGCCGCTTGAACAGCGAGGCCGCCAGAACCGGCAGCGCGCGTGTCACGGGCACGGGTGGCCGTCCGGCAAACACGCGCAGACGGTCGAGACGCGTGCTCTTGCCCGCATAGAAGCGTTCGATCAACCCGCTGTCGAGCCCATAGAAATGTTCGAGCATCCGATAGCGGTCCATCGGCGGCGCGGCGAGGAACAGCATGGCCGAGAGCGTGCGCGCAAAGCGCCCCTTGCGCCAGTGCTGCTCGGCCCAGTTCCGGGAGAAATCGGCAAGGGCCTCGTGCGAGAGGTCGTCCTGCCGGGCAAGGGCCAGGGCCTGGCGCAGGGCCTCGGGCAGGCTGTAGCCGGTGACCGGATGGAACAGCCCCGCGCGCGTGCCCGCCCGCGCGCCATGGCCGCCGCTCGACCGCCAGAAGCCCTCCCAGTCTCCCCCGGCGACGACTGGCAGGACGCCGCGCTCCTCGTCGAGCACGGCCTCGATCATCCACCCCTGCGCACGGGCATAGGCCGCGATGCGCAAGGCCAGCGCGGGCTGGTCGATGGTCGGGCTGTCGGAATAGTAGGTGTCCTCGATGAAGATCTCTTCGGGGGCGAGCGGCAGGCAATAGACAAAGCGGAAACCGTCGATCTGCTCGACCCCGGCATCCATGACGATGGGCCGGGCAAGGCCGTGGGGATGGGCAAGGCGCAGGCGCTGGCCCACGAATTTCTGCCAGCCGCCGGTCAGGTGCCCGTGGTGGCGCATCCCGCGGGCATCGATCACCGCCCCGCATTCGACCCGCGTGCCATCGGCCAGCGTGACAGCGCCAGTGCCCGCTGCCAGCACGCGCGCGCCCGTCAATACGGCTTCGGGCGGGAGCGCGGCGCGCACGACCGCATCGAAACGCGCCGAGGTGATCGTGTAGTAGCTGGTCGAAAGATCGCGGCGATAGCGCGGAAAGCGCACGCCATAACCGGGCCAGGCCTGCTCGACCATCGGCGCGATCAGGTCGCGTCCGGCCTTGCCCACATCGGTTCCGAAGAACGACCAGCGGTGATGGCCGCCCAGCGTCTGCTCCTGTTCGATCAGCAGCAGCGAGCATTCGGGCCGCGCCTTGCGCAGGGCCAGGGCGATCAGTCCCCCGGAAAGCCCCCCTCCCAGGATCGCGATGTCGGCGTGACGCAAACTCATCATGTCCAGCGTTACGGCAGGCGAGGGGGGCTGGCAACAGGCGCGCGCAAACAGGACAGGTGACGGGAAGGAGGGATGACAGGCTGGAACCGGGAGGGCATGGTAAACGTTTGGCGAGGGAATGGGACGCCAGGCCATGACGGGCTTGCGCATGCCCAGGTTACCCCAACGGAGATACGCCGATGAAAAAGGCACTCATGGTGCTCGCCCTGGCCGCCTCGGGCCTGACGGCTGCCTGCACCGACGACTATGGCTATGGCGGGGGCTATGGCGGGCGTCCGGGCTATGCAGGCCACCACCGGGGCTATGATGGCGGTTATGGCCGGGGCGGGGATTGGGGCTATTATGATCGCGGCTACTACAGCCAGTACGGCGGCTATGACTATGACCGCCCCGATCCGCGCTACAACGGCTATTATGCCGAACGCTATTACCGCGCCGACCCGCGCTATGGCGAACGGCGGCTGAGCATGAACGACCGGGTCTATCGCGGTGGCGACGGGCGCTATTACTGCCGCCGTTCGGATGGCACGACCGGGCTGATCGTGGGCGGCCTTGCCGGTGCGGCGCTCGGCTCGATGATCGCGCAAGGGGATTCGCGGCCCCTGGGGGCGATTATCGGGGGCATCGGCGGCGCGGCGGCTGGCGCGGCCATCGACAGCAACAACGTGCGCTGCCGCTGATCCCTGCCCGAGGGAGTCCCACGGAAAAGGCCCTTCTGCCGGTTTGCGGCAAAAGGGCCTTCCGGGGATCGGATTGGGGCCTGCCATGCATGGGGCAGGCCACCGGGAGGCGGGGAGCTCGGGCGTCGTGACCGATCAGGCCATCAGGCGCCGCGCCCGCCCTCGGGTCACTTTTCCTCGACGGTGATGCCCATCTTCTTCACGTCGTTCAGCGAGAAGCTGACCGGACGATCGTTGAAGGTGCCTTCGACCGACTTCTTGCGGATATGCAGTTCGAAGGGCATCTTGCCGGCATAGGCCGTGCCGCGCACGATCTTTTCGGCGCCCTTGGTCTCGGTGGTGTAGGAATAGTTCACGCCCTTGTAGGCAAAGCTGTCGGCAGCGCCCGGCGTGGTCGTGATGGCTTCGGCATGCGCTGCGACGGGCGCGCCAGCGAGAAGAACGACGGCGAAAGCCCCACGGACGAACTTGGGAGCGATCGGGAACGAAGAAGGAAGCATGGCAATTTCCCTTGGCAAGAAGGTGAGATTGCCTTCGGACACCCGTCTGTTGTGTTCTTGTTGCGATCCGTTTTGCCCATGCTGCACTTGCGAGCAATTGATTAGCCCGCCTGCATGATTGCGTAACGTGCAACTCAATTGCGTCCCGCGCGGAAAAATCTTCGTTTTCAAGACAGCGGCAGGATCGCCGTTTTTTTGCAGGGCGCGCACCCTGCCGCACAAAATACCCCGAGTGGCGAAAGTCCTCAGCTTTGGAAGGTGCTTTCGAGGGACATTGCGCCGTCGAGGCGGCGCGAGGCGGGGGCGTTCCGGCCCGACGCCGCCTGCCCGGCGCGCTCGGGCGCAGGCAGGCGGACAGGGGGCAGATCGATAGGCCGACAGGTGCTTTCAGGCGCCCTTGCGGATCAGCGCTTGCGCACGAACTCGGCGCGCAGCACGAGGCCCTTGATCCCGTCGAACTTGCAGTCGATTTCCTGCGCGTCGCCGGTCAGGCGGATCGACTTGATCAGGGTGCCGCGCTTGAGCGTCTGTCCGGCGCCCTTCACGTCGAGATCCTTGATCAGGGTGACCTGGTCCCCGTCGGCCAGCAGATTGCCCACGGCGTCGCGCACTTCCACGGTGTTGGCCGCAGCCTGCTTGGCCGCCAGTTCGGAAGCGGTCATCCATTCGCCGGTGTCTTCGTCGTAGACGTAGTCTTCGTCGCTCATCGTTGTCCTTTCGGGTTGGGGCCTGCCCCGGTTGCGGGCGGGCCCGCCCATGCGAAAGGACGGCCCCGCTCACGGGGAAGGCTGGTGTTCTGTTTCGTGCATGGCCCGGCTTGCGCCGTTTTTGGTTGGGCCAACATCATTCAGGCCTGCTTCGGCCATGGCGGCGCTGGCATGGCCCGGCGTGATCAGGGCGCCGGTGATCCATATCGCGCCAAGGGCCAGGATGGCCAGCGACAGGCTGATCAGCAGGCCCCAGCGCACCAGGGCAAGGCCGATGCTGTCGCGGTCCTGATGACCATTGGCCTGGCCATTGGGCCGGGACATGGCTGGGGCAGGCTGGGCGGAGGCAAGCTGGGCGGGGGCAGGCCGGGGCCCGTCCTGCTGTTGCCTGTCCTGTCTTTCGGCGTCGCGCGGGTCGTCGCGATACACGGGGGCGCTCTCCTTGGCGGGTCGGGGACGGGCCACGGTCGTGTGGCTCGCGCTCAGTTCCAACTTACGCCCGGAGAGTGTATCGGGTTCCGGCCAACCCTGCGGTTTGCGCCCAAATCATGTCTTCGTATCTGCCCGCCCGGCGCGAAGGCCGGGCGGGCAGGGGTATCGATCAGTCGCGCAGCAGGTCGTTGATGCCGGTCTTGCTGCGGGTCTGCGCGTCGACGGTCTTGACGATCACCGCGCAGTAGAGCGAGGGGCCGGGGGTGCCGTCGGGCAGGGGCTTGCCGGGCATCGCGCCGGGGACGACCACCGCATAGGGCGGCACGCGGCCAATGTGGACTTCGCCGGTCGCGCGGTCGACGATCTTGGTGCTTGCGCCCAGGTACACGCCCATCGAAAGCACGGCGCCTTCGCCCACGATCACGCCTTCGGCCACTTCCGAACGCGCGCCGATGAATGCGCCGTCCTCGATGATCACCGGACCAGCCTGAAGCGGTTCGAGCACGCCGCCAATGCCGGCGCCGCCCGAGATGTGGACGTTCTTGCCGATCTGCGCGCACGAGCCGACCGTGGCCCAGGTGTCGACCATGGTGCCTTCATCGACGAAGGCGCCGATGTTGACGAAGCTGGGCATGAGCACGACGCCCTTGGCGATATGCGCGCCGCGCCGCGCCACGGCGCCGGGCACCACGCGGAAACCGGCGGCGCGGAAGGCCGCATCGTCCCAGCCGTCGAACTTGCTGGGCACCTTGTCGAACGCCGGGGCGCCGCCTGCGCCGCCTTCGATCACGACATTGTCGTTGAGGCGGAACGAGAGCAGCACGGCCTTCTTGAGCCACTGGTTGACGACCCATTCGCCGTCGATCTTCTCGGCCACGCGCACTTTGCCCGCGTCGAGCAGGGCAAGGGCTTCCTCGACCACCGCGCGCACGTCATCGCTGCGCGGGGTGACATCGGCGCGCGCTTCCCAGGCGGCTTCGATGGCGGCTTCGAGCTGTGCGGTCATGCGTCAATTTCTCCGACAAAATATGCTGTATCAGGCAGGAATGGATCGTTTGGGCGACTAGCCGAGGCGGCCGGTGGCGGCAAGCGCGTCGAGCCAGCCGGGCAGGTCCTGTCCGGCGGTGGCGTCGATGGTGTCGTCGATGGCGCCTTCGACCATGGCGCGCGCGCCCCAGTCGGTCCCGAAGTCGAGCCAGACGGTCTGCATGCCCATGGTCTTGGCCGGGGTGAGGTTGCGGGCGCTGTCCTCGAAGAAGACCGCGCGCGCGGGGTCGACATCGAAGGTCGAGACAAAGCCGCGATAGGCCGAAGGCTCGGGCTTGGGGCGATAGTCCATCGCGTGGATGTCGTAGAGCCCCTCGAAGCAGTCGGTGATGTCCAGCGCTTCGAGCACGCGCGCCGCATAGGGCGCGTCGCCATTGGTGAAGACGAGGCGGCGGCCCGGCAGGCGCATCAGCCGCTCGCGCAGGCGCGGCGCGCGGGCAAGCGGGGCCATATCGATATCGTGGACGAAGCCGAGGAACTCGTAAGGGTCGACCCCGTGGAAGTGCATGAGCCCGGCCAGCGTGGTGCCGTGGTCGTGGAAATACATCTTCTGCACCCGGCGCGCCTCGGCATGATCGCAGCCCAGCAGGTCGGCGATATACATGCCCATGCGCAAGTCGATCTGGTCGAACAGGCATGTCGAGGCGGGGTAGAGCGTGTTGTCCAGATCGAAGATCCAGCAATCCACGCGCGAAGGGTCAAACGGCATCAGGTATCCTTGGGGCGGGCCGCAAGGGCGACCCGATACGCAAGATCAGCGGGCGCATGATCGGCTTGGGAGGGAAGAATGCAAGTCTCCGGGCGCCTGCCCGCAAATCGGGCGCGGGGCAAGCCCGGAAGTGGCGTGGTGGCGGCATTTGCGAGGTCTTGCTTGGGCGCGCGGGGCAGGGCAAGAGCGCAAGCCCACGCGCATTTCGCCCCGAAGACTGGACCCCATGCCCGAAACGCCCATTCCTTCCGCTTCGCCTGCCTTCCGTCCGCGCGGGCTGATCATCGGGGTGGACGAGGCCGGGCGCGGGCCGCTGGCAGGGCCCGTGGTGGCCGGCGCGGTCGTGCTCGGGCGGCGGCGGATCGAGGGGCTCGACGATTCAAAGAAGCTGACCGCCCGCCGCCGCGCCCTGCTCGAAGCCGAGATCAAGGACCGCTGCCACTGGGCGGTCGGCGTGGTGGACCCCGAGGAGATCGACCGGCTCAATATCTTCGGCGCGACGATGCTGGCCATGACGCTGGCGGTCGAGGCGCTGCTGGCCCGGATCGGAGAGGAAAAGCCGGTGCGCGAGGTGCGGGTCGATGGCAATCTCACCCCGCAGGGGCGGTGCGCGCAATGGCTGTGGCCCGCGCGCGCGATCGTCGGGGGCGATGCGATCGAACCGTGCATCTCGGCAGCCTCGATCATCGCCAAGGAACACCGCGACCGCCTGATGAAGGAGGCCGCCCAGCGCTACCCGCACTATGGCTGGGAGCGCAACGCGGGCTATGGCACGGCGCAGCATCTGGCGGCCCTGCGCGCCCATGGGCCCACCCCGCTCCATCGCCGCAGTTTCGCGCCGGTTGCGCAACTGGTGCTGTTCCAGACGTGATCTGTGGTCCTTCGCAACGTTGCGAAACCCTGCGCGACTCGCGATGCAAGGCCCGAAAATAAATTCCCCACAAGTTTGCATACCACATCTTGAGTCATGTGCTGTGTGACAGACTCAAGATATGGTTTTGCCCCCCTTCCGTTCCCCAGCCCATAGGCCGCGACTCGTGGAGTCAGCACGAGTCGCGGCTTGACCTGCGAGTCGCGATGATTCAGATTCAGCCTCGACGCAGACAGGAAGGAACGATGATGGTTACGGCAGTGAAAACGCGCAAGCGCACCTTGAAGGCCAAGGCGCCGGTCAAGACGCGCGCGGCGATCCTGCCCCCCGTCCATGATCTTCCCCCCGTACACGGCCTGCCCGTCAACCAGATCCTGAAGGGCGACTGCATCGAGATGATGCGCTCGCTTCCCTCGGCCTCGATCGACATGATCTTCGCCGATCCGCCCTACAACCTGCAACTGGGTGGCAACCTCGCGCGTCCCGATGGCAGCCATGTCGATGCCGTGACCGATGCCTGGGACCAGTTCGACAGCTTCGCCGTCTACGACCGCTTCACCCGCGAATGGCTGAGCGAGGCCTATCGCCTGCTCAAGCCCAATGGCTCGATCTGGGTGATCGGCAGCTATCACAACATTTTCCGCCTGGGCACGATGCTTCAGGACATGGGCTTCTGGATCCTCAACGACATCATTTGGCGCAAGACGAACCCGATGCCCAACTTCAAGGGCACGCGCTTCACCAATGCCCATGAAACGCTGATCTGGGCCGCCAAGAGCGAGAAGGCCAAGTACACCTTCAACTATCGCGCGATGAAGACCCTGAACGACGAGTTGCAGATGCGCTCGGACTGGGTGCTGCCGATCTGTTCGGGCAAGGAGCGCCTCAAGCGCAACGGCACCAAGGCCCACCCGACGCAGAAGCCGGAATCGCTGCTCTATCGCGTCGTGCTGGCCACGACCAACAAGGGCGACGTGGTGCTCGACCCGTTCTTCGGCACCGGCACCACCGGCGCGGTTGCCAAGCGCCTTGGCCGTCACTGGATCGGCTGCGAGCGCGAGGACAGCTATATCGAGGTCGCCAACGAGCGCATCGAACTGGCCCTGCCGCTCGACGAAAGCGCGCTCAAGACCATGCAGAGCAAGCGCGCGGCGCCCAAGGTGCCGTTCGGCTCGCTGGTGGAATCGGGCTGGCTGGCGCCGGGCGCCGTGCTGACCGACAAGAAGCGCCGCTGGCAGGCCATCGTGCGCGCCGATGGCAGCCTGGCCGTGGGCCAGGATACCGGTTCGATCCACGGCATGGGCACCAAGGTCCAGAACGCGGCCTCGTGCAACGGCTGGACCTTCTGGCACTATCAGGACAAGGATGATGCCAAGAACGACCTGAAGCCCATCGACACCCTGCGCCAGCGTTACCTGCTGGCGATCGAGGACTGATCAGGCTAGGGGCGCTGTCCCATGAGCGCCTCCGTTTATATCCGCCCGCTGTCCCTTTCGCATAGCCCGCAGAGCGATCCGGGCGAGGCCGTTCGCATTGCCGGAGGGCTCGCCTGTGCCAGCCGCTTCGCGCTGCTGGTGCGCGAGGGCGGGCGTATCACGTCGCAGCGCGTGCTCTCGGCGCAGGCCCTGCCCGAGGCCATCGCCATGCTTCCCGACGCGCTCGCCCTGGAGGCGGGCGCCCAGTGGGCGGCGCTGCGCAAGGTCCATGCCCCCATCGGCTGTGGCGAGCGCCTGCTGCGCATGGACCAGCCCGGCGTCATGGGCATTCTCAACGTCACGCCCGACAGTTTTTCGGATGGCGGGCGCTTCCTCGACAAGCCCGATGCGGCCATCGACCATGCCGCCGCGATGATCGCGGCGGGCGTGGGCGTGATCGACGTGGGCGGGGAATCGACCCGTCCGGGCGCCGCTGCCGTCTGGGAAGGCGACGAGATCAAGCGCGTCGTCCCGGTGATCGAGCGCCTGTCGGCCATGGGCGCTGCCATTTCCATCGACAGCCGCCGGTCGAGCGTGATCGCCGCCGCGCTGGCCGCTGGCGCGCATATCGTCAACGACGTGTCCGCGCTGCGCCACGATCCGCGCAGCATGGAAATCGTCGCCGCCAGTGGCGCGCCGGTGGTCCTCATGCACGCGCCGGGCGGGGCGGACAACCTTCACGCCGATGGCCACTACACCGATGTCGTGCTCGACGTGTTCGACGATTTGCGCGCACGCCGCGATGCCTGCCTTGCCGCCGGGATCGCGCGCGAGAAGATCATGATCGATCCGGGCATCGGTTTTGGCAAGTCGCTGGCCGACAACCTCGCGCTGGTCAACGCGCTGCCCTTGCTCCATGCGCTGGGCCAGCCGGTGCTGTTTGCCGCCAGCCGCAAGCGGATGATCGGCGCGCTGTCCAGCGAGGCGCCCGCGCATCAGCGGCTGGGCGGCTCGCTCCTGCTTGCGATCCGCGCGTTCGAGGCCGGGTGCCAGATGGTGCGTGTCCACGACGTGGCTGAAACGGTTCAGGCCATGCGCGTCTGGCGCGGCCTGCGCGATGCGGCGCTGACCGATTTTTCGCTGGTGGGCGAAGACTGAGGCTGGAAGGGGATGCAGCCCTCTCAGGCCGCGTTGTCGATCCCCAGTTCGGAAAGCTTGCGATAGAGCGTCGAGCGCCCGATCCCCAGCCGCCGGGCCACTTCGGTCATCCGCCCGCGATAGTGCCCGATGGCGAGGCGGATCACATCGGCCTCGATCTCTTCGAGCGGGCGCAAGTTGCCGTCGGGCGTGAACAGCATGACCCCGGCCCCGTCGCTGATGGGCGCTGACGCGCGCGGCGCCTCGCCCACCATGGTCGAGAGGTTGGGAAAATCCTGCGCGGTGAGCGTTTCGGCGTCGCAGAACACCGCCGCGCGAAACAGCGTGGCCTGCAACTGGCGGACATTGCCCGGCCAGTCGTAGGCCGAGAGCAGCGCAAGGGCGCCGTCGGTGATCCCCAGCGGGCGCAGGCCCGGCTGTTCGCCGATGCGGGCGAGGAAATAGCGGGCAAGGGCCGGAATGTCGCCCACGCGCTGGCGCAGCGCGGGCAGGTGGACATGAACCGCGCTCAGGGCCTCGACCAGATCGGCGCGGTAGAGCCCGGCATCGGCCAGTTCGCGCAAGGGCGCGTTGCTGCACGCGATCAGCCGCACGTCGATGCGGAACGAATGGCGCGCGCCGATCGGCTGGACATCGCCCTTGGCAAGGAACTGGACAAGGCGCTCCTGCACGGGCGCGGGCAGGCGGTCGATCTCATCGATCACCAAAGTGCCGCCATCGGCATGTTGCAGCGCGCCGACATGGCGGTCGAAGGCGCCGGGAAAGGCGCCTTTCTCGTGCCCGAACAGCACGCTTTCGATCTGGTTGGCCGGGATGCCCCCGGCGTTGACGATGCGCAGCGGGGTCTTGGCGCGCGGGCTTGCCGCATGCATCGCGCGCACCAGCATTTCCTTGCCGGTGCCGCTCTCGCCCTCGATCAGCACCGATTGCTGGGTGCGCGCGGCCTTGGCCGCGACCGCCAGCGCCGCGCGAAAGGCGGGTGCGGCACCGATCATGGAATCGAAATCGAGCGTCGTGCCGATCTTTTCGGTCAGCGGCTGGAGTTCGGCTGCGGGGGCCTCGCGCGTGGTGGCGCTGCGCAGGGCCTGAAGCAGCCGGTCGGGTGCGACCGGCTTGATCAGATAGTCCGTCGCGCCCGCGCGCATCGCCTCGACCGCCAGCAGCGGCGAGGCGCTGGTGGTGAGCATCAGGATCGGCAGGGCAGGGCGGCGGGCCTTGAGTTCGGCGATGAGCGCGCAGGCATCCTCGCCGGGCACCCACTGGTCGAGGATGATCGCGCCAAGCTGCATGCCCTGGCGCGTGCCCAGCGTGGCAATGGCGGTTTCCGAATCGCGCGCGATCACCGTGCGCCAGCCCTCGCGCGCGGCGAGCGCGGTGATGAGGCGGCACTGGGCCGGCTCGTCATCAATCAGCATCAGCAGGCGGTCGTCGGGGTCGGCCATGGTTTTCCCGTCGGTTGAACAGGGTGGATGTGACACCATCGGGTAAAGACCGGATTAAACCCCAGTCTACAGCTTCCTGTCTACAGGTACAGCTTCCCGCTTGAGCCGGGAGGGCGCGCGCGATAGGCTGCCGGATGCGATCAGAAAATGAAGGCGAAACCCCATGACGTCAGCTGTTGACATGAAGGCTGCGCGCGAGACCTATGACGGATTTCTCACGGTGATCAAGATCGCCGTTCCGGTGATCGCGCTGATCGTGGCATTCGTGATTGCGGTCATCCAGTAAGCCGATGACGCAGAACCTTGTTATCGCCGCCCTGCGTGAACGCGCACCGGGCGAGACCCGCGTGGCGGTCACGCCCGAAACCGTGCGCAAGCTGGTCGGGCTTGGCGCTGCTGTTGCCGTGGAAAGCGGTGCAGGAACGACCGCCGGCATTGCCGATGCTGATTATCAGGCCGTTGGCGCGCGCATCGCGCCCGATGCGAGCGCGGCTCTGGCAGGCGCGGGCATCGTGCTGGGCATTCAGGGCCCCGATCCAGCCCTGCTGGCGGGCGTTGCGCCCGGTGCCTGGGTCGTGGCCGGGCTCGATCCGTTCGGGCAGCGCCCGCGGGTGGAGGCCTATGCCGCTGCCGGGCTCGAAGCGCTGGCCATGGAGTTCATGCCGCGCATCACCCGCGCCCAGTCGATGGACATCCTCTCCTCGCAGGCCAACCTTGCCGGCTACAAGGCCGTGCTCGTGGCCGCCAACCTCTATGGCCGGGCCTTCCCGATGATGATGACGGCCGCTGGCACGGTCAGCGCGGCCAAGGCCTTCGTCATGGGCGTGGGCGTGGCCGGGCTTCAGGCCATCGCCACCGCGCGCCGCCTTGGCGCGCAGGTTTCGGCCACCGACGTCCGCTCGGCGACCAAGGAGCAGATCCTCTCGCTCGGCGCCAAGCCGATCTTCGTGGAAAGCGTGGCGGGCATCGAGGGTGAAGGGTCTGGCGGCTATGCCACCGAGATGAGCCCGGAATACCAGAAGGCCCAGGCCGAACTGGTTTCCAGCCACATCGCCAAGCAGGACATCGTGATCACCACGGCGCTCATTCCGGGCCGGGCCGCGCCGCGCCTGATCACCGACACCCAGATCGCCACGATGCGCCCCGGTTCGGTCATCTACGACCTTGCCGTGGCCCAGGGCGGCAATGTCGAGGGCAGCGTGGCCGACCAGGTGGTCGAGCGCCACGGGGTCAAGATCGTCGGCTATTCCAACACGCCTGCACACCTGCCGGCCGATGCCTCGGCGCTGTTCGCGCGCAACCTGTTCAATTTCCTGTCCGCGTTCTGGGACAAGGAACAGGGGCGCCCGGTGCTCGACGAGGAAATCGGCACGGCCATCCGCCTCACGCAAGGCGGCAAAATCGTGAACCAGCGGTTGCTGGGCTGAACGGACACCCTCCCTGCATGCGGGGAGGGGCGCCCGCGTGCGACGCCGTGATCCGGCGAAAGGGAGAGCCAAGGCCAATGCCCCTCTCCCGCGCGCGGGCGATCATGAAGGTAAGTGTGTCATGGACTTCATTTCGATCCTGAGCATTTTCGTGCTCGCCTGCTTTGTGGGCTATTACGTGGTCTGGTCGGTCACGCCCGCCCTCCACACGCCGCTCATGGCGGTGACCAACGCCATTTCCTCGGTGATCATCGTGGGGGCGCTGGTGGCTTCGGCGGCGGCGGGTTCGCCGCTGGCCAAGTGGCTGGGGCTGGGCGCGGTGGTGCTCGCCTCGATCAACATTTTCGGCGGCTTTGCCGTCACGGAGCGCATGCTCGCGATGTACAAGAAGAAGGACAAGAAGTGATGGGCGGCCTCGCTTCCTCACCCTTTGTGGGCCTGGCCTATCTGGTCGCGGGGGTGCTGTTCATCCTCGCGCTGCGCGGGCTGTCGAGCCCGGCGACGAGCCGCGCGGGCAACCGCTATGGCGTGATCGGCATGGTCATTGCCGTGGCGACCACGCTGGTCACCCACGGCATTGCCAGCCTGCCCGAGATCGCCGTGGCGATCGCGCTGGGCGGCGGCATCGGCTTTTTCATCGCGCGCCGCATCCAGATGACGGCGATGCCCCAACTGGTCGCCGCGTTCCACTCGCTGGTGGGCCTTGCCGCCGTGCTGGTCGGCCTTTCGGCCTATGCCAATCCGGCGGCCTTCGGCATCCTGCTGCCCTCGGGCGTGATCAATCCCGACAGCCGCATCGAGATGGGGCTGGGCATTGCCATCGGTGCGATCACGTTCTCGGGCTCGATCATCGCCTTCCTCAAGCTGGCAGGCAAGATGAGCGGCGCGGCGATCCTGCTGCCGGGGCGCCATGTGATCAATCTGGGCACGCTGGCGGCGATTGTCGGCCTCGTCGCCTGGTTCACCCAGGACGAAAGCGGCTGGGTGATCGTGGCGATCACCGGGCTTGCCTTCCTGATCGGCTTCCTGCTGATCATCCCCATCGGCGGCGCGGACATGCCGGTGGTCGTCTCGATGCTCAATTCCTATTCGGGCTGGGCGGCTGCGGCGATGGGCTTCACGCTCCACAACACCGCGATGATCATCACGGGCGCGCTCGTCGGCTCGTCGGGCGCGATTCTGTCCTACATCATGTGCAAGGCCATGAACCGCTCGTTCCTGTCGGTGATTGCCGGGGGCTTTGGCGCCGAAGCGGCCAGCGGCGGTGGCGCGGCCAAGGAACAGCGCCCTTGGAAGCGCGGCAGCGCCGAGGACGCGGCCTTCCTGATGAAGGAAGCCGAGAACGTCATCATCATTCCGGGCTACGGCATGGCCGTCAGCCAGGCGCAGCACGCGCTGCGCGAGATGGCCGACAACCTCAAGGCGCACGGCGTCAAGGTGAAGTACGCGATCCACCCGGTGGCAGGGCGCATGCCCGGCCACATGAACGTGCTGCTCGCCGAAGCCAATGTGCCCTACGACGAAGTCTACGAGCTTGAGGACATCCAGGGCGATTTCGCCCAGTGCGACGTGGTCTTCATCATCGGCGCCAACGACGTCGTGAACCCGGCGGCCAAGACCGACAAGTCCAGCCCGATCTATGGCATGCCGGTCTTTGATGTCGAGAAGGCCAAGACGATCCTCTTCGTCAAGCGCTCGATGAATGGCGTGGGCTATTCGGGCGTCGACAACGACGTGTTCTACATGGACCAGACGATGATGCTCCTGTCCGACGCCAAGAAGATGGTCGAGGACATCAACAAGGCCCTTCAGGACTGACCAGGCCATGCGCCCGACCGGAAGGAGCGATGCTGCTCCTTCCGGTCGGCACCCGCTTCAGTCGGCCACGGGCATGTAGAGGTCGCCGCCTTCGCGGTACTTCCGGCTCATCTCGGCCATGCCCTTTTCGGCGTCCCGGGCGGCGGCAAAGGTCTCGATCGGGGCGTTCTGCCTGGCGGCGAAGTCGCGCACTTCCTGTGTGATCTTCATCGAGCAGAACCTGGGGCCGCACATCGAGCAGAAATGGGCCGACTTGGCGCCCTCGGCAGGCAAGGTCTGGTCGTGATACCGCTCGGCGGTGTCCGGGTCGAGTGACAGGTTGAACTGGTCGCGCCAGCGAAATTCGAAGCGCGCGCGCGACAGGGCATCGTCGCGCAGCCTGGCCGCCGGGTGGCCCTTGGCGAGGTCGGCTGCATGTGCAGCCAGCTTGTAGGTCACCACGCCCACCTTGACGTCGTCGCGGTCGGGCAGGCCCAGATGCTCCTTGGGCGTGACGTAGCAGAGCATCGCCGTGCCGAACCAGCCGATCATCGCCGCGCCAATGCCACTGGTGATGTGGTCATAGCCGGGCGCGATGTCGGTGACGAGCGGCCCGAGCGTGTAGAAAGGCGCTTCGCCGCAGACTTGCAGCTGCTTGTCCATATTCTCCTTGATCTTGTGCATCGGCACATGGCCGGGGCCCTCGATCATCACTTGCACGTCCTGCTCCCAGGCGCGCTTGGCCAGCTCGCCCAGCGTGTAGAGTTCGGAGAACTGCGCTTCGTCATTGGCGTCGGCAATCGAGCCGGGGCGCAACCCGTCCCCGAGGGAGTAGGCCACGTCGTATGCCTTCATGATCTCGGTGATCTCGTCGAAACGCTCGTAGAGGAACGATTCCTTGTGGTGCGCCAGGCACCACTTGGCCATGATCGATCCACCGCGCGAGACGATGCCGGTGACGCGCCTGGCGGTCAGCGGGATGTAGGGCAGGCGGACACCGGCATGGATGGTAAAATAGTCCACCCCCTGCTCGGCCTGCTCGATCAGCGTGTCGCGGAAGATTTCCCAGGTCAGTTCCTCGGCAATGCCGCCAACCTTTTCCAGCGCCTGATAGATCGGCACGGTGCCGATCGGAACCGGCGCGTTGCGGATGATCCACTCGCGCGTGTCATGGATGTTGCGTCCGGTCGAGAGGTCCATCACCGTGTCGGCGCCGTGGCGGATCGACCAGACCATCTTGTCGACTTCGCTGGCCACGTCCGAGGCCACAGCCGAGTTGCCGATGTTGGCGTTGATCTTCACCAGGAAATTGCGCCCGATCGCCATCGGCTCGCTTTCGGGGTGGTTGATGTTGCTGGGAATGATCGCACGGCCGCGCGCCACTTCCTCGCGCACGAATTCGGGGGTCACGAAATCGGGAATGGCCGCGCCCCAGTCGTTGCCATCGCGCAGCAGCTTGTCCTTCAGGATCGCGCGGCCCAGGTTCTCGCGGGTGGCGACATAGTGCATCTCGGGCGTGATGATGCCGCGGCGGGCATAGTGCATCTGGCTGACGTTGGCGCCAGCCCTGGCGCGCAGCGGGCGCTTCACCGTGTTGGGGAAGGCAGGCACGCCGCCGCTGCGGTCAGGGCCCAGCTGGCCGTTGTCCTCGGGCTTGACGGGGCGGGCCTCGTACTCCTCGACATCGCCGCGCGCGATGATCCAGTCGCGGCGGATGTGTGCAAGGCCGGCCGAGATGTCGATGGTGGCCGCCGGGTCGGTATAGGCGCCCGAGGTGTCATAGACGCGCACCGGCGGTTCGCCGCTGCCCGCTTCCTGCGCGATCTCGCGCATGGCAACCATGACCGAGGGATCGCCGGGAGCGGGCAGGTAAATCTTGCGGCTGCCGCGGATCGGGCCGGTGGTCACGCCAATGTCGAGTCTGGAAGGGATGTCAGTCATGATCAGTCCTTTCGAGGCGACGAAGGGACTGGCACGCGCATTGCGCATGGCCGAACAACCCTCCCTCCGCCCGTACTAACGGGTTCAGGTTCAACGGGTCGGGCGGTGCGAACCGCCCCTCTCAGCCATTGCCGTCCGTCGCGATGGGCCATCGACCCGTCCGACGGGCAAGCGCGCAGGCTCCCCGGGGATGAACCGTGTGTAAGCCTTGTCTGCCGCGCCGTCCAGAGGGGGCGATCACGATGCTCGACGGCCCCGGGCCTTCCCCGGCGCGAGAATGTCGATTGACAGCAAGAGGATGAAGGAGGAGGGGCCTTGCCCATGAAGGCTCCCCTCATCGCCGCTGTCGCTGCCCTGTCGATCCTGACGGGTGGCTGCGTCTCCAAGCTTGCCGAAGGCCGCGTGCGCTCGGCGCTGGTCGATGCAGGGCTCTCCCGGCCCACTGCCGCCTGCATGGCCGAGCGGATGACCGACCGCCTCTCGATCAGCCAGCTTCGCCGTCTGGAATCCCTGCGCGGCCCCAAGCGCACCCTGGCCGACTATGTCTGGACGGTGCGCCGCCTCGAAGATCCCGAACTCTTGCAGGTGACCCTGTCGTCGGCGGCCCTGTGCGCCTCCGGCCTCGCGCCCGAGCGCCATTGAGCGCGTCCCCCTTCCGAGGGGGAACTTCCCTTGCAGGGCTGGACCTTGCAGTCCTGCTTGCGTAAGCCTTGCCAGATGACCGGACGGGACACCGGCAGGAGATACACGTTTGCGCAAGATTGGCCTTATCGGCGGGATGAGCTGGGTTTCGACCCGCACGTATTATGACCATATCAACAAGCTGGTCCAGGGACGCACGAGCACGCTGTCGAGCGCGCCGCTGATCATCGAGAGCCTCGATTTCGCGCCGCTCGCCCGGCTGTCGAGCGCGGAAGAATGGGCGCGCGCCGCGCTGGTTCTGGTCGAAAGCGCCCAGCGCCTCGCCCAGGCCGGTGCCAGTGCGATCCTGATCGGCGCCAATTCGATGCACAAGGTCTATGACAAGGTCGCCGCTGCGGTCGATGTGCCGGTGATCCACATTGCCGACGCCGTGGGCGCGCGGATGCAGGCCGACGGCGTGACGACCGCCGCGCTGATCGGCTCGCGCAATGTCATGGTCGAGAGCTTCTATCGCAAGCGGCTGGTCGCCCACGGGGTGACGCTGCTGCCCCCGGTGATGGACAATGTCGAGGAAATCGACCGCATCATCTACGAGGAACTGATGCAGGGCCGCGTCACCCGCGCCGCCGAGCGCACGTTCAAGACGATGATCACCTCGATGGATCAGGCTGGCGCGCAGGCCGTCGTGCTCGGCTGCACCGAACTCGACACGGTGATCGACGTCGACGCCAATGTCCTGCCGATCTACGACGGCGCCCGCATCCACGCCGAAGCGGCGGTGGGCTGGATCATGGGCGATTCATGAGCCGATGGGCCTGAACCGATGGGGGGCTGCATGACGGACGCGCCGATCAGGGCTCCTTTCGCCAGCGATCCGGCCGCCTCGCGCGGGCGCGAATTTGCCACCGACAAGGGCGGCGTGCGCGGCCCGCGCAGCGAATTCCAGCGCGACCGCGACCGGATCATCCACTCGATCGCGTTCCGGCGCCTGCGTCACAAGACGCAGGTGTTCATCGCGCCCGATGGCGATCACTATCGCGTCCGGCTCACCCACAGCCTCGAAGTGGCCCAGATCGGGCGGGTGATCGCCCGCACGCTGGCCGTGGACGAGGATCTGACCGAGGCGCTGTGCCTCGCCCACGACATCGGCCATCCCCCGTTTGGCCATGCGGGCGAAAGCGCGCTCGAAGCCGCGCTCTCCCATGCAGGCGGGTTCGACCACAACGCCAATACCCTGCGCGTGCTGATGCGGCTCGAAAGCCCCTATGTCGAGCATGATGGCCTCAACCTGACGTGGGAGACGCTCGAAGGCCTTGCCAAGCACAATGGCCCCATTCGCAAGGCGCCCTGGGCCCTGGCCGAACTCGACGCGGCCTTTCCGCTCGATCTGGCCAGCCATGCCTCGCTCGAAGCGCAGATTGCGGCCATTTCCGACGACATCGCCTATGACAACCACGACATCGACGATGGCCTGCGCGGCGGCTTCCTCACGCTCGACGACCTGCTCGAACTGCCCTCGCTGGCCCAGCAGTGGTATGTCATCGAGGCGCGCTTCCCCCAGGCCCCGCGCGAGCGGCTCTTGCGCGAACTGGTGCGCGGGCAGATCGGGCGGATGGTCAACGACGTGATCGCCGAAACCGGGCGCCGGGTGAGGGAGGCCGGCGTTGCCAGCGTGGCCGATGTCCGCGCCGCCGGGCGCACGCTTTGCGGCTTTTCCGAGGACATGCGCCGCGAGGAGCGCGCGCTCAAGCAGTTCATGTATGCCCGGCTCTACCTCCATCCCGAGCAGGTCGCCGCCGCTGATCGTGCGCGGGCCGTCGTCGAGACCCTGTTTGCCGCCTACCGCGCCGATCCCGCGCTGATCTCGCCGGACTGGCATGGCCGACTGCCCGAAACCGAGCCCGCCCGCTCGCGCGCCATTGCCGACTTCATCGCCGGGATGACCGACCGTTACGCCATCGAATGCTATCGCAAGATCACCGGACAAGTCCCTGAAGGCCTTAGGAATGTCTGACGGGTTAAGCCTGCTTGCAGAGAACGGTGCCCGTCTGTCCATTCATTTTTTTGATGATCTCCATAAGCGGGTTTGAGTCGCTATTGACTTGACAGGGTGCCTTGCGCGAAAGGGGCCTCCTGTCGCTGACCCGCGCGGGAGAGTTCGTTTGTTGATTCGCTTCAGGGCGGAAAGGCAAGCGGCGCCGAAGGAGCAACCGCCCCGGAATCTCTCAGGCCAAAGGACCGCACGGGGTCTATAGCGACACTCTGGAAAGTGTTTCCGCGCCTGTTGGCGGGGAAGCCGCCGAAGGGGTAACTCCGCGACGCGTCTTCGGGCCCGTCATGGGGGAAAGCTCTCAGGTTTCCGTGACAGAGGGGGCACCATTGGGTGCTGCTCTGTGCGGAGTTGATTCTTGTGAGTGATACATACAATCCCGCTGCCCCGGCGGGCGCTGATCCGTCGCATCCCGTTCTTGCGCTGCCTCTCGATGGCTGGCACCGTGCCCACGGTGGCCGCATGGTCGAGTTTGCCGGCTACCACATGCCCGTCCAGTACGAGGGCATCATGGCCGAACACGCATGGACCCGTTCCCAGGCCGGGCTGTTCGACGTCTCGCACATGGGGCAACTCGTGCTGCGCGGCGCCAATGCCGCCCAGGCGCTCGAAAGCCTGCTGCCGGGGGCCTTCCTCGGCCTCAAGCCGGGCAAGCTGCGCTATTCGCTGCTGCTGGCCGACGATGGCGGCATTCTCGACGACCTCATCGTTACCAATCGCGGCGAGGATTTCTACATCGTCGTCAACGGCGCGACCAAGCATGGCGACATCGCCCATATCGCCGCCCGCCTGCCCGAAGGCGTCACCCTCGAACACCTGACCGGCCATGCCCTGCTGGCGCTGCAAGGCCCCGAGGCGGCCCGCGCGCTCGCCACGCTCGACCTCGTGCCCGCGCACGATCCGGCCCGCACGCTCGAAAGCCTGGTCTTCATGGAGGCCGCGCCTTTCCTGTGGGGCGAGGTCGAACTGGGCGTGAGCCGCTCGGGCTACACCGGCGAGGACGGCTTCGAGATCTCGGTTCGCGCCGACCATGTCGAGGCGCTGGCCGATGCCCTGCTTGCCCACGAGGCAGTTCGCCCGATCGGCCTTGGCGCGCGCGATTCGCTGCGCCTCGAAGCGGGCCTGCCGCTCTATGGCCATGATCTTTCGGTCGAAACCGACCCGGTCGAGGCCGATCTGGCGTTTGCCATTCCCGCGCGCCGCCGCGCCGCCGCCGATTTCCCCGGCGCCGCGCGCATTGTCGCCGCGCTCGAACAGGGCCCGGCGCGTCGCCGCGTGGGCCTGCTGCTCGAAGGCCGCATGGCCGCGCGCGAGGGCGCGCAGGTTCTCGCCGACAATCGTGTCGTGGGCACCGTCACCTCGGGCGGCTTTGCCCCCACGCTCGGGCGTCCGATCGCGATGGCCTTCGTCGAGACCGCGCTGGCCGCTCCCGGCACCGAACTTTCGCTTTCCGTGCGGGGCAAGACGATCCCCGCCACGATCACTTCGCTTCCCTTCATCCCCCATCGCTATGTGCGCAAAGGAATCGCCTGATGACCCGCTATTTCACGGCTGACCACGAATGGATCGCGGTTGAAGGTGACACTGCCACTGTCGGCATCACCGATTATGCGCAAGGGCAGCTTGGCGACATCACGTTCGTCGAACTGCCCGCCGAAGGCGCGGTTCTGACCAAGGGCGACAGCGCCTCGGTGGTCGATTCGGTCAAGGCCGCCTCGGACGTCTACGCGCCTGTCTCGGGCACGGTGAGCGCGCTCAACACTGCGCTCGAAGACGCCCCCGAACTGGTCAACTCGGCCCCCGAAGGCGAAGGCTGGCTCTGGAAGATGACGCTGTCCGACGCCGCCCAGCTCGACGGCCTGATGGACGAGGCGGCCTATGCCGCCCATGTCGCGGAGCTCTGATCGCCGATGCGCTATCTCCCTTTGAGTGAACACGACCGTGGCGAGATGCTCGCTGCGGTCGGGGTTCCCGACGTGGGCGCCCTGTTCGTCGATGTGCCCGAGGCCGCGCGCCTGTCCGGGCCCATCGCCGGGCTGCCCGGCCACGCCAGCGAAATGGCTGTCGAACGCCACATGGCCCGCCTTTCGGCGCAGAGCCTGACGGCGGGCGAGGTACCCTTTTTCCTCGGCGCCGGGGCCTATCGCCACCATGTTCCCGCCTCGGTTGACCACCTGATCCAGCGCGGCGAATTCCTCACCGCCTATACCCCCTACCAGCCCGAAATCGCGCAAGGCACGCTTCAGGTTCTCTTCGAGTTCCAGACGCAGGTCGCGCGCCTGTTCGGAACCGACGTGGCCAATGCCTCGCTCTACGACGGTTCGACCGCGTGCTGGGAAGCCATCGCCATGGCCGGGCGCATCACGCGGCGCAACCGCGCGGTGCTCTCGGGCGGGCTGCACCCCCACTATGTCGGCACGGCGCAGACGATGGCGCGCTTCACCGGCGACCGTCTGGTCACGGCCTTGCCGACGCTGGGCGCCCATGCCGATGAAGACGCGCTGATCGCGGCCATCGACGGGGAAACCTCGTGTGTTCTCGTCCAGTACCCGGACGTTTTGGGCCGCGTGCCCGATCTGGCCCGCGTGGCGGCTGCCGCGCAGGCCAAGGGCGCGCTGCTGGTGGCGGTCGTGACCGAGCCGGTCGCGCTCGGCCTCATCGAAAGCCCCGGTGCGCTGGGCGCGGACATCGTTGTGGGCGAGGGCCAGTCGCTGGGCGTCGGCCTGCAATTCGGCGGGCCCTATCTGGGCCTGTTCGGCTGCCGCGAAAAGTACGTGCGCCAGATGCCCGGTCGCCTTTGCGGTGAAACCGTCGATGCCGATGGCCAGCGTTCGTTCGTGCTGACCCTTTCGACCCGCGAGCAGCACATCCGGCGCGAGAAGGCCACCAGCAATATTTGCACCAATTCAGGTCTTTGTGCGCTGGCCTTCAGCATTCACATGAGCCTTCTGGGCGGTGAAGGCCTGGCCCGCATGGCCCGCGCCAGCCACTTGCGCGCGGTCCAGACGGCGCAGGCCCTGGCCCGGGTGCCCGGCGTGGCCCTCGTCAACGAGACCTATGTCAACGAGTTCGCGGTGACCCTGCCGCGCCCGGCGGCCGATGTCGTCGAGGCGCTGGCGCAGCGCCGCGTTCTGGGCGGTGTCGCGCTTTCGCGCCTGCTGCCCGGCGCGAGCGACCTCGCCAACGTCCTGCTGGTCGCCACCAGCGAACTGACCACCGACGAGGATATCGCCACCCTTGTCGCCACGCTTGGGGAGGTGCTGGCATGACCGCTCTCAATCCTTCGGGCTGGCGCCCGGAAATGGGTGATGCCGCTTGCGCACCCGAAGGCGCGGGCGCGACCTTCACCGGCAATCGCGCGCTGCACCTCGAAGAGCCGCTGCTCTTTGAAATTGGCCGCGCCGACCATTGCGGCGTCGATTTCGACGAGGTGGCCGGTTCGCCGCTGGCCGGGCTGGCCCTGCGCGCGGCCCCGGTTGATCTGCCGGGCCTGAGCGAACCGGAAGCGGTGCGCCACTACACGCGCCTGTCGCGCCAGAACTATGCCATCGACCTTGGCCTGTTCCCGCTCGGCAGCTGCACGATGAAGCACAACCCGCGCCTCGATGAAAAGGTCGCGCGGATGCCCGGCTTTGCTGATGTTCACCCGCTCGCGCCCGAAGGCACGGTGCAGGGCGCGCTCAAGGTCATCGACGAACTGGCCCACTGGCTGGTCGAACTGACCGGCATGGCTTCGGTCGCGATGACGCCCAAGGCGGGCGCCCATGGCGAACTGTGCGGCCTTCTGGCGATCCGCGCCGCGCTCGACGCGCGCGGGGACAAGCGCGAGGTCATCCTCGTGCCCGAAAGCGCCCATGGCACCAACCCGGCCACGGCCGCCTTCGCGGGCTTCAAGGTCGAGGCCATTCCGGCAACGGCTGCGGGCCGCGTCGATACCGCCGCACTGATCGCCCGTCTCGGCCCGAACGTGGCCGGGGTGATGATCACCAACCCCAATACGTGCGGCTTGTTCGAGAGCGATCTCAAGACCATTGCCGACGCGGTCCATGCGGCGGGCGGCTATGTCTATTGCGACGGCGCCAACTTCAACGCCATCGTCGGGCGGGTTCGCCCCGGCGATTTGGGCGTCGACGCGATGCACATCAACCTGCACAAGACCTTCTCGACGCCGCATGGCGGGGGCGGGCCGGGTGCAGGGCCGGTGGTCCTGTCGGAAGCGCTGGCGCCGTTCGCGCCGCTGCCTTTCGTCAAGCCGGGCACCGATGGCGTGCTTCACCTGATCGAGGAAGCGCAAGGGGCCGAGCAGGCACCGGGCGCTTTTGGCCGGATGTGCGCGTTCCATGGCCAGATGGGCATGTTCACCCGCGCGCTGGCCTATATCCTGAGCCACGGGGCCGATGGTCTGGCCCAGGCCTCGGGCGATGCGGTGCTCAACGCCAACTACGTGTTGCGCCGTCTCGAACACGTCCTTCACGCGCCGTTTGGCGCGACGGGGCCGTGCATGCACGAGGCGCTGTTCAGCGATGATGGCTTTGCCGAAGGGTTTTCGACGCTCGACCTCGCCAAGGGGCTGATCGACGAGGGCTTCCACCCGATGACGGTCTATTTCCCGCTCGTCGTCCATGGCGCGATGCTGGTGGAACCGACCGAGACGGAGAGCAAGGCCGGGCTCGACCAGTTCATCGCCGCGATGGAAAGTCTGGGCCAGCGGGCCCGCGCCGGGGATGCCGCGCTCAAGAGCGCGCCGCACTTCGCCCCGCGTCGCCGTGTCGATGAAACCCGCGCCGCGCGCAAGCCGCGTCTGATCTGGACGCCGACCGAAGGCTGACCGGCCTTTTCGGCAGGCGCATAAAAAACGCCGCGATACCACTGGTATCGCGGCGTTTTTTGTTACGCGATCAGTCCGCTCAGTGGATCGCGTCCGAACCGGCCTGGCCGATCGACTGGATGTCGCGGCCAGCACCCTTGACGGTGTTGCAGGCCGCCGTTGCGAGCAGCAGGCCGCCCATGGTCATGGCGAGGATGATCTTGCGGGTCATGGTCTGTGTCCTCATGAAATTATGGCTTGGGGCCAGCCGCATTGCCGCAAGCCCCCGAACGCAGCCTTAACGCGCATGGACATGGCCGGTTCCAGCCTGCCACGGGCATATTGCTTCGCGCTCAAGAGCAGGCCATGGGGGCGCGATGACGGGGTGGTGGCAGATGATCGACTGGAACGGGCCGTGGCAGGCCTTGGCGGCCTGCGGGGGCGGGTTGCTGGTCCTCGCCGTGGCGGCGCTGCTGGCCGAGCGACGGCGCCATGCCCGCCACGATCTCGACCGCGTGGGCTGCATGCCCTGGACGATGATCTACGTCCTGAGCTTTTTCATGGGGATCATGCTGGTGGGGACGGCCCTGAAGACCGCTCTCCACTGACAGTGGCAAGGGCAGGTGAAAGCGTTGCGCGAGGCCGGTTTCATTTCCTGTCATTCCCGCGCAGGCGGGAATCCAGATTCCACGCTTTGCTTGCGTGCTCGCCCTCCGGAACTGGATCCCCGCCTGCGCGGGGATGACGAATGAAATCCTTATTTTTCTGCCAGAACGAAGACACTGCCTAGAGGCAGGCTTCGAGGAAGGCCTGATCGAACCCGAACTGACGCGCCTTTTCAAGGGTATAGGGGCGCAGGCCGGAAGGGCGGAATTCGCCGATGATCTTGCCCTCTTCGGTCTCGTCGAGATATTCGAACTTGAAGAGTTCCTGCGTGACGATCACGTCGCCTTCCATGCCGATCACTTCGGTGATGTTGGTCGTCCGGCGCGACCCGTCGCGCAGGCGCTTGACCTGCACGATGAGATCGACCGATTCGGCGATCTGGCGGCTGATCGCTTCCTTGGGGATCTTGATGTCGCCCATCAGGATCATGTTTTCCATACGCCCCAGGCATTCGCGCGGGGAGTTGGCGTGAAGCGTACACATCGAGCCATCGTGGCCGGTGTTCATCGCGGCCAGCAGGTCGAAGCATTCCGCGCCACGGATTTCGCCCAGGATGATGCGGTCGGGTCGCATGCGCAGGGCGTTCTTCACGAGGTCGCCGATGGTGATCGCGCCCTGTCCTTCGAGGTTGGGCGGGCGGGTTTCGAGCGGGAGCCAGTGCGGCTGTTGCAGGCGCAGTTCGGCCGCGTCCTCGATGGTCAGCACGCGCTCGCCCGGATCGATCATCTTGGAAAGGGCATTGAGCATCGTCGTCTTGCCCGAGCCCGTACCGCCCGAGATCACGATGTTCATCCGGCAGGCCCCGGCGATTTTCAGGGCCGTACACATCTTGTCGCTCATCGATCCGAAATCGCGCAGCATGTCGAGCGTGATCGGCTTTTCGGAGAATTTGCGGATCGAGATCGCCGTGCCGCGCAAGGAGAGCGGGGGCACGATGACGTTGACGCGGCTGCCGTCCTTGAGGCGGGCGTCGGCCAGCGGGGTCGTCTGGTCGACACGGCGGCCGACCTGGTTGACGATGCGCTGGGCGATCTGGAACAGGTGGCTCTCGTCGCGGAAGCGGATCGGGGCGAGCTGGAGCTTGCCCTTCTTTTCGATGTAGGTCTGCTCCGGGCCATTGACCATGATGTCCGAGACATCGGGGTCGTTGAGCAGCTCTTCGAGCGGGCCGAAGCCGAGAAGCTCGTCGATCAGCACCTTTTCGAGCGCGAACTGCTCGCGCCGGTTGAGGGTGACCTTCAGCTCGGCCAGCACTTCCATGATGATCGGGCGGAATTCTTCCGACAGTTCATCCTTGGTGAGCGTGGCGGCGGCTTCGGGGTCGACGCGTTCGAGCAGGCGGGGGAGCACCTGTTCCTTGATCTTGTGGACCGAGGCCTCGAAACCTTCGGCATGGTAGGTGTTGTCGACCACGGAATTGACGCGTTCAGCCAGACGCGAGAGCGCATCGCCGTTGCGGCTCGTGAACGGGTCATCGCTCGGGGCAGAAAAGGCGCCGGGATCGGACGCGGGCGGGGGAGCGGCAGGTTCGCCAGCCTTCATCGGACGTGCAACGCCGAACGAAGGGCGGGTGGCACTTGCCCCGCCAATACCTGTCTTCCGGCCAAAAGCGCTCATGCGTCTTTCCCTGTATGCTCTACCCCGATGGCGTCCTCAAGGTGGTTAGGCCTGTCGGGGTGTTCTCGCTGGCGTCAATAAGCCGTAAACCTTCAGGATTCCCTAAAAACGCGCAGGAACGGAGTGGGGCGTGTGACTTTTGAAGGCGAAAGCGGGACGCAAGGCGCTGTACCGTGCTGGTTATGCTGCCGTCCGCTCGGACAGCGGTGCGAGTGGCACCATCCGGTGCCCAAAAGCCGGGGCGGGCGTGATGTCGTCCCCCTGCATCCGATCTGCCATCGCACGATCCATGCCTGTTTCGACAATGCGCGACTGGCGCGGATCGGGGCGGACAGGGCCAGGCTGGTCGAAGATCCCGCGCTCGCCCGGTTCGTGGCGTGGATCGCAAGCAAGCCGCCCGATTTCCATGCCCGGACGGCGTCGCGGATTTCATTGCGGTCAAGGACCCGGCGCTAGCCCGAGGGAAGGCGTGGCGCCGGGCGTCCTGATCAGATGCGGGCCGCGAACAGATAGCCTTCGCCGCGCACGGTGCGGATCAGCGCGCCGCCGCCGTGGCGCACGAGCTTGGCACGCAGGCGCGAAACGGCCACGTCGATGGCGCGGTCGAAGGCTTCGGCTTCGTCGCCATGAACCAGCTTGAGCAGCGCTTCGCGGCTGACGACCTGCCCGGCATGGCCGGCAAGGGCGTGGAGCAGCTTGAATTCGCCGCTGGTCAGGTCGACATCGCGCCCGGCAGCATCGCGAACGACGTAGAACGTGGGGTCGAGCACCCAGCCGGCGAAGCTGAGCACCGGGGTGGCGGCCACGCGCACGCTGGCAGCATTGCTGCGGCGCAGCACGACGCGCAGGCGGGCGAGCAGTTCACGCGGGTTGAACGGCTTGGCCATGTAGTCGTCGGCGCCCAGTTCGAGGCCGACGATGCGGTCGATGTCGCTGGCGACCGCCGAGAGCAGCATGACCGGCGGGGTGCCGGGCTGTTCGGCCATCTCGCGCAGCAGGGCCAGCGAGTCTTCGCTGCGGGCCATCGCATCGAGGATCACCGCGTCGATCGGCTCGTGGTGGATCAGCTGGCGCAGTTCCTGGCCATTGGCCACGGAAATGACGTGCATGCCCTGGCCTTCGAGATATTCGCGCAGCAGATCGCGGGTCTGCTGGTCTTCATCGAGCAGCGCGATGCGCGCGTCGTGGGTCCGGCGCGTCGAGGGCTCGAAGCCGGTGGCAGGGGTGTTGGCGGGGGCGGGGGGCGCCACCGGTCCGTCGGTACGGCCAAAGCGCATGGCACCAGCCGGGTTCGGGCGAAGTTCGGGGTGAGCAAGGGGCATTCGGTCAGGTCCGTCGTTGGGAGGGGAGGGATGAGGGACACCCCTTCAACGGGGCGGTGGGCAAATCCCTTCGCGACAAATTTCTTTTCTTTGCTGCGAGCGCTAAGAAGCCTTTCGGGATGTATCGAACCTGAATGCAATCGATTGTTGTCAGCGCCATTCTGATATGCCATGGAAGAATCTGCTCGAAAAAGGGCATGAAGGGCCGGTGAGCCCGAGGGGAGAGCGTGATGGACAGTGCCCGCAATGTGGCATCAGGAGAGGCGGTGGGCAGCGTATCGTGCCCCGCGGAAGGCACCGCGCGGCCGCATCTTTCGCTGGGCCGCATTCTCGAAATGAATCTCGGTTTCCTGGGGCTGCAATTCAGCTTCGGCCTGCAACAGGGCAACATGGGGCCGATCTACAGCTATCTGGGCGCCAACGAGGCGCAACTGCCGCTGCTCTGGCTGGCCGGGCCGATGACCGGGCTGCTGGTCCAGCCGCTGATCGGCGCGCTGTCGGACCGGACGGACGGGCGCTGGGGGCGGCGCACGCCCTATTTCCTTGTCGGGGCGGTGCTTTGCGCGCTCGGGCTGATGGCGATGCCGCTCTCGTCCTCGTTGCTGATGGCCACCTCGCTGCTCTGGCTGCTCGATGCGGGCAACAACATCACGATGGAGCCCTATCGCGCCTATGTGTCCGACCGTCTGGCCCCGGCGCAGCGGCAGGTCGGCTTTCTCGCGCAGAGCGCGTTTACCGGCCTTGCCCAGATGCTGGCGTTCCTTACCCCGTCGCTGCTGGTGGCGCTGGGGATGAACCGGGACTGGGTCGATGCCCATGGCATTCCCTATACCGTGCGGGTGGTGTTCATGGTCGGGGCGGCGCTGTCGCTGGTGACCATCGTGTGGTCGGTGCGCCGCGTGCCCGAACTGCCGCTGACACCCGCCGAGCGTGCGCGGATCGCCGCGGCCCCCCGCGGGCTGGGGGCGGCCCTTGCCGAAATCGTCGATGCGATTGCCACGATGCCCGCCGCCATGCGCAAGCTCGGGCTGATGAGCCTGTTCCAGTGGTCGGGGATGTGGGGCTACTGGCTCTATGTGACGTATGCGATCGGGCGGGGGGTCTATCACACCGCCGATCCGCACAGTTCGGCGTTTCACAGCGCGGTCCTGACCAATGGCGAGATCGCGGCGTTCTACAATGGCGTGGCCTTCGTCGCGGCCTTTGCCATGGTGCCGCTGGTGCGCCGGATCGGGCCGGGGCCGCTCCATGCGCTGTGCCTGCTGGCGGGCGGCCTTGGCATGCTGGCGCTGCCCCATGTGACCGACAAGGCCTGGCTGTTCGTTCCCGCCGTCGGCGTCGGGCTGGCCTGGGGGAGCATCATGGGCAACCCTTATGCGATCCTGTCGAGTTCGATCCCGCCCGAGCGCACCGGGGTCTACATGGGCATCTTCAACATGATGATCGTGATCCCGATGGTGCTCTTTGCGCTGGTGACCAGCGAGCTGGACCTGGGCTTCCTGCATCTTGGACTGGGCCTCTACGAGCGCGCGCTCGGCGGCGATCCGGGCCGGATGCTTTCGGCCTGTGGCGCGAGCCTCGTTCTGGCGGCCCTGAGCGTGCTGTGGGTGCGCGAGGGGCGGCCGTCTTCCTCTCCGGCGCTCTGACGCGTCCCTTTTTACTTCACGAGGTCTGCATGACTGCCGATTTCACGCCTGCTTCGCCGACTCTGTCGATGCAAACGATTGTTTCCCGCATGCCCTCGCGCTGGGAGCCTCATGGCTATGACCCCGTGCCCGAAATCCCGCTGGTGACGGCGGCCGATGTCGTGCCGATCCTGCCGGGGTTCGACGTGTGGGACTGCTGGCCGCTGGCGCACGAGGACGGGCGCACGGTCGTTCACGAGGGGCGCACCTGGTGGTTCTTCCTGAGCGCGCCCTGCTTCGATGATCCGCACGAGCGCCACGATGTCGCGCGCATCCGCCTGCTCTCGCAAGGCGCGACGGGGGATTGGCGGGATCATGGCAATGCCCTGCCCGACGGGCTCAGCCCCGGCACGCGTGAATGGGCGGGGAGCGCGGTCCTGATGGACGACGGGGTTTCCGTCTGCCTGTTCTACACCGTGGCCGGGCGGCGTGGCGGGGTCTTTTCCTACGAGCAGCGCCTGTTCGAAGTGCCGGGGCGGATGGGCGCACAGGGGCCGGGGCACTGGGGCACGCCGCGCGAGATCGTGGTGGCCGACGGGATGCGCTATGTCGCCGACCGGCAGGAGATCGCCAACCCCGTGCCCGGCTCGATCAAGGCCTTCCGCGATCCGGCGTGGTTTCGTGATCCGGCGACCGGCCTTGCCCATATCGTCTTTACCGGCAGCGCGGCCTGGACGCAGGACAGCCACAACGGCCTTGTCGGCCTTGCCACGAAAACGCCGCAAGGCTGGGTGCTCGATGATCCGCTGGTCGAGGCGATCGGCACCAACAACGAGATGGAGCGCCCCTGCGTGGTCCTGCGCGACGGGCTCTATTACCTGTTCTGGTCGACCCAGCGGCATACGTTTGCCCCCGGTGCGCTGGCCGGGCCCAACGGGCTCTATGGCATGGTGGCGCCGGCCCTGACCGGCCCGTGGCGCGCGCTCAATGGGGGCGGACTGGTCGCGCCCAACCCGGCGGGCGAGGCGGGGCAGACCTATAGCTGGTGGGTGACCGGCGAGGGCGCGGTGTGGAGCTTCATCGACTATTGGGGCATGAAAGGGCGCGGGCTGGCCGACCATCCCGAATTGCGGCGCGCGCAGTTCGGCGGGGCGCCCGCGCCGGTGTTCCAGCTGGCCTTCGATGGTGACCGGGTGAGTATCGTCCAATAACAAAATTTTGATGAAATAGGGGCTTGCGGCCCCTCTTTCAGGCGCTTTCGCGGATGACCAGTTCGGGCGGCATCACGCACGAAGGCGTATCGACCCCGGCGATGCGCTGCATCAGGAGGTCGACCATGGCGCGCGCGCCGCTCGCGATGTCCTGCCGGATCGTGGTCAGGCGCGGGACGGTCTGCGTGGCGAGGGGCACATCGTCGAAGCCGGTCACCGCGATGTCGACCGGCACGCGCACGCCGCGCTCGTGGAGCAGGCGCAAGGTGGTCATCGCAATCACGTCGGACGCGCAGACGATCCCGTCGAAACCCGAGCCCATTTTTTCGAGGTGGGCGGCGACCTGCTCGGGGATTTCGTCGTTCGAAAGATGGGTGGGGAAGGCGGCGATGCGGTAGCTGCCGCCGCCCTTCGTCACTGCATCGCGCGCGCCGTGGAGGCGGTCGGCGATTTCTGGCGCCCCGGTATCGCCGAAGAAGGCGAGGTGGTGCATGCCCTGGTCCATCAGGCGCTGGGCAGCCAGGCGCCCGCCCTCGCGGTTGTCGGTGCCCACCGTGCAGTGGATCTGGCCGGGGCGGTGGCTGCCCCAGACGACGAGCGGGCGATAGCGTTCGGCCACGCGCTCGATGGCTTCCATCTGGTTGGACTGGCCGATCACCAGCGCGCCGTCGAGCATGCCGGAATCGACGATGCGGTCGAGCCATTCATCGTCGCCGGGGATCACGCGGCTGAGCATCAGGTCGTGCCCGCTTTCGGTCAGGGCATCGGCGAGGTGGCCAAACAGGGTCATGAAGAAGGGGTCGGAAATGTGCTGGCGCCGCTCGTGCCCGAGCGGGATCACCACGCCGATCACCCCGGTGCGCTGGGTGCGCAGGCGCCGCGCCATCTGGTTGGGGCGAAAGCCATGTTCGCGCGCGATGGTCTGGATGCGCTCGCGGGTCTCGGCGTTGACCAGGCTCTTGCCGGCCAGTGCGCGCGACACCGTCCCGGCTGAAACGCCAGCCATGCGTGCCAGCTCCGCAATGTTGCGGATGCGCGGCTTGTTTCCCTCTCTCGTGCTCTTGTCGGCTGCCGTGTCGGTCATGCTTTTGCTTGTAGCCTCAGGGCCTGTGAAAGCAAGGGCATGGCAGCGTTCCTTAAAGGCCCGTTTGCTTTTCGGAAAGGGATGGCGTGCTGCAATCTCCCGGTGCCACACGGCTTGCGAGTACAGGTATTATGCAATCCTTTGCATAAGGCGAAAAACGGCGTTGCAAACGATTGCATCGGTGTCTATCACAAAATATATCGATTCCCGCAGAACGATGCGGGGACATGTCATGGGAGAGTACCTGCATGAAGCCTTTCGCTCATCTTGCGAGCGCGTCGCTTGTCGCGCTGGCCGGAGCCCTCTTCGCCACCCCGATCCATGCCCAGGATGCCGCACAAGCTCCGGCATCGGCCACGGATGCGGCACCGGATGCGGGCGCGCCGGGTGACAGTGTGGCCGACATCGGCCCGATCGTGGTGACGGCGGCGGCCAGCGGCAAATCGGCGCGGCTCTCCTCGATTTCCGTCTCGCAGATCAACCAGGATGCGGTGATCGCCTTCACCCCGCGCTCGCAGGCCGAAGTCCTGCGCACGATCCCCGGCCTCAATGTGCAGGATACCGCAGGGCCGGGCGGCAACTCGAACATCGGCGTGCGCGGGATTCCGGTCTCGACGGGCGGTTCGGAATATGTCGGCCTTCAGGAAGACGGCCTGCCGGTGACGCTGTTTGGCGACATCATGTTCGGCAACAACGACTACTGGGTGCGCTTCGACAACAATGTCGACCGGGTCGAGGCGGTGCGCGGCGGTTCGGCCTCGACCTTTTCGAGCCAGGCGCCGGGCGCGGTGATCAACTATGTCTCGAAGACCGGCGAGCATGACGGCGGCCAGATCGGCGTTTCGCAGGCGATCAACTATCGCGAAACGCGCGTCGATTTCGATTATGGCGGCCATCTCTCGGACAGCGTGCGCTTCCACGTCGGGGGCTATGCCATCGACGGCAACGGCCCCACGCACCTGCCCTACAAGGCCCAGAGCGGCTATCAGATCAAGGGCAACATCACCAAGGAACTGGCTGATGGAAAGGGCTATATCCGCCTCAATTTCAAGCGCCTGGACGACAAGGAGCCGACCTTTACCTCGATGCCCAGCCTGGTAACGGTTGATGGCAACAAGGTCACCGGTTTCTCGACGTTCGACGGGGTGAACGCGCGCCGCTATGCGTCGAGCGGGCTCTACAACCAGACCTTCCGCGTGCTCGATGCCGATGGCCAGCTGCGCACGGTGCCCATGGAAGGCATCCACCCGGTCGTGACTTCGGTCGGCGGCGAATTCCATTATGAATTCTCGCGTGCCTTCACCGTGACCGACAAGGCGCGCTGGACGGCGATGCGCGGCACGTTTGCCAACCAGTGGACCGGCGAGGCCACCACCGGTTCGGTCGCTGGCGACGGCACCTTGCGCTATGCGACCGGGCCCAACCAGGGCGAGATCTATGGCGGGCGCTTCGTCAGCAACGGTGCGCAGGCCTATGTCACCATGCGCGACGTGGGCAGCTTCGTGAACGACCTGACGCTCAACGGAAAGTTCGAGCTGGGCAACACCGCGAAGATCAATGCCCATGCCGGCTGGTTCCACATGCGCCAGACGATCGACATGGACTGGCGCATCAACAACATGACGCAAACGCTTGACAGTTCTGGCAATCCTGTTCCGCTCGACTTGTTCGATGCGGCGGGCAACCAGCTTGGGGCGATGGGTGTCAACGGGCTCAACACCCAGTGGGGCGCGTGCTGTGGCGGGCGGTCCTATGCGGTGACCTATACCAACGACGCGCTCTACGGGCAGCTCGAAGGGCAGATCGGGCGCCTCAACCTCGACGCGAGTGTGCGCTATGATACCGTCAAGGCGGGCGGGGTGGCCTATGCCAATGAGCAGGTCGCCAATGTCACGCTGAGCGATGCGCTCGGTTCGGCTTCGGTCCCGGCCTACAACACCAGTGCGACCCCGGCCAATGTGCTCAATTATGCCAAGGGCTATGTCAGCTGGTCGTTCGGGGCGCTCTACGAGGTGAGCCCGAGCACCAGCGTGTTCGTCCGGGTGAGCCGGGGCGGGCGTTTCAACGCCGACCGCCTGCTCTACAACAACGCCAACTTCACCGCCGATGGCAAGCTGACGGCGGGCGGCAGCCATCTTTCGCTCAACTATGTCACCCAGCAGGAACTGGGGATCAAGCAGCGCGGCGGCCTTCTGGGCGGGCGCTATCATGCCGAAGTCACGCTCTACCGTGCGCAAGTCAAGGAGAGCAACTACGACTTCACGGCGCCCTCGCGCGGGGAAAATCCTTTCATCGACGCCATCTATCATTCCTATGGCGTCGAGGCATCGGGCGGGGTGGCGGCCGGGCGCTTCTCGCTCGATGGCTATGTCGTCTACACCCATTCGCGCAACGCGGGCACCGGGGCAACGCCGGTGGCCATGCCCGACTGGACCTGGCTGGCCTCGCCCAGCTATGACGCCGGGATCGCCGCGTTCGGGCTTTCGGCGAGCGGGCAGTCGAACTTCCAGATCGCCGGGGGCTATCGCGTGCGGGGCAGCACGTTCCTCAACGGGTATGTGAAGGTGCGTCCGCTCGATGGGCTCGAAGTGAGCTTCAATGTCAACAACCTGCTCAACACGCTGGGCTATCGCGCCAACAACGGTTCGCTGACCGTTGCTCCGGGCAGCGCCGGGCTGGCGGCCAACCAGGCGATCCTCGACAATTCGGCCATGCTCGGCCGGACGATGACCGCTTCGGTCCGCTATCGC
This sequence comes from Novosphingobium sp. IK01, assembly GCF_033242265.1. Classification (NCBI taxonomy): domain Bacteria; kingdom Pseudomonadati; phylum Pseudomonadota; class Alphaproteobacteria; order Sphingomonadales; family Sphingomonadaceae; genus Novosphingobium; species Novosphingobium pituita. Next base: position 886,671 of record NZ_BTFW01000001.1, on the reverse strand, counting down.
TTCTGACGCACTGACCATGTGCTCAAAAAAGGCCCCGGAAGCAGATGCTTCCGGGGCCTTTTTGATGTTTCCCCTTATCGGGGGAGCGCCTGATTATTGGGGGAGGGTCTGGCAGGCCAGCGCAATGGCCCCGGTGATCCCGGCATCGTCGCCAAGGCCGGGGGTGACGATGTAGGTTTCGAGGCCTGCGTCGAGCCGGGGATGGCGGACATAGCCGGCGAGGCGGGCCTGCGTCTGGCGGCGGACCGATTCCACGAGGCCGGGCGCCTTCATCACCCCGCCCCCGAAGATCAGGCGGTCGGGCATGTGGAGCAGGACGAGGCTTGTCGCCAGATGGGCGATATAGCCGCCGATGAGGTCGATGGCGGATGGATCGTCGGCCAGCTGGTCGAGGCTCTTGCCCCAGCGCTTCTCAATGGCCGGGCCCGAGGTCAGCCCTTCGAGGCAATCGCCATGGAACGGGCAGTTGCCGGGGAAGGGGTCGGTCGCATGGTCGTGCGGGCAGGGGATGTGGCCGCTCTCGAAGTGCGAAATGCCCATCAGCGAACGCCCGTCGCGCACCACGCCGGTGCCGATACCCGTGCCGATGGTGGTATAGGCCAGCGTGCGGCAGTGCGATCCGTCCTTTTCGCGCCCGGCGCCCTTCATCCATTCGCCAAGGCAGGCGCCGTTGACATCGGTATCGACGACGATGGGGGCGCCGAACGAGGCCAGCACGTCATGAAAGCGCGCGCCCTGCCAGCCCGGCTTGGGGGTGGTGGTGAAGGTGCCATAGGCGGGCGAGGCCGGGTCGATGTCGATCGGGCCGAAGCTGGCGACGCCAAAGGCGCTGGCCTTGCCGTGCTGCTCCTGCGCGGCGCCAAAGAAGGCGGCGAGCGCGGGAAAGCAGGTTTCGGGCGTTTCGGTCGGGATGCGGGCGCGGGCGAGCACTTCGCCTTGCGCGGTGGCCAGGGCCGCGATGAACTTGGTGCCACCGGCCTCGATGGCGCCGACCAGCGGGGCGCTGGATAAGGGGGTTTGGGTCATATGTCTCTCCCATCCTTGTTTTTGCACGATTTTTATGGGTATGCCCCGGAGCCCGTCAGGGGTGGTGCATGGGGGTATGCAATCGGTTTCAGGCGTATTTTCTGGCGGCGTGGGCGCGGTGGGTCAACCTCTTTGCAGACGAATTACCTGTGGCAAACAACTGGCTGTTTTTCCGTGTTTTGATGGCTGTTTCGACGGACAGGGCGCAGAGGCTTGCAAAAGGGGAAGGCGGGCCTGAAAATTGGGGGCGGTCTTGCATACTTATGCAGCGTGCATCGCGCGCAATCCCGCTCTAGGGCTGCTCGCCGACGGGGCCGCATTGCGGTCTTGCGCGTTGATGATACGTGAAACAACAGAACTTGAGGAGAATCCGGGATGGCCGACGGCAGTTGTTCTGCGCTTTTGCTTTTCGGCGCGACCGGCGATCTTTCGCGCCGGATGCTCTTGCCCTCGCTCTATGCCCTGCACGAGGATGGCCTGATCGCGCCGGGTCTGCGCTTTGTCGGGACCGCGCGCTCGGCGCATGACGATGCCGAATTCCGCGAATTTGCCCGGCTGGCGCTCGACGAGTTCCTGCCCGCCGACCGCAAGGACGAGACCAAGCTTGCCAGTTTCCTCGACCGCCTCGAATACCAGACGCTCGATGCCTCGGACATCGACGGCTTTGCCGCGCTCGCCGACAAGCTGGGCGATACGAGCGGCGGGCTCTCGATTTTCCTGTCGACCGCGCCCGCGCTGTTCGAGCCGACCATTGAAGGCCTGCGCCGCGCGGGGCTGGCCCATGCCAATGTGCGGATCGGCCTTGAAAAGCCGCTGGGCAACGATCTGGCGTCGAGCCGCCGCATCAACGACGCGGTGGCAGCCGGTTTTGCCGAGAACCAGATTTTCCGCATCGACCACTATCTGGGCAAGGAAACCGTCCAGAACCTGATGGCGCTGCGCTTTGCCAACATGATGTTCGAGCCGCTGTGGAACGCGGGCAATATCGACCATGTGCAGATCACGGTCAGCGAGACGGTCGGCCTCGAAGGGCGCAAGGGCTTCTACGACGATACCGGCGCGCTGCGCGACATGGTGCAGAACCACATGCTCCAGCTTCTCGCGCTCACCGCGATGGAGCCGCCGCGCGATTTCGACGCGACCTCGATCCGCGACGAGAAGGTCAAGGTCCTGCGCGCGCTGCGCCCCGTGGCTGCCGAGGAGATGGTGCGCGGGCAATATCGCTCGGGCGCGGTCAGGGCCGAGAGCGTGGCCGGCTATGTCGAGGATCTGGGCCAGCCTTCGGACACCGAGACGTTCGTGGCGATCAAGGCCCATATCGAGAACTGGCGCTGGCAGGGGGTGCCCTTCTATCTGCGCACCGGCAAGCGTCTGGGCGAGCGTCGCTCGGAAATCGTCGTGCAGTTCAAGCAGGTGCCGCACAACATCTTTGCCGAACGCGGCGCTAGGCTGCGCGCCAACCGGCTGGTGATCCGCCTCCAGCCCGAGGAATACGTGCGCCTTCAGGTCATGGCCAAGGAACCCGGCCTCGACCGCGGCGGGGTGGTCCTGCGCGAGGTGAACCTCGATCTTTCGCTCACCACCGCCTTTGCCAAGGCGCGCCGCCGCATCGCCTATGAACGCCTGCTGCTTGACCTGATCGAGGGCGAGCAGACGCTGTTCGTGCGCCGCGACGAGGTCGAGGCGCAGTGGAAGTGGATCGATGCGATCCGTGCCGTCTGGGCGCGCGACGATCTGGAATGCAAGCCCTATGCCGCCGGAAGCTGGGGCCCCAATGCCGCGATTGCGCTGACCGAACGCGACGGGAGAAGCTGGAATGACTGAGCCTGCTGTCATCGCGACGGCCAATCCGCGCGTGCGCTGGGCGCAGCCGGGCGATGCGGCGGCGGTGGCCGACCGGATCGCCGCCGAACTGGCCAAGCCGGGCCCCAGGCGGCTGGCGATGACCGGCGGATCGACCCCGCTCAAGGTCTTTGCCCTGCTCAAGACGCGGGGGCTGGACTGGCGCGGCACGACCCTGGCCCTGACCGACGACCGCCGCGTGCCCGACGACCATCCGGCGAGCAATTTCGGCAAGCTTTTTGCGGCCTTGGGTGACAGCGGTGCCAGTTTCGAGCGGCTGGAAGAAGGCGCGAGCGTGGCCCCGTTCGATCTCGTGTGGCTGGGCATGGGCGAGGATGGCCATGTCGCCTCGCTGTTCCCGACGATGCAGGCGCTGGTCCGTCCCGGCGCCACGGTGATCGCCACGACGCCGGTCCCCTTGCCGCCCGAAGCCCCGTTCGACCGCCTGACGCTGACCGCGCGGGCCCTGAAAGCGACGCGGGAGATCATCCTTGTCGTGACAGGAGCCGCGAAGAAGGCTTTGATCGAGGACGTTCTTTCGGGCAACGCCGATTACCCGGTTTCCGAATTCCTGCGCGGCGCCGATGGCCCGCCGGTTACCATCTACTGGAGCGAATGATGGCCCTTCATCCCACTCTCGCCAAGGTCACCGACCGTATCGTTGCGCGCAGCCGCGACACCCGCGCGGCCTATCTCGCCCTGATCGACCGCGCCCGCGAGGCCGGGGTCAACCGGCCCACGCTCTCGTGCGGCAATCTGGCCCACGGCTTTGCCGCCTCGGGCGAGGACAAGGCCGCGCTGCGCGGGGGCAAGGCCCTCAACATCGGCATCGTCACCGCCTACAACGACATGCTTTCCGCGCACCAGCCCTATGGCCGCTATCCCGAGCAGATCAAGCTCTTCGCCCGCGAAGTGGGCGCCACCGCGCAAGTGGCGGGCGGGGTTCCGGCGATGTGCGACGGGGTCACGCAAGGGCAGGATTCGATGGAGCTGTCGCTGTTCAGCCGCGACACCATCGCGATGAGCACCGCCGTTGGCCTGTCGCACGGGATGTTCGAGGCCGCGCTGTTCCTGGGCATCTGCGACAAGATCGTGCCCGGCCTGATCATCGGGGGCCTGCGCTTTGGCCACCTGCCCACGATCCTCGTCCCCTCGGGCCCGATGCCCACCGGCCTTGCCAACAAGGAAAAGGTGCGCATCCGCCAGCTCTATGCCGAAGGCAAGGTGGGCCGCGAGGAACTGCTCGAATCCGAGAGCGCCAGCTATCATGGGCCGGGCACCTGCACGTTCTATGGCACGGCCAATTCGAACCAGATGATGATGGAGATGATGGGGCTGCACATGCCCGGCTCCAGCTTCGTCCTGCCCGGCACGAAGCTGCGTCAGGAACTGACCCGCGCGGCCGTGCATCGCGTGGCGCAGATCGGCTGGGATGGCGACGATTATCGCCCGCTGGGCCATTGCGTCGATGAAAAGGCGATCATCAATGCGGTCGTCGGCCTGCTCGCCACGGGCGGTTCGACCAACCATGTGATCCACATTCCGGCCATGGCCCGTGCGGCGGGCGTCCAGATCGACTGGGACGACATGGACGAGCTTTCGCGCGTGGTGCCGCTGATCGCCAGTGTCTATCCCAATGGCGCGGGCGACGTGAACTATTTCCACGCGGCGGGCGGCATGCCCTATGTGATCCGCGAACTGCTCGACAATGGCCTGGCCCATGGCGACATCATGACCGTCTATGGCACCTCGCTGGCGCAGGGCGCGCAGGAGCCGGTGATGGATGGCGACACGCTGACCTGGAACCCGGCGCCGACGACCAGCGTCGACGAAAGCATGTTGCGCCCGGTCACCGCGCCGTTCCAGCCTGAAGGGGGCCTGCGCCTGCTTCAGGGCAATCTTGGTCGCGGGACGATCAAGGTGAGCGCGGTCGATCCCTCGCGCTGGACGATCGAGGCGCCCGCGCGCGTGTTCGACGACCAGAACGATGTGCTCAAGGCCTTCAAGGCGGGCGAACTGGAGAAGGATGTCGTCGTCGTCGTCCGCTTCCAGGGCCCGGCGGCCAACGGCATGCCCGAACTCCACAAGCTGACCCCGCCGCTCGGCGTGCTTCAGGATCGCGGCTTCCGCGTTGCGCTGGTGACCGACGGGCGCATGTCGGGCGCTTCGGGCAAAGTGCCTGCGGCCATCCACGTCTCGCCCGAGGCGCGCAAGGGCGGCCCGCTCGCCCGTCTGCGCGATGGCGACGTGGTGCGCGTCTGCGCGCAGAGCGGACAGCTTGAAGTGCTGGTGAGCGAGGCCGAATGGGCCGCGCGCGAGGACGCCCCGGCCCCGGTCGAGGCGATGGGCGTCGGGCGCGAGCTTTTCGCGCTGATGCGCCACCATTCCGACCCTGCCGAACGCGGCGGCTCGGCCATGCTGGCTGCTGCCGGGCTTTGACCCCCTGCGGCACGATTTGGGAGAGAGATTGATGGAACTCGTTACCGTCGACATCGGCGGAACCCACGCGCGTTTTGCCCTTGCCGAAGTGGCGGGCGGGCGCGTCGTGCATCTGGGCGAGGCGGTCACGCTCAAGACCGCCGAGCATGCCAGCCTGCAACTCGCCTGGCAGGAATTTCGCCGCCAGAACGGGGGAAGCCTGCCCACGTCCTGTGCCATCGCGGTGGCCGGGCCCGTGGGGGGCGAGGTGATCAAGTTCACCAACAACCCGTGGATCATTCGCCCCGCGCTGATCCCCGAGCGGCTGGGATGCGACGAATATGTCGTCGTCAACGATTTTGCCGCTGTCGCCCATGCCGTGGCGCAGGCAGGCCCTGAGCATTTCCTGCACCTGTCGGGCCCCGATACGCCGCTGCCCGACGAGGGCGTGCTCAGCATCGTCGGGCCGGGCACCGGGCTGGGGGTGGCCCAGCTCTGGCGCCATGGCGCGGGCTATCAGGTCCAGCCGACCGAGGGCGGGCATGTCGACTATGCGCCGCTCGACGGGATCGAGGATGCGATCCTTTCCCGCCTGCGCAAGCGCCATCGCCGGGTTTCGGTCGAGCGTGTGGTGGCCGGGCCGGGCATCGTCGACATCTACGAGACGCTGGCCGCCATCGAGGGCGCGCCGTTCATTCCGCGCGATGACAAGGCGATCTGGACGCTGGGCACCAATGGCGAGGATGGCCTTGCCGCGGCGGCCATCGACCGCTTCTGCCTGTCGCTGGGCAGCGTGGCGGGCGATCTGGCGCTGGCCCATGGCGCCTGCGGGGTGGTCATGGCCGGCGGGCTGGGCCTGCGCATCAAGGATACGCTCGTGCGCTCGGGCTTTGCCGAACGGTTTCGCGCCAAGGGGCGGTTCGAGCAGATCATGGCCCAGATGCCGGTCAAGCTGATCACCCATCCCCAGCCGGGCCTGTTTGGCGCGGCGGCAGCCTTTGCGCAGGCGCATCGCGACTGATCGGAGGGGCCCCTTTCCGCCAGGGCTTGCCCGGGCGGAAAGGGCAGCGCATGATGGGGCATGCATCTTGTTCACGACCCCGCCGCCCCCGCTCAGGACACCATCGGTTTCGATGATTTCCTCAAGGTCGACATTCGCATCGGCACGGTGATCACCGCCGAGGAACTGGTCGGCGCGCGCAAGCCTTCGATCCGGCTGCTGATCGATTTCGGGCCGGGGATCGGCCAGAAGAAGAGCTGCGCGCAAGTGGCCGCGCTCTATGACCCGGCGGGGCTCGTCGGGCGGCAGATTGCCGCGGTCGTCAATTTCCCGCCCCGACAGGTGGGCAAGGCGATGTCCGAGGTCTTGACGCTCGGGTTTGCCGATGCGCAGGACCGCGTGGTTCTGGCCATGCCCGAGCGGCCCGTGCCCGACGGGACGCGGTTGTTCTAGGATGGCTTTGCGCGGCGCCCCGGATCTGTTCCGGGGCACCGCGTCTAGGCTCAGGCGGCCAGTTCGCTGTCGAGGAAGGCGGCGATGTCGGCCAGGTCGACATCCCTGGCCAGGAACGTCTGGCCGATCCCGCGCATGAGCAGGAAGGGCAGGGTGCCCGCGTCCATCTTCTTGTCGTGGAGCATGTGGTTCTTGAGGCGCTCGCCGTCGCACGAAAGGCCCAGCGCCTTGAGCGAGGCGGGCAGGCCCACCGCGCCGATATGGGCACTGATGCGCCCTGCGTCCTGCCCGCTCATCAGGCCCAGACGCGCCGAATAGCGCGCGGCCAGCACCATGCCCAGTGCCACGCCCTCGCCATGGAGCAGGCGCGCGCCAAAGCCGGTTTCGGCTTCCAGCGCATGGCCGAACGTGTGCCCGAGGTTGAGCAGCGCGCGCGTGCCGGTGGTTTCCTTCTCGTCCTGCGCCACGATCCGCGCCTTGGCCGCGACGGAGCGGGCAATCGCGGTCTCGCGCGCGGCAGGGTCGCCCGCCAGCAGGCTTTGCGCGTTGGCCTCGCACCATTCGAAGAAGGCGGGGTCGTCGATCAGGCCATACTTGACCACTTCGGCATAGCCCGCGCGCACATCGCGCAAGGGCAGCGTGTCGAGGCTGGAAGGATCGGCCAGCACGAGGCTGGGCTGGTGGAATGCACCGACCAGGTTCTTGCCCATGGGCGTGTTGATCGCGGTCTTGCCGCCCACGCTGGAATCGACCTGGGCGAGGAGCGTGGTGGGCATCTGGATGAAGCCGCAGCCGCGCTTGACCATCGAGGCGGCAAACCCGGTGAGGTCGCCGATCACCCCGCCACCCAGCGCGATCACGTTGTCCTTGCGCTCGACTTCCTGACCCAGCAGGAAATCGACGACGCGCGCGAGGCTCTCCCAGCTCTTGGTGCCTTCGCCGGCGGGCAGCACGAGCCATTCGCTTGCGATTCCCGCCTGCGCCAGCCCGGCGGTGACCGTCTCGCGCCAGGCGGCGGCAACGTGTTCGTCGGTGACCACCGGCACGCTGGCCTTGCGCACGAAGGGGCGGCAATGGGCGCCCGCACGGGCCAGCACGCCCGGCTCGATCACCACGTCATAGGGGGCGCCGGCAATGGCGACGGGAATTACAGCCATGCGTCAATCGCTTTCAGGATGCGGCCTGCGGTCACCGTGTGGGGCTGGTTGCCGCTGGTGATGTGGATGGCGGCCTGCTGGTAGAACGGGCGGCGTTCCTCGCGCAGGCGCGTGAGGATCTCACGCGGGTTGCCGCCGCGCAGGAGGGGGCGGTTGTCCTTGCGGCCCACGCGTTCGACGAGGGTGTCGATGTCGCTGTCGAGCCAGACCGAAATCGCCTTGTCGAGGATCAGCGCGCGGGTGTCGGGATCGACGAAGGCGCCCCCGCCGGTAGCCAGAACCTTGCGCTTGCGCGGCGCATCGGGATTTTCATGGCCCAGCAGGCGGGCGATGACCCGGCGTTCGCCGCTGCGGAAATGGGGTTCGCCATAGGCGGCGAAGATTTCCGGGATCGGCATCTGTGCGGCGCGTTCGATTTCCTCGTCGGCATCGACGAAGGGCACGTCGAGCATCGCGGCCAGCTTGCGGCCTACGGTCGTCTTGCCCACGCCCATCATGCCGACCAATACCACGGGCCGGTCGATGCGGCGGGCGATCCGGGCGATTTCCGCCGAGGTCAGGAGAGAGCTTTCGTGGTCCATTGCCGCGCCGCCTATACTTGCGCTAGGGCCAAGCGCAAGCGTGCAGGCAGTGAGGCATCGTGATCAAGCAGAGTTCGACCCTTTCCCGCCCCACTTCTGGCCCCTCCACTGCCGGATCAGGGGCGTTCGCGCCGCGTGGCCGGCGCCGGGCCTTCGGGCTGGCGGTGATGGCCGGCCTTGTGGCGGCCGGTGTGGTGGGGCTTGTGGTGCTGGCCTGGTCGATGGGCGGCCCCCGGCCGGAAAGCTGGCACGAGGTTCCCGTGGCAATGCCCGCCGTGGCTCCGGCCAGTCCGGTTCCGGCGCAGAAGTCCGGGCCTGTTGCCGGGCCGGGAGCGCACGCATGAAGCCGCGTCTGTTGCGCTCGCCGCTCTGGCGCCATGCCTTGCTCGGCTGTGTCGGCCTTGGCGGGATGACCGGGGCTTTGCTGGCGCAGGAATCGCTGTTGCCACCCGGTTTCGAGAAGCCGGGGACGAGCGCGGCGACGCGGCCTGCGCGCCCTGCGCCCCGGCCCACCCCCCATCCGGCGGCGGCCCCGGCTGCTGCGCGAGCCGCCGCAGTGCAGGCCCCTGCCGCATCGGTGCCTGCCCCGGCGGCTGCCCCGGTGATCCAGCCCCTGCCGCTCGATGAAAGTGTCGACGTGGCAGGCACGGCGGCCCCGCGCGGGCCGGTCGATCCGCTCGATTCGATCGACCCGAACACGCTCGATGCGCTGATCGCCAGGGCCCGGCCCAAAGAGGACATTCCCCCGCGTGCCCAGCGCAGCCTTGCGCGGGTGGGGGTGATCGATCAGGTCGATGGCGGTTTTCCGGCCACGTCGACGCATTACCTCAACGGTGCTTTCGTCGAGCCGTTGCTCGCGCAGATGAACGGGCCGCTGGTTTCGCGCTGGGGGCACATTCTGGTGCGGCGCGCGCTGGCCAGCCGCCTCGATACGCCGGTGGGCATGAACGGGGCCGACTGGGCCGCGCTGCGCGCCGGGCTGCTGTTGCGCATGGGCGAGGCCGATGCCGCGCGCGCCATGGTGCAGTCGGTCGACAGCGGGTTCTTCACCCCCGGCCTCGAAGATGCGGCCATGGGCAGCTTCATGGCCACGGCCGATCCGATCGGGCTGTGCCCGGTGACGGCGCTGACCGCTTCGGGGCGTCCGGGCTGGAACTGGGATCTCGCCCGTGCGATCTGCTCGGCCTATACCGGCGACGGGCCGCCCGCGATGGCCCAGCTCGACCGCCTGATCCGGCGGGGCGGGGGCGCGCGGATCGATGTTCTGCTGGCCGAGAAGTTTGCCGGGGCGGCGACCGCCACCCGGCGCGCGGTGACGATAGACTGGAAGGATGTCGACGGGTTGACGCCGTGGAACACCGGCCTTGCCTTCGCGACCGGGATCGAGCCGCCGCAAGACCTGCGCGAGAAGGCCTGGGCCGATTATGCGGTTCTGGCGGTGCGCGCGCCGATGCTGCCCTTGGCCACGCGCTGCGCCGCAGCCGACGTGGCCGGGGGGCGCGGCATCCTGTCGAGCGCGGCCATGGTCGATCTCTACAGCCAGGTTGCCGCCATCGATGCGGCGGACGGGGCGGTTCAGGACAAGACCTGGGGCCCGCTCGCCGCGCAGTTGCGCACGGCCTATGTGGCGACAGATGCCGGGGACCGTCTGGCCGCGATCAAGGCGCTGTGGGGCTCGCCCGACGACCCCGAGAAGGCCTATTCGCGTCTCGTGCTCACGGCCTATGCCGCCGCGCGGATGGTGCCCAGCCAGGACATGGCGGGCGATGCGCGCACGCTGATCGCCTCGATGCTGACCGCCGGGCTCGATGCCAATGCCGCGCGCTGGGGCGCGGTGGTGCCTGCCGGAAGCGGGGCCTGGGGCCTTGTCGCGCTGGCCGCTCCGGTCAAGAGCGCGGTGATCAATGGCGAAGTGCTCGACAGTTTCCAGAGCGAGGATGACAGCAGCGGGGCCTTGCGCTCGCAGTTCCTGCTGGCAGGCCTGATGGGCCTGGGCCGTGTCGACGATGCGACGGGGCAGGCCTTTGCGGGCAAGCTCAAGCTCAACCTCGCGCGCGAGACGCGCTGGACCCGTGCGATCGACGATGCCGCCGCTTCGGACAACCCCGCGCTTGTCGCGCTGCTCGCCGGGTTCGGCATGCAGGCGGCCAGCTGGGACAAGATGACCGCAGTCCACCTCTACCACATCGTTTCGGCGCTGCGCCGGGTGGGGCTTGAGGGCGAGGCGCGGATGATCGCCGCCGAAGCCGTGGCGCGGGTGTGAGCGGCAAGCTGGCCGGGCGGCAGGACGAAACGGCGCAGGATGGGGCACGGCAGGCGGGTGCATCCGCCGCTTTTGCAGGGTCTTCGCGCCCGGTTGCCGCTTTTCTGGAAATGATGGCGGCCGAGCGCGGGGCGGCGGCCAACACGCTGGCGGCCTATGCCCGCGATCTGGCGGCGGCAGAGGCTGTGGTCGGCGATCTTCTGGCCGCCGACGAGGACGACCTTGCCGGGCTGGGCGAGGCGTGGATCGATCTGGCTGCCTCCTCGGTGGCACGGCGGCTTTCGGCCTTGCGGCAGTTCATGGCCTTTGCCCAGGAAGAGGGCCTGCGCGAGGACAACCCGGCGGCAACGCTGGCCCGTCCGCGCGCGCGGCGCCCTTTGCCACGCCTGCTGACCCATGAAGAGATCGACCGGTTTCTCGACACCGCCGAGGCCGAGGCCGCAGGCGGGACGCCCGAGGGCCTGCGCCTACTCGCGCTGGTCGAGCTGCTCTATGGTTCGGGCCTGCGGGCGAGCGAACTGGTGGGACTGCCGCTTGCGGCGCTGCCGCGCGACGTGCCGTTTCTGGCGGTGACGGGCAAGGGGGGACAGCAGCGGCTGGTGCCGGTCTCGACCCGCGCGCTGGCGGCCTTGCGGGGCTGGCTGGCGGTTCGTCCCGGTGGAAGCAATGGGGGGGGAGGCAATGCGGGCGGGAAGGGCGGGGGCTCGCGCTTCCTGTTCCCCTCGCCGCGCGGGGGGCATCTGAGCCGGGTGCGGCTGTTCCAGCTGGTCCGCGAACTGGCGGTAAAGGCCGGGATCGACCCCGAAAAGGTCAGTCCGCATGTCCTGCGCCATGCCTTTGCCACGCATCTGCTCGAAGGCGGGGCGGACTTGCGCGTGTTGCAGACACTGCTGGGCCATGCCGACATCGCGACCACCGAAATCTACACCCACGTCGATTCCGCGCGGCTCGTCGAACTGGTCAATGCCCGGCATCCCCTGAGCGATTGCCAGAGTGCCCGGCAAAACGACCCCGAAGGCGCCCCGGAAGCCGCCCCCGAAGGCGATCCCCAAAACGGTCATTCCATGCGGGGCCATTGACCAAACGCGAAGCTGCCCCTAGCGAAGCCGCCATGATTTCGTACCTCGAATTCGAAAAGCCCGTCGCCGCTCTCGAAGCCCGTATCGCCGAACTGCGCGAAACGGCTGCTGCCAGTGGCGAACTGGACATCGCCGCCGAGATCCGCCGCCTGGAAAACAAGTCGGCTGAACTTCTGGCCAGCACCTATCGTGCGCTCTCGCCCTGGCAGAAGACGCAAGTGGCGCGCCACCCCGCGCGCCCGCATTTCCGCGACTATGTGGCCAACATGTTCACCGGCTTCATGCCGCTGGGCGGGGACCGTCTCTATGGCGAGGACCAGGCCATCATCGGGGGCTTTGCGCGCCTTGGGGACCGCCGGGTCATGCTGATCGGCCACGAAAAGGGCCACGACACGCAGAGCCGGATCAAGCACAATTTCGGCATGGGCAAGCCCGAAGGCTACCGCAAGGCGGTGCGCCTGATGGAAATGGCCAGCCGATTCGGGCTGCCGGTGGTCACGCTGGTCGATACTTCGGGCGCGTTTCCGGGCGTGGAAGCCGAAGAACGCGGCCAGGCCGAGGCGATTGCCCGCTCGACGCAGGCCTGCCTCGAACTGGGCGTGCCGATGGTCGCCACGATCGTGGGCGAGGGCGGCTCGGGCGGCGCGGTGGCGCTGGCGAGCGCCGAGCGCGTGCTGATGCTCGAACATGCGGTCTATTCGGTGATCTCGCCCGAAGGCTGCGCGTCGATCCTGTGGCGTACGGCGGCCAAGGCCCCCGATGCCGCCGAAGCGATGAAGGTGACCGCGCAGGACCTGCTGGGCCTTGGCGTGATCGACCGCATCGTGGCCGAGCCGGTGGGCGGGGCCCATCGCGATCCGGTCGCGACCTGTGCGTCGCTGGCCACGGCCATTGGCGAGGAACTCGATCATCTGGCGGGCAAGACGCCTGATTCCCTGCGCGCCCTGCGCGCCGAACGGTTCCTGCGCATCGGGGCCTGATACCGGACCTTCGGGACCGAAAAAAGGGCCGCTGGACGTGTCTGACGTCCGGCGGCCCTTTTCGTGTCCGGGCTTCAGGCCGGTCCGGGGCTGCTCCCGATCGGAGCGGTTGATCCGATTGTATCGGTTCAACCGCTCAAGGTCTTTGTTTTGCCGCGTTTTCCGAAACGCCGGGTGATTCCACCCGGCTTGAAAACGCTTTAGAGCCCGACCCAAAAGTCGGGCGGCGGAGGTTTGGCGAGGGATTTTGGGTCACCACAAGAAGGCTGAGAGCCCAGCGATGCTAGAGGCATCGTGGCGAACAGCCGACGCCGTGGTGGCACAAAAGACCCGCCAAACCGACCCGAAAGACTTTTGGGTCGGGCTCTTAGAGGTGGCCATCCTGGGCGTTGTCCATGTCGTTCGACACCAGGTTGAAGGTGTTCGAGATCGAGTTGCCCAGGGCGCCCATCGCGGTGATGGCGGCAACGGCGATGAGCGCGGCAATCAGGCCATACTCGATGGCGGTGGCGCCTTCTTCGTTCCGGACGAGTTCGCTTTGCGAAAGGCGGCGAGAGAGGCGGCGGATGAAATTCATGTCGTAATCTCCTGGCGAGAGCTTCTGACCCGGACCGGAACGCCAATGGCCGACGCCAATGGATTTCCTCGGACAGGCAGAGAACTACGCAGGAAAGCCGAATATCGGTCTAAGTCGCCCCTCAGGGATTGTGCGTAGCGTTTTTGACGACCTGGAAGAGAACGTAGAGCTGATTGGTAAATGCGGTCAGCCCAAAGACCATCGCGAGGCCCAGGAGGCCGACCAGCAGCCCGTACTCGACGAGGGTCACGGCATTGTTGTCGCGCATCACCTTGCGCAGGAATTGAATCATTTGCTTGCCCCGTCACCACCTTGTCCGATGCCTCTAGCGCAAACGCAGCTAAGAAAGTGTAGCCATGGCCTGCGCGGCCTTGCGCAAGCCTGTCAGGGAGCCTGTTAATCGATGTCGTCAATCTTGCCTGCCGATCAGCCTGCGACCCCTGCTGCGGGCGCTCAGGGGCCTGTGGGGCCGCTTCTGGTGGTGGCGGGGGCTCTGGTCGAGGGAGAAGGACCTCTGGCCCGTGTGCTGCTGCAAAGGCGCCCCAGGGCCAAGCATCATGGCGGGTTGTGGGAATTTCCCGGCGGCAAGGTCGAGGACGGGGAGAGCCCGGCTGCCGCGCTGGCGCGCGAACTGGGCGAGGAACTGGGCATCGTGGTCGATCAGGCCGATCTCGTGCCGATGACCTTTGCCGTGGACGATGTGCGGCAGGGGGGAGGGCCGGGGACAGGGCAGCGGGCCCTCGTGCTCATGCTTTATCTGTGCCGTCGCTGGCAGGGTATTCCCGTTGCCATGGAAGGGGTTGAGGATGGGGCCGCGCTCGAATGGGTGGCTCTGGCAGACATGAAGGAATGGGCGATTTCCGCCAAAATGCCCCCTCTCGACATTGCGCTGTGCATAACTTTCCAAAAAATGCTTTTGGCCTGAACAAGGCGCTTGCCAACCCCGCCAGTCTGACATAGAGGCGCGGCTCCCCGGCACCCGTAGCTCAGCTGGATAGAGCATCAGACTACGAATCTGAGGGTCGGACGTTCGAATCGTTCCGGGTGCGCCATCCTTCCAGGGGTGGGGCAGGGGAAGCAGCTCAGGGCCTGTTCGCAGGTTTTGGGCGATGACATTGGCAGGCACCCGTAGCTCAGCTGGATAGAGCATCAGACTACGAATCTGAGGGTCGGACGTTCGAATCGTTCCGGGTGCGCCACATGTCATCCTTCGCGTTTGCCTTTTGGGGCGCGCGCAGGGCGGATCACATCGGTATGCACCCGTAGCTCAGCTGGATAGAGCATCAGACTACGAATCTGAGGGTCGGACGTTCGAATCGTTCCGGGTGCGCCACCGCCCTTTGGGCCAGAGGCCAATCTTCTCTCCATCAACGCTGTATCGTCCTGTCGTCTGGTCGGGGCGCTTTGTCTGGTCCGCTCGTTGGGCCTGCTGGCCGCGTGCGCACGGGCATGGCGCTTTCGGGGTGCCCGGCGGCGCTTTCGCAAAATATTTCTTCGTTCATGCGATTGCCGCGCGCGCAGGGTGCGTCTGCGCAATGGGCCCTGCCTCATGCTGCACTTGCGAAGCGGTGGGCGTGCCGTGATTTTGGCGGTAGCCGGCTTCTTTGTCCGGGCTCTCTCCCAGCTTGCCGCTCCGGGCTTGCGCAAGTGCGAACAAGGGTCTTTCCGACCAGCATTTTCGTTATACTAGTATAACAAGGGCGCTGTCGTTATCGAACGTGATCGTTCGGCGGAAAACCGCCCGTGGGGGGCGTTGCGCAATGCGTGAGAGTGGTTCAAGACAAGCGCGGTCCTGCGAATTCGCAGGATTTTGAGGCTGCCAGAATAAGGATATTGAGACTTGGCCAAGTCCGCCAGGCCGCGCGCCGCCACTCCGCAATCTTCCGCTCCCCAGGCCCCCGCTGCGCAAGCGGCCCCGACGCCGGCTGCAACGCCCGACGCGTCGGCCGCATCCGACAGCCCGGTCGAGGATGAAGCGACGTTCGCCCTGCGCAGCCTTCAGCAGCGCCACGCGAACAACACCCGCTACGAGGCTTCCGACGCCGAGCTGCTCAAGTTCTACGAGCAGATGGTCCTGATCCGCCGCTTCGAGGAAAAGGCCGGCCAGCTTTATGGTCTGGGCCTGATCGGCGGCTTCTGCCACCTCTACATCGGCCAGGAAGCGGTCGCGGTGGGTCTCCAGTCGGCGCTCAACGAGGGCCACGACAGCGTGATCACCGGCTATCGCGACCATGGCCACATGCTGGCCTATGGTATCGATCCCAAGGTGATCATGGCCGAACTGACCGGTCGCGGTGCGGGTATCTCGCACGGCAAGGGCGGTTCGATGCACATGTTCTCGACCGACCACAAGTTCTATGGCGGGCACGGCATCGTTGGCGCGCAAGTGCCGCTGGGCGCGGGCCTTGCCTTCGCGCACAAGTATCGCAACGATGGCGGCGTGTGCATGGCCTACTTCGGCGATGGCGCGGCCAACCAGGGGCAGGTCTACGAAACCTTCAACATGGCCGCGCTGTGGAAGCTGCCGATCGTGTTCGTGGTCGAAAACAACGGCTACGCCATGGGCACGGCGGTCAAGCGCGGTTCGGCCGAGACGCATTTCTATCGTCGTGGCACGGCCTTCCGCATTCCGGGCATTCCGGTCAACGGCATGGATGTGCTCGAAGTGCGCCAGGGCGCCGAAGTTGCGCTCGAATTCGTGCGCGCGGGCAATGGCCCGGTCCTGCTCGAACTCAACACCTATCGCTATCGCGGGCACTCGATGTCCGACCCTGCCAAGTATCGCAGCCGCGAGGAAGTGCAGGAAATGCGCGAGAAGCACGATCCGATCGAGGCCGCCAAGCAGGAACTGCTCAAGCGCGGGGTGACCGAGGACGCGATCAAGGACATCGACAAGCAGATTCGCCAGCAGGTGGCCCAGGCCGCCGACTTTGCCGAAAGCTCGCCCGAGCCGGACATGGCAGAGCTTTATACCGACGTGCTGGTGGGGACCTACTGAGATGGCAATTGAACTGAAGATGCCGGCCCTCTCGCCGACGATGGAAGAGGGCACGCTCGCCAAGTGGCTGGTCAAGCCGGGCGACGAAGTGAAGTCGGGCGACATTCTCGCCGAGATCGAGACCGACAAGGCCACGATGGAATTCGAGGCGGTCGACGAAGGGACCGTGGGCGAACTGCTGATCCCGGCCGGGACCGAAGGCGTGAAGGTGGGCACGGTGATCGCCACGCTTCAGGGCGAGGACGAACCGGCGGCAACGCCCGCTGCGGCGCCTGCTCCTGCCCCGGCAGCCGAAGAAACCGACCACGGTACTGACCACAAGGCCAAGGCCGCAGCGGCCATCGCGCCCAAGACCAGCACCAAGCCTGCTGCCGACCCGGAAATCCCGGCCGGCACGACGATGGTGCCGACGACCGTGCGCGACGCCCTGCGCGACGCCATGGCCGAGGAAATGCGCGCCGACGACGCCGTCTTCGTGATGGGCGAGGAAGTCGCCGAGTATCAGGGTGCCTACAAGGTGACCCAGGGCCTGCTCGACGAATTCGGCGCCCGCCGCGTGATCGATACCCCGATCACCGAATATGGCTTTGCCGGGATCGGCGCGGGCGCGGCCATGGGTGGCCTCAAGCCCGTGATCGAGTTCATGACGTTCAACTTCGCCATGCAGGCGATCGACCACATCATCAACTCGGCGGCCAAGACCAACTACATGTCGGGCGGCCAGATGCGGTGCCCGATCGTGTTCCGTGGCCCCAACGGGGCGGCGGCGCGCGTGGGCGCGCAGCACAGCCAGAACTATGGCCCGTGGTACGCCGCCGTGCCGGGCCTCATCGTCATCGCGCCTTATGACGCGGCGGACGCCAAGGGCCTGCTCAAGGCCGCCATCCGCAGCCCTGACCCGGTGGTCTTCCTCGAAAACGAACTCGTCTATGGCCGCACGTTCGACGTGCCCGCGCTCGACGACTTCGTCCTGCCGATCGGCAAGGCGCGCGTGGTGCGCGAGGGCAAGGACGTGACGATCGTGTCGTACTCGATCGGCGTCGGCTTTGCGCTCGAAGCGGCTGAAAAGCTCGCCGCCGAAGGCATCGAGGCCGAAGTGATCGACCTGCGCACGCTGCGCCCGCTCGACAAGGACACCGTGCTGGCCAGCCTCGCCAAGACCAACCGCATGGTCGTGGCCGAGGAAGGCTTCCCGGTCTGCTCGGTCGCCTCGGAAATCATCGCCATCGCGATGGAAGAAGGTTTCGACAACCTCGACGCGCCGGTTCTGCGCGTGTGCAACGAGGACGTGCCGATGCCCTATGCCGCCAACCTCGAAAAGGCCGCGTTGATCGACGCGGGCAAGATCGTGGCGGCGGTCAAGAAGGTCTGCTACCGCTAAGCGGTTGGAGACGTTCTTGATATGCATGATCTGATTGATACCTTGCCGCCGCTCGAAAGGCTGGCGGCAAGTTATGCCCCTGCCGCAACCCGTCCGCTGTGGATCGGGTATTTCGCGCTTGAACAGCGCCTGGCCGATACCGCGCGCGACGGGCGCGATCCGATCATGGTGCAACTGCGCCTCGCCTGGTGGCGTGACCGCCTGGGCGAGGACAGCGCCAAATGGCCCAAGGGCGAGCCTCTGCTCGCCGCGCTGGGCCCGTGGAATCCCGAACGGGCGGCGCTGGTCGCGCTCGTTGACGGGATCGAAGCCCTTCATGTGGGCGAGAAAGGCCCGGCTGAGCGTGATGTCGCGCGGGTCGGGATCATGGCCGCGCTCGCGCGCTTTTCCGGCGGAGCCGGGGGGGGCGCTGTCGAGCGGGCGGCGCGCGAATGGACGGGGCTGGAGCCTGCGCCCGGTTCGGCGCCGCGTTTGCCGCGCGCGATGCGGCCTCTGGTGCTCTTGCGCGGGCTGGCGCTGCGCGGCGAGGGCGGTTCGCCGTTCCTGCGCTTCCTGACCGCCTTGCGCCTCGGCCTGCTGGGCCGCTGATCTCCCTTTTCTGATCGGTCCTGCCAATTCGGCAGGGGTTGCCTCTTTTTCGCGGCTCTCATGCGCCTACCATCATGGCGGGCGTTATGGGAGTGGCGCGGGATGAGCAGGATCTTGCTTGGCGGGCTGGGGGCTTTGCTGCTGGTGGCCGCTGGCGTGTTCTGGTGGCAGGGGCAGGCGGCGGTTCAGGCCACTGCGCCGGTGATCGCCGGGCCTTCGGCAGAAGCGCCACCCGATGACGGGGCGGACGAGGCGCTGCCCAGTGCCGATCCGGGCGACATGGCCGGGCCTGCCTTGCCCCATGCGAGCGAGCAGACCCGCGAACAGCGCCGCTTCGACCGGCTCGACAGGGATCGCGACGGGCGGATCACCCGCAACGAGATGCTCGCGCCCCGCGTCAAGGATTTCCGCAAGCTCGATGTCGATGGCAACAACCTGCTGACATTCGAGGAATGGGCCGTGGCGACCGGCAATCGCTTCAAGGCCGCCGATGCGAACGGCGATGGGGTGCTGGAACGGGGCGAATATGCCGCGACGAAGGCCAAGGCGGCGAAGAAGCCGGTTTGCCGGTGCAAGTGAGGACGTGACGCAGGGCCCCGGACCCGATCCGGGGCCCTGCGTTGAGGGAGGATCAGGGCGCTGTTGGCAGATCAGGGGCAAGGGTTTCCAGCCATGGGGTAAAATCGGCCTTGCCGCGCGCGGTATAGGCTTCCTTGCGGCTCTTTTTCTTGACCGAGGGATCGACCGGCGGGAACAGGCCGAAGTTCACGTTCATCGGCTGATAGGTCTGGGCTTCGGCATCGCCGGTGATGTGGCTGAGCAGGGCGCCGAGCGCGGAGGTGACGGGCGGGGGCGTCCAGTCGCGGCCCGCCAGTTCGCTGGCCGCCATGAGCCCGGCGAGCATGCCGATCGAGGCGCTTTCGACATAGCCTTCGCAGCCGGTGATCTGCCCGGCAAAGCGGATGTTGGGCGAGGACTTGAGGCGCAACTGGCGGTCGAGCAGCGTGGGCGAATGGATGAAGGTGTTGCGGTGAAGCCCGCCAAGCCGCGCGAATTCGGCGTTTTCAAGGCCGGGGATCGTGCGGAACAGGCGGACCTGCTCGGCATGCTTGAGCTTGGTCTGGAAGCCGACCATGTTCCACAGCGTGCCCAGCTTGTTGTCCTGCCGAAGCTGGACGACCGCATAGGGCCAGCGCCCGGTGCGCGGATTGTCGAGGCCGACCGGCTTCATCGGGCCGAAGCGCAAGGTTTCGACGCCGCGCTGGGCCATGACCTCGATGGGCATGCAGCCATCGAAATAGGGGGTATTGGCCTCCCATTCCTTGAACTCGGTCTTTTCGCCGTCGATCAGGCCCTGGTGGAAGGCAAGGTACTGGTCCTTGTCCATCGGGCAGTTGATATAGTCCTTGCCGGTGCTTTCCGGGCCTGAGGCCTTGTCCCAGCGGCTCGCCATCCAGCAGATGTCCATGTCGATGGAGTCGCGATAGACGATCGGCGCGATGGCATCGAAGAAGGCCAGCGCATCGGCGCCGGTGGCCTGCCCGATGGACCCGGCAAGGGCCGGGGCGGTCAGCGGGCCGGTGGCGACGATGGCCATGCCTTCGCCCGGCAGGGTGTCGACGCGTTCGCGCACGACTTCGATATTGGGAAGCTGCGCCAGTGCGGCCTCGACGGCGGCGGAGAACACGTCGCGGTCGACCGCGAGGGCCGAGCCTGCGGGCACGCGCGCCTTGTCGGCGGCGGCCATGATCAGGCTGTCGCAGCGGCGCATCTCGTGGTGGAGCAGGCCGACCGCGTTCTTTTCATCGTCGTCCGAGCGGAACGAGTTCGAGCAGACGAGTTCGGCCAATCCGTCGCCCTGATGGGCCGCGGTGGTTTCGCCGCTGCCGCGCATTTCCGACAGGCGGACGCGAAAACCCCGGCGCGCGAGCTGCCAGGCCGCTTCGGAGCCGGCCATGCCGCCCCCGATGATGTGGATCTGATGGGACATGAAACGCTTACTCGGGCTGGGGAAGGGCGACCGAGCCATCGGGCAGGCGCGAAAGCGGCTCCATCGCCACCACCGCGGCGAGCGGCAGCGGCACGTAGAGATGGGGGAACAGCGCCCCGCCGCGCGAGACTTCCCACTTCAGGCTGGGGCCGAAGGCGGTGAGATCGACAGTGGCGACATGAAGGTCGCCCTGCCCGGCGAAATGCTTGTCCACCGTGGCGGTCACCTGATCGGCGGTCGACATGTGGATATAGCCATCGGCCAGATCGACCGGGGCGCCGCCGAACGTGCCGCTTTCGAGTTCGGCACGCTGTTCGCCGGTCAGCACCTTGTAGGCGAGGGTTTCAGCCGGAATGGCGGCGCTCATTCCGCGCCGCCTTCGTCACCGGTTTCGCCGGCTGCTTCCGGTGCGATCCCGGCCAGTTCGGCTTCTTCGCCATCGGTGTCCGGTTCAGCCAGACGCACGGCGCTCACTACCTGTTCGGCGCCCGAGACGTTGAACAGGCGCACGCCGGCCGAGCCACGCCCGATCACGCGCAGCGAGCCGAGCGGCAGGCGGATCAGCTTGGCCTGGTCGGTCACCAGCATCAACTGGTCGGCCTGGGTCGCCGGGAAGCTCGCCACCACCGGGCCGTTGCGGCCGATGTTGTCGATATTGGTGATGCCCTGACCGCCACGGCCCGTGCGGCGATATTCATAGGCCGACGACATCTTGCCATAGCCGTTGGCGCAGACGGTGAGGATGAACTGTTCCTTGCCCACCAGTTCCTGATAGCGCTCGGCGGACATCTGCGGTTCGCCTTCCTTTTCGGCCTTCCACGGCGCGAAGCGGAGGTAATCCTCGCGTTCGTCCTGATCCTTGACCCCGGCGCGGTGGAGGATCGAGAGCGAGATGACCTCGTCGCCGTCCTTGAGCGCCATGCCGCGCACGCCGGTCGAGGTGCGGCTCTGGAATTCGCGCACGTCGTCGGCGGGGAAGCGGATGGCCTTGCCCGCGCGGCTTGCCAGCAGCACGTCGTCGCCTTCGGAGAGCAGCGCCACGCCGATCAGGCGGTCTTCGGTCTCGTCCTCGAACTTCATCGCGAACTTGCCGTTCGAGGGGATGTTGGCAAAGCTGTCCATCGCGTTGCGGCGCACGTTGCCCTTGGCCGTGGCGAACATGACGTTGAGCTTGCCCCATTCGGCCTCGTCTTCCGGCAAAGGAAGCACGGCGGCGATGGTTTCGCCCTGGTCGAGCGCGGGCAGCAGGTTGACGACCGGACGGCCACGGGTGGCCGCGCCCCCTTCGGGAAGGCGCCAGACTTTCAGGCGATAGACCTTGCCCGCCGTCGAGAAGAACAGCACCGGGGTATGCGTGCTGGCCACGAACATCGTGCCCACGGCATCCTCGTCCTTGGTGGCCATGCCCGAACGGCCCTTGCCGCCGCGCGCCTGGGCGCGGAAGGTCGAGAGCGGGGTGCGCTTGATATAGCCGTCGAGGGTGATCGTCACGACCATGTCCTCGCGCTCGATCAGGTCTTCGTCGTCGATGCCGTCGGCGGCCGGGGCGATCTGCGAGAGGCGCGGGGTGGCATAGGCCGCCTTCACCTCGACCAGTTCCTCGCGCATGACCGCATAGAGCTTCTGGCGGTCGGCGAGGATCGAGAGGTATTCGGCGATGGCGATGGCGAGCTTTTCCAGCTCGTCGCCGATTTCGTCGCGGCCCAGCGCGGTCAGGCGGTGGAGGCGCAGATCGAGGATCGCGCGGACCTGGATTTCCGAGAGGCGATAGGTGCCCTCGGTGGCGACGGCATCGTCCTCGATCGCTTCGACGAGGCGGATATAGGAGGCGATTTCACCCATCGGCCATTCGCGGGCAAGCAGGGCCTCGCGAGCCAGCGCCGGGTTGGCCGAGCCACGGATGATCCTGACGACTTCATCGAGGTTGGTGACCGCCACCACGAGGCCGAGCAGGATATGGGCGCGGTCGCGCGCCTTGTTCAGCTCGAACTTGGTGCGCCGCGTGATCACTTCCTCGCGGAAGCGCACGAAGCTTTCGATGATGTCCTTGAGGTTGAGGATTTCCGGGCGCCCGCCACGGATGGCGAGCATGTTGGCCGGGAAATTGGACTGGGCAGGGGTGTTGCGCCAGAGCTGGTTGAGCACGACCTCGGGCGAGGCGTCGCGCTTCAGGTCGACGACGACGCGCACGCCCTCGCGGTTGGATTCGTCGCGGATGTCCGAGATGCCCTCGATCCGCTTGTCCTTGGCGGCTTCGGCGATCTTCTCGACGAGGTTCGACTTGCCGACCTGGAAGGGAATCGAGGTGAGCACGATCGAGCGGCGGTTGGCGTCGCGGCCCCGGCCTTCCTCGATCTCGTGGCGGCAGCGCATCATGATCGAGCCGCGGCCTTCGGTATAGGCCTTGCGCGCGCCGCTCGCGCCCATGATCAGCGGGGCAGTGGGGAAATCGGGGCCCGGAATGATCTGGATCAGCTCATCGATCGAGATCAGCGGGTTGTCCATGTAGGCCAGGCACCCGTCGATCACTTCGCCCAGGTTGTGGGGCGGGATATTGGTGGCCATGCCCACCGCGATGCCGCCCGCGCCGTTGACCAGCAGGTTGGGGAAGCGCGCGGGGAGAACTTGCGGTTCGTGCTCGGCGCCGTCGTAGTTGGGCTGGAAATCGACGGTGTCCTTGTCGATGTCCGCGAGCAGGCTGTCGGCGACCTTGGCGAGGCGCGCTTCGGTGTAGCGCATCGAGGCCGGCGGATCGGGGTCCATCGAGCCGAAGTTGCCCTGGCCGTCGATCAGCGGCAGGCGCAGCGACCAGTCCTGGGTCATGCGCGCGAGCGCGTCGTAGATCGCCGCGTCGCCATGGGGGTGATATTTACCCATGGTGTCGCCGACGATACGCGCCGACTTGCGATAGGGCTTGCCCGAGGTGAAGCCGTTTTCGTGGCTGGTCCACAGGATACGACGATGAACCGGCTTCAACCCGTCGCGCACGTCGGGCAGCGCGCGGGCCACGATCACGCTCATCGCGTAATCGAGGTAGCTGGTTTTCATTTCATCGACGATGTCGATCCGCTGGAATTCGGCTTCGGGAATGCCGGGGGTAGGATCGATCGGGGTGATGTCGTCGCTCACTATGCAGGGCTCACTGTGCTGGCTTTTGTGTCATATCGTCCAGAGAACCACAGGCCCTAGGCCTCTTGTGCGCAAAAGGCCAGCAAACGGTGCGACTTCGCGCGGAGGATGGGGCACTTTTCCACACATGTGGAGCACAGGCGACGGGGGCCTGAGGAGTGGGGCGAACGTCATTCAATCGCGGTTCACGGCAAGGTTCCTATTCTCTTCAAGAGTTGCCAAGGGCGTCATTGTGCGTATCAAGCGGCAGTCAGGCCCAAAAACGGGCCGACCGGGTTTTAAGAGGCCGACCTGAAATGATCGGCGGGGGTTAACAGGGGATCGGGCATGACCGATGCGCAATGGCTGGTCCCTGCGTATCAGCCCGTTCGTCCGTCCCGCCGGGGGTCGAACAGGAGACATGACAATGCACGGTTCTGTGTGGAGTTCGGGTAAGGGCGCGATTGCCCGCGCGGCGATGGCCGTGGCGCTGGCCTCGGGCCTTGGCATGAGCCTGGGGGCGGTTCCGGCGATGGCCAAGGATGCCAAGCCGGCCGCTGGCGCCAATTCCAAGGAATTCCTGGCCGCTGCCGGGCCGTATCAGCAGCAGTTCAACGCCTGGGTGGCCACCAAGGGCAAGGCTGCCGACGCCGAGTACAAGGCTGCCGCGCAGAACCTCGTTCCGGGTCTGGCTGCTGTCGAGGCGGCGGCCAAGACCCCGCTCGATTTCATGATCGTGGGCAACTGGCAGCAGGTTCTGGGCGGCGCCACGGGCGACACCAAGCTTCAGCAGAAGGGCCTCCAGCACATGGCCGACAGCGGCCAGATGCCCGCCGACCGTGTGAGCATGGTGCAGTATTTCCTGGGCGCCACGGCCTATCAGAACGGCGACTATGCGACCGCGACCAAGGCGCTGCGCGCGGCGGTCGACGCCAACTACAACGAGGACAACGCCGCCGAAATCCTCGCCGACTCGTTCGTCAAGCAGAACCAGCCCGCCCAGGCCCTCGACGCGCTCAAGGCTGCGATCGCCGTGCGCAAGGCTGCCAATGGCACCGTGCCGGTCAACTGGTACAAGCGCGGTCAGGTGATCGCCTACAACGCCAAGCTCGGCCCGCAGGCCATCGAATGGGCGACGCTGACCGTTTCGGTCGACCCGACCCCGCTCAACTGGCTGGGCGCCGGCCAGCTCGTTCGTGAATTCAGCACGTTCGGCAAGGAGGAATCGGTCGATCTGGGCCGCCTGTTCCTGCGCACGGGCGCGCTGGGTGTCGACAAGCAGTACACCGCGCGTGAATACATCGAATATATCCAGGCCGCCGACCCCCGTCGCCAGCCGGCCGAAGTGATCAAGGTGGCCCAGCAGGGCATCGCTGCGGGCGCGATCTCGGCGACTGACCCGTTCGTGGCGGACTCGATCGCCCAGGCCAAGGGCCGCATCGCGGCGGGCGACAAGGCCTCGCTCACCAGCCTCGAGCGCGATGCCAATGCCGCTGCCGATGGCAAGCTGGCCGCCATCGCGGGCGACGCCTACTTGTCCTATGGCGAGGCGGCCAAGGCCGAGGAACTCTACACGACCGCGCTCAAGAAGGGCGTGGCCGACAAGGACCGCACCGAAACGCGCTTGGGCATCGCCCTGCTCGACGAAGGCAAGACCGCCGAAGCCAAGGCCGCGTTCGCGACCGTGGGCGGCGTGCGCGCGCCGCTGGCCAAGCTCTGGACGGTCTATGCCGATACCAGGACCGCCGCGAAGTAAGCGGCCGGTCTTGCGGTAGAGAAAAAGGGCGGCCCGCAAGAGCCGCCCTTTTTTTGTATTCGCAGAAGCGAGCGGCGATCAGATCGCCGGGGCGAATTCGCCGGTCTCTTCGTCGAGCAGGTGCAGCACGCCATCGGAAATGGCGAAGAAGGCACCGCGCAGGCGAAGCGTGCCGTTGGCTTCCTTGTGCTTGACGCAGGGGAACGTGCGCAAGTTGGCAAGGCTGGCCTTGACCCCGGCCATTTCCATCGCGCGCTCGGCGGTGCGGCCGGTGGTGCCATGAGCGGCGACCACGGGCGCGCGCGCTTCATCGAGCATCGAGATCCAGTCGGCCACGAAGCCGCCGTTGCCCGGCTCGCAACCGGCCAGTTCCTGGGTCAAGGCCGCGCGGCAACCGCCGCACATGCCATGGCCCATGACGATCACTTCGTTCACCTTGAGGACCTGGACGGCATATTCGAGCGCGGCGGAAACGCCGTGGTGGCCGGGCGTGGTTTCAAACGGAGGGACCATCGCGGCCACGTTGCGCACGACGAACATCTCGCCCGGATCGGTATCGAAGATCTGGGCGGGGTCCACGCGGCTGTCGGAGCAGGCGATGATCATGACCCTGGGTTCCTGGCCCTCGCGAAGGCGTTCCCAGCGGTCGTGGTGGGGGGTCCAGCCATCGCTGCGGAAGCGGCGATAACCATCGAGGAGCTGTTCCAGCTCGGGAGAAGTCTGCTGTGCCATGGCAAACGGGCATGCCGTGTTCGATTGGCACTTTCAAGTGCTCGAAGTTATGCCTATCTGCACCCCCATGACCGAACCCGCCAGCAATCGCACCATCGCCCAGGCTTCTGTCGAGACCGTTGATCAGGCCCGACCCGAGCGCAACCGCAAGCCCGACTGGATCCGCGTGAAGGCGCCGGGCAGCAAAGGCTATGGCGAGACGCGCCAGCTCATGCGCGACCTCAAGCTCAATACCGTGTGCGAAGAGGCGGCCTGTCCCAATATCGGCGAATGCTGGACCAAGAAGCACGCCACGGTGATGATTCTGGGCGACGTGTGCACGCGCGCCTGTGCGTTCTGCAATGTGAAGACGGGCATGCCGCGCATGGTCGATGCGTCCGAGCCGGGCCATGTGGGCGAGGCCGCGGCGCAGATGGGCCTTGAGCACATCGTGATCACCTCGGTCGACCGCGACGACCTGCCCGACGGCGGCGCAGGCCAGTTCGTCAAGGTGATCAGGGCCCTGCGCGAGCAGACCCCTTCGACCACCATCGAGATCCTGACCCCCGATTTCCGCAACAAGATGGAGCGCGCCGTCGCCGCCATCGTCGAAGCCGGGCCCGACGTCTACAATCACAATCTCGAGACCGTCCCGCGTCTCTATCCCACGATCCGTCCCGGCGCGCGCTATTATGCCTCGCTGCGCCTGCTCGAACAGGTCAAGCGCCTGAACCCGATGATCTTCACGAAATCGGGCATCATGCTCGGCCTTGGCGAGGAACGTCTCGAAGTGCATCAGGTGATGGACGACATGCGCTCGGCGCAGATCGACTTCCTGACCATGGGCCAGTACCTCCAGCCCACGCCCAAGCACACCAAGGTCATGGAATTCGTGACGCCCAAGGCCTTCGATGCCTATGGCGCGATCGCGCGGGCCAAGGGCTTCCTTCAGGTCGCGTCGAGCCCGCTTACGCGTTCGAGCTATCACGCGGGCGAGGATTTTGCCCAGATGAAGGCCGCGCGCGAGGCACAGCTGGCCAAGGCTGCCGCTCGCACCGGCGCGGCCTGATTCCATGCCCCGCATTGCCGAAAGACGGAGCCTGGCCTGGTCGGCCCGGCAGATGTACGATCTCGTCGCCGATGTGCGCCGCTACCCGGAGTTCCTGCCCTGGGTCGTGGCCACGCGGATCAAGTCGGACAGCGAGACCGAAATGGTGGCCGACATGATGGTCGGCTTCAACGCTCTGCGCGAAAAGTTCACCTCGCGCGTGCACAAGCATGCGCCCCGTGATGGTGATCCGGGGCGCATCGAGGTCGACTATCTCGACGGGCCGATGAAGAGCCTGTCGAACAACTGGGTTTTCGAGGACGCGGACAACGGAGGCTGCACGATCGCCTTCACGGTCGAGTTCAGCTTCCGCAATGCCCTGTTCGAGAAGATCGCCGGGCAATATCTGGATCGCGCGTTCCGCAAGATGGTGGCCGCGTTCGAGACGCGGGCCGAGCGGCTTTACGGGAACGAGGCCCTGACCTGACTCTGGGGGGGCCTGATCCTGTCGGCTGTTTCCGGTCGTTGCCCCACGTCTGATCGGGGGCAACGACCGGAGGTTGCTCCTGTCAGGGGACGAGGTTGTTTTCTTCGCCCGGTTCGGGAAGCTCATCGGTCGGCTCGGCCGGAACCAGCGTATCGGCGAGCGGAAGCAGCAGTTCGAGCGCGCAGAGCGTGGCGGCATGGCGCACGGCGCTGCGGGTGTGGCAATCGTCGAACAGGCGGGTTTCGGCCATGATGTCTTCGGGGTTCTGCCCGCGTTCGGCCCGCGCGAAAACGACCGTGCCCACCGGCTTCTGCTCCGAGCCGCCATCGGGCCCGGCAATGCCGGTGATCGCCACGGCGACATCGGCGCCCGAGTGCGCCAGCGCGCCTTGCGCCATCGACCAGGCCACCGCGACCGAGACCGCGCCCACAGCGTCGATCACGTCGAGCGAGACGCCCAGTTGCTCGTGCTTGGCCTCGTTCGAATAGGTCACGAAGCCGCGGTCGACCACGCTCGACGAGCCCGCGATTTCGGTCAGCGCGGCGGCGACGAGGCCGCCGGTGCAGCTTTCGGCAAGGGCGACGGTGCGCCCCGCGTCACGGTTTTCGTCGATCACGCGCTGGGCCAGCGCCACGATGTCCTGGGGAAGTAGGCAATCCATAAGGGGACTTTCGCTTGTCACAGGTCTGTCGGGCACAAAGGGAGCCCGGATTTACCCACCGGCGCACCGGTGGTTCCCGGCCGCGGCGCGGTCAGGTGTAAAACGAAGCCGACGAGAGCGGCGGTATTGCCCGGCGGGAGCGGGGCGAGCAGGCGCGTGGCCATTTCGAGCGCGCCGCACTGGTCGGGCTTGAGGCGTTCGCTCACCAGTTGGCCGACCATGCCGTCGGCAAAGGGTTGCAGCGCCGTATCGGGCAGATGGGCCATGCTGGCGATCGTGGGGTCGATCTTGCCGTTCGCGCCCGTGCCGCCTTGTTGCGCGAGCTTGAGCAGCGCGGCCTTGGCATGGGGCCAGGCGGCGGGCTTGGCGGCGGCATAGCGGGTGAGCAGGCCCTGGCCTTCGCGGGCAAAGAAGCCCTGGGGCGAAAGGTGGGGCGCGCAGGCGCTCATCGCGCTGCCCATGGCCGAGGGCAGGGCATAAGTCACGATGGCCTCGACATCGCTGTTGTCGAGGCAGGGGGCCCTGTTCGATGCGGGGCCGGGTGCGGGCGCCGCCTGTACCGTCTGCGCGCCGGCCATGGCGGCCAGGGCAGCGATGA
Source organism: Novosphingobium sp. IK01 (assembly GCF_033242265.1). Lineage (NCBI taxonomy): Bacteria > Pseudomonadati > Pseudomonadota > Alphaproteobacteria > Sphingomonadales > Sphingomonadaceae > Novosphingobium > Novosphingobium pituita. The sequence goes on along the minus strand of NZ_BTFW01000001.1, from coordinate 857,969 downwards.
GGGCGGCGCGGCGCACGGTCATTTCGGCATCACCGTGGCGACGGCCTGGGCCGCGATGCCTTCGCCGCGTCCGGTCAGGCCGAGGCGTTCGGTGGTGGTGGCCTTGACGCTCACCCGGTCGAGCGGAAGCTTGAGGATTTCGGCAAGGCGCGCGCGCATGGCGGCCTTGTGCGGGCCGATCTTGGGCGCTTCGCAGATGATCGTCACGTCGACATGGGCGATCTGGTGGCCGCTCTGGTCGACGAGGTGGGCAGCATGGGCGAGGAACCGGTCGGACGAGGCGCCCTTCCACTGCGGGTCGGACGGCGGGAAGTGGTCGCCGATGTCGCCCGCCGCGATGGCACCCAGGATCGCATCGACGAGGGCATGGATCGCAACGTCGGCGTCGGAATGACCCGACAGGCCCATGGTGTGATCGATCTTGATCCCGCAGAGCCAGAGTTCCTGCCCCGATTCAAGGCGATGGACATCAAAGCCCATACCGGTTCGAGGAAGGGCGATGGGCGCGGTGGGCGCAACAGGCATTGTCTCGGTCTCCAGATCGCTGGCGAAAGTCACCTTGCGCAGGGCTTCGTCGCCCGGAACGAGGGCCACGGCCAGGCCTGCGGCGGCGGCGACTTGGGCGTCGTCTCCCGCTTCGGCGGGCTTGTTGTCTTGTGCTTCCCCCACCTGTTTACCCCACGCGCGGTGGGCGGCAAGGATCGCGTCATAATGAAACGCTTGCGGGGTCTGCACGCGGTAGAGGTCCTCGCGCGCAACCATGTGGTCGCGCAGGCCCTGCGCGCCGCGCACCACGCTGTCGACCACCGGCAGCACGGGGATCGCGCCCGGCACGGTGTCGAGCGCGGCGATCAGGCCCGCGATCACGGCGGCGGGCAGCACCGGGCGCGCGGCGTCGTGGATCAGGACATGGGCGGGCGCGCTGTCGGCCAGGGCTTCGAGCGCATGGGCGACCGATTCCTGCCGCGTGGCGCCGCCGTGGATGAACACGAGGTCGGGCAGGCCTTGCAGGCTGGCTGCGGCGGTCTGTTCCCAGCCGGCCGGGATCGCCACGACGATGGGGGCGATGCCCGCCGCGACGAGCGCCTCGACACTGTGGCGAACCAGCGGCTTGCCATGCCAGATCGCGAACTGCTTGGGCACGGCGCCACCCGCGCGCAGGCCCTTGCCCGCAGCCACGACGATGGCGGCGGCGGAGGGGGCGGCAGGGGAGGGCTGAACCGATGGTGAAGGGGGGGGAGGTGTGGTCATTCGAGGGGCGCCTCTACCAGCAGGTCCCCCCATCGGGCAAGCGCTCTTGCCGACAAGCTTGCCGGGCACGCTGTCTTGGATTAAGGCGCCTGCCTGTTTTTTAGGCAATACGTGATCATGACTCAGGCACCCGTTCCCCCCAGGCTCGCCCCTTTGCAGGTCGGCCCCGTCCGTATCGACAGCCCCGTCGTGCTCGCGCCGATGACCGGGGTTTCGGATCTTCCGTTCCGCACGATGGTCCGCCGCTTTGGCTCGGGCCTCAACGTGACCGAGATGATCGCCAGCCCGGCGGCCATCCGCGAAACGCGCCAGTCGATCCAGAAGGCCGCCTGGCACCCGATGGAAGAGCCCGTCTCGATGCAACTCGTGGGCTGCGAGCCCGAGCAGATGGCCGAGGCGGCCAAGCTCTCGGAAGACAAGGGCGCGGCGATCATCGACATCAACATGGGCTGCCCGGTGCGCAAGGTCGTCAATGGCGACGCCGGCTCGGCGCTGATGCGCGATGTGCCGCTTGCCGCGCGGCTGATCGAGGCGACGGTCAAGGCGGTCAAGGTCCCGGTCACGGTCAAGATGCGCATGGGCTGGTGCCACGACAGCCTCAACGCCCCTGAACTGGCGCGCATCGCCCAGGATCTGGGCGCGCAGATGATCACCGTTCATGGCCGTACCCGCAACCAGATGTACAAGGGCAGCGCCGACTGGGGCTTTGTCGCCCGTGTCAAGGAAGCCGTCTCGGTGCCGGTGATCGTCAACGGCGACATCTGCGGCGTGGACGACGTGGCCCAGGCTCTCGCCCAGAGCGGGGCTGACGGGGTGATGATCGGGCGCGGGGCCTATGGCCGCCCGTGGCTGCTCGGGCAGGTCATGCACTGGCTGGAAACCGGCACGCTGCGTGAAGACCCGAGCCTTGAGGAACAGTATCGCCTGATCGTCGAGCACTATCACGCGATGCAGGAGCATTATGGCACCGTCACCGGCGTCAACATGGCGCGCAAGCATCTGGGCTGGTACACCAAGGGCCTGACCGGCTCGGCCGAGTTCCGCAACCGCGTCAACTTCATCGACAATCCCAGGGACGTGCTCGACAGCCTCGAAGCGTTCTACGCCCCTCTGGTGGAGGCCCGCGCGGCGGCATGAGCCAGCAGGGGCAACCGGATCGTGTGGACAGGGCCGAAACCGGTCCTGTGCCCGATGCGGGCCGGATGCCCGATCCGAACCGGATGCCAGATCCCAACAGGATGATCGCCAGTTTTCCGCTGGCGGTCCTGCTGCTCGATCCGGCGATGGTCGTGGCGGCGGTCAATCCGGCGGCGGAGCAACTGCTCGGGCAGAGCGTGCGGCGACTGGTCAACCGGCCGCTCGAACAGGTGCTGGTGTTCGACGAGCCCTTGATCGTGAGCCGTCTGGCCGATGCCCAGACCCATCTGGTCGCGCGCAAGGTGCGGGTCGGTCTGGCCGGGCAAAGCGCGCGCGCACTCGACCTGATGACCGCGCCGGTCGCGCATCATCCGGGCTGGCAGATGCTCGTGCTGCACGAGATGAGCGGGGTCGAGGGGCTGGGCGACGATGTCCATGGCGCGGGCGAGGGCGAAACCGGCGCCTTGCGCGCGCCCGAAGTGCTCGCCCACGAGATCAAGAACCCGCTGGCGGGCATTCGCGGCGCGGCGCAACTGCTCGACCGCAAGCTGGGCGAGGCGGATCGCGCACTGACCGGGCTGATCACCGCGGAAGTCGACCGGATCGCCAAGCTGATCGACACCATGCAATCGCTTTCGCGGCGCATCCGCGAGCCTGCGGTGCCCTGCAACCTCCATGTCGCCATCCGCCGCGCCGAGGCGATCATTGCCGCGAGCGATGCGGCGAGCGATCGTGGGGTGGTCCCCGTCCGCGAGGAATTCGATCCCTCGCTGCCCCCGGTCATGGCCAATCCCGATGCGCTCGTGCAGGTCATGCTCAACCTGATGACCAATGCGCGGGAAGCCTGCGAAGGACGGGATGAGGGAATGGGCGGGCGGCAGATCATGATCCGCACGCGCTTTGCCAGCGGCATTCAGGTCCATTCGCGCGGGCAGCGGGCGCTGCGCCTGCCGATCGAGGTCAGGGTCAGCGACAACGGGCCCGGTGTGGACCCGACCTTGCGCGACCATATCTTCGAGCCCTTCGTGACCGCCAAGAAGCACGGACAGGGGCTGGGACTGGCGCTGGTGCAGAAACTGGTGCGCGAGATGAACGGGCGGATCACCCACGACCGCGACGAGGAAGGGGGCTGGACCCATTTCCGCCTGCATCTGCCCGTGGCCGGGTCGGTTGCCGAGGATGCCCCGGAAAAACGCGATCCGCAGGAAAAAGAGGCAGGGAAGGGACGATGACCGAGGCCATCTTGCTGGTCGAGGACGATGCCTCGATCGCGATCGTCATTACCGCCGCGCTTGAGGCCGAAGGGCTGCGCGTCGATCGCTGCGACAGCATCGCCGGGCGCGACCGGCTGCTGGCGGCGCATTCCTATGGCCTGATGCTCACCGACGTGATGCTGACCGATGGCGATGGCATTGCCAGCCTGCCCCCCGTGCGCGCGGCGTTTCCGCGGATGCAGGTGATCATCCTTTCGGCGCAGAATACCCTCGATACGGCGGTGCGGGCGAGCGAGACGGGGGCTTTCGAGTATTTCCCCAAGCCTTTCGACCTTGAGGAACTGGTCCGCACGGTGCGACAGGCGCTCGGCTCGAACGAGGCGGCGGACCTCTCCGGGGCCGACGAGGAGCTGGGGCAGGCCCTGCCGCTGGTCGGGCGCAGTCCGGCGATGCAGGCGGTCTACCGGATGATCACGCGCGTGCTGCGCAACGACCTGACGGTGCTGATCCTGGGCGAATCGGGCACCGGCAAGGAACTCGTGGCCGAAGCGATCCACCAGCTCGGCAGCCGGCGCGAAGGGCCGTTCGTGGCGGTCAACACGGCAGCCATTCCGCATGAGCTGATCGAGAGCGAGCTGTTCGGCCACGAAAAGGGCGCGTTTACCGGGGCTGTGGCGCGCCATGTCGGCAAGTTCGAGCAGGCCGCGCGCGGCACGCTGTTCCTCGACGAAATCGGCGACATGCCGCTCGAAGCGCAGACCCGGCTGCTGCGCGCGCTGCAATCCGGGCGCATCCGCCGCGTGGGCGGGACCGAGGAAATCGCGCTCGACTGCCGGATCATCGCGGCGACCAACCGCGATCTCGTGCCGATGATTGCCTCGGGCCAGTTCCGCGAGGATCTCTATTATCGCCTCGCGGTCGTGCCGATCGAGCTGCCGCCCTTGCGCGAGCGGGCCGACGACGTGGAGGCGCTCTCGCGGCATTTCCTCGCTCGTGCGGCGGCTGACGGGCTGCCCCGGCGCCAGCTTTCGGCCGGCGGCGCGGCGCTGCTCGCGCGGCAGCCCTGGCGGGGCAATGTGCGCGAGTTGCGCAACGTGATCTTCCGTCTGGCCCTGCTCGCGCGCGATGACGTGATCGACGAGGCCGCCATCGAGCCGTTGCTGGCTGGCGACGTGCCCGCCCTTCCGCGCGCCGGGGAGGCCGGGCTGTTTCCGGGCGAGGCCGATGGCGAAGGCATCGCGGGTGATGGCCGCGAGGATTTTGCCACAGCCCTTGCCCGTTTCATCGAGGAAGCCCGACCCGAGGCCGGAACCCTCTATGACGCGGCACTGGCCGCGTTCGAGCGCCCGCTGTTTCTCCATGCGCTGGCCCAGACCGGGGGGAACCAGTTGCGCGCGGCCCAGCTTCTGGGGATCAACCGCAATACCTTGCGCAAACGTCTGGGCGATCTGGGGATCGCGCCCGAGGATGCCCTGACCATCCGGTAAGGCTCGCCCGACAGGGACGGGCGGGCGCGACAAAATGACTTGCATTTTTGCAACAGCGGCGTTGTAAAGCAGTCACGATGGTCGCCAATGCATTCCGCTCGGGTAAACGGCTGCCGCGCTGGTGGCGCAGGCTGCTCATAGCCTTGCGCCGGGCGAACGTGTTCATCCTGCTCGAAATGGTTGCGGGTACTGCGCTGATCACCATGCTGTCGGTGGCGTGGCAGACGGTGACCGCCGATGGCACCGCCAACCAGTTGCTGCCCGCGCGGGTTACCTCGGTCCTGCTGGTGGGCTCGCTGGTTCCGGCCATGGCGCTGATCGTGCTGGGCGGGCGGCGTCTGGCGCTGGCGCGCGCGGCGCGCAGCGGTCTGGGGACGAGCGGGCGGCTGCATGTGCGGCTGGTCTGGCTGTTCTCGCTGATCGCGGCGATCCCCACGCTGCTGGTGGTGATCTTTGCCTCGCTGATGTTCCAGTCGGGCGTGGAGTTCTGGTTTTCCAAGGATTCGCGCGGGATGCTGGAGAATGCCAGCAGCCTTGCCAATGGCTATTATGCCGACAAGCTACGCGATGTGGGGCGCGAGAGCGTGGCCATGGCTGGCGACATTCGCGGTTATTTCGATCAGGCGCCGATCACCAGCCAGGATTTCGCGGCGGGCTATTCGTGGCAGGTCTACAGCCGCAAGATGGACGAGAGCGCGATTGTCGAGCGCGCCGCCGATGGCACCTTGCGCACGGCGGCCATCGTCGATCCCAATGGCAAGGACAACCGCGAGCGGATCACGCCCGACGAATTGCGCAAGCTCGATGCCGGCGAGCAGGTCGTCGTGAGCGCTTCGGCCCAGCGGATCGAGGCGGTGACCACGATCGACCATTCGCGCGGCATTTATCTTTACGTGGCGCGCAATTCGGACAGGCTGGCGCTGAGCCAGTTCGAGCGCGCCAAGAGCGTGCTGAGCGCCTATGATACGCTCACGCGCAGTGCGCGGGCGCTGCAATTGCGTTTCAACATCGCGCTGTTCCTGATCAGCCTTGCGCTGGTCCTGCTGGCGGTGTGGGTGGCGCTGCGCTTTGCCGACCGGCAGGTCGCGCCGCTGATCGAGCTGGTCAAGGCCGCACGCAGCGTGGGCAGCGGCAATTTTGCCATGCGCGTGGCACCGGGCAAGAAGATCGACGAAGTCGGCCTGCTGACCCGTGCGTTCAACCGCATGACCGCCCAGCTCGAAGGGCAGACGCAAGCCCTCGTCAACGCCAATGCCCAGCTCGACGTGCGTCGCGTCTTCATCGAGACCGTGCTGGAGGCGATCACCGCGGGGATCATCTCGGTGGGCACCGATGGCACGATCCTGCTGATGAATTCCTCGGCCCAGAAGCTTCTGCTCGATGGCCCGGATGCCCATGGCGAGGGCCACGCCCTTGCCGAGATCGCGCCCCAGATCGCCCAGATGGTCGCCAGCGGCGAGCCGAGCGGGATCATCCAGTATGCCCGCCAGGGTGAATTGCTGACGCTGGCGGTCAAGGCGACAGCGGACCGCCATGGCCATGTGATCACCTTCGAGGACATCACCCGCCAGATCATCACCCAGCGCCGCGCCGCCTGGTCGGACGTGGCCCGGCGCATCGCCCACGAGATCAAGAATCCGCTGACCCCGATCCAGCTGGCGACCGAGCGCCTCAAGCGCCGCTATCGCCGCCAGATCGTGACCGATCCCGAACTGTTCGAGGAACTGACCGCGACGATCATCCGGCAGGTGGGCGACTTGCGCAAGATGGTCGACGAGTTTTCCTCGTTCGCCCGCCTGCCCAAGCCGGTGTTCCGCGCCGAGGATGCCAGCGATCTCGTGCGTCAGGCGCTGTTCCTTCAGGAAGTGGCCCATGGCGAGATCGATTTCTCGTTCTCCAGCCAGGCGCCCATGGTCCCCTTCGAATGCGACCGTCACCAGTTCGGGCAGGTCATGACCAATGTTCTCAAGAATGCGGTCGAAGCGATTGAACAACAGCGCGTCAGGCTGGGCAACCTTGGCGGCAGCGAGGGCTATCGCGGGCGCGTGGCGGTCATGCTGACGGCCGATGAGCAGGCGGTGACGGTCAATGTCATCGACAATGGCATTGGCCTTCCTGCCGAGCGCGAGCGCATTCTCGAACCTTACGTGACCACGCGCGAAAAGGGCACCGGGCTGGGCCTCGCGATCGTCAACAAGATCGTCGAGGAACATGGCGGCACGATGGCCTTTGCCTCGGAGCCCGAAGGCGGCACGCGGGTAACCATGCGGTTCGCACGCGATCCGCTGGCGCAGGCATCCTCGGGCAACGGGGCTTCAGGCGCGGGCGGCGCCACCAACGAGGCGGTTGTCTCGTAACGTGCATAATTTCTTGTTGTTTGAATATTTTGAGCGGCATTTTCGATAGGGTCTGATCACTTCCATGGCACTCGATATCCTGATCGTCGACGATGAACGTGACATTCGCGAACTGGTCGCAGGGGTGCTCAGCGACGAAGGCTATGGCTGTCGTCTGGCAGCCGACAGCACTTCGGCGCTGGCCGCCATCGACGAGCAGCGGCCCAGCCTCGTCCTGCTCGATGTCTGGCTGCACGGGAGCCCGATGGACGGGCTCGAAGTGCTCGACGAGATCAAGAAGCGTGAGCCCGAACTGCCGGTGATCATCTTTTCGGGCCACGGCAATATCGACACCGCGGTCTCGGCGATCAGCCGGGGGGCGATGGATTTCCTCGAAAAGCCGTTCGAGGCCGAGCGCCTGCTGCTGCTGGTCGAACGGGCGACCGAGACCGAGCGCCTGCGCCGCGAAAACCAGCGCCTGCGGCAGGGTTTCGTTGCATCCGAAGAGTTTACGGGCAATTCCTCGTCGATCAATCAGGTTCGCGCGACGCTCAAGCGCGTGGCCAATACCGGCAGCCGCCTGCTGATCACCGGGCCGGCCGGATCGGGCAAGGAAGTGGCCGCGCGCCTGCTGCACAGCTGGAGCCCGCGCGCGCAGAATGCCTTCATCACCGTCAATTCGGCGCGGATCACGCCCGAACGCTTCGAGCAGGAACTGTTCGGCGAGGAAGCCGACGGCAAGCTTGTGCGTGCCGGGCTGCTCGAAATGGCCGATGGCGGCACGCTGTTCCTCGACGAAGTAGCCGACATGCCCGCTTCGAGCCAGGCGCGCATCCTGCGGGTGCTGACCGAGCAGGCCTTCGTGCGCGTGGGCGGGCACCGGCAAATCCGGGTCGATGTGCGCGTGGTTTCCTCCTCGTCGCGTCCGCTCGAAAAGGAGATCGCCGAGCGGCGCTTCCGCGAGGACTTGTTCTATCGCCTCAACGTGGTGCCGGTGGCCATTCCCCCGCTGACCGAGCGGCGCGACGACATTCCCGCGCTCGTCGATCATTTCTTTGCCCGTCATGCCGCCGAGCAGGGCATCGCCCCGCCGGGGATTTCGAGCGAGGCAATGGCCGCGTTGCAGAGCTATGACTGGCCGGGCAACGTGCGCCAGTTGCGCAATGTGGTCGAACGCACGATCATCCTCACCCCGCGCGAGCGGCTGGGGCGGATCGAGGCCGACATGCTGCCTGCCGAAATCGTCAGCACCCGGCTGGGCGCCGAAAGCGGGGCCTCGGCGCTGATGGGGGTGCCGCTGCGCGAAGCGCGCGAGAACTTCGAGCGCGAATATCTCAAGGTCCAGATCCGGCGCTTTTCGGGCAACATTTCCAAGACCGCCAGCTTCATCGGCATGGAACGCTCGGCGCTGCACCGCAAGCTCAAGCTGCTGGGCATGGCCGAGCGGCGCGAAGGCGAGGATGAGGATTGAGTGAAGAAGACTGAGTTGCGGGGGGCGGGCGCAGGCGCTGTGACTGCCCCGGATTCCTGCCTTTGCGAGGCATGTGCATTTATGTGATTTATGCAGGGGTTTTTGTGTGACGGCGCGTCGGGGCGGCAAAAAGCCGGTTTACGCGGGCGCCATCGGGCCATAAAAAGGCCGCGAACCCGGCGGGGTTTTGCGATGCACAATCGCGATGGCCCGCCAGATCGCGCAAGCCTTTTCAAGGCGCGCCAATATGATGGAGTCACATATAATGACCGGCAAGACGCTGTCCGCTCGCCCTCGTGCCAAGTCGGAAGCCGCTGAACCCGAAGATGCCGTGCCCTCGGCTCCCGCTCCTGCCCCGACGCATGCGGGTGGCAGCGTGAAGGGCCAGAACCTTCAGGACGTTTTCCTCAACCACCTGCGCAAGAACAAGATTCCCGTGACCATGTTCCTGGTCAAGGGAGTCAAGCTTCAGGGCATCGTCACCTGGTTCGACAATTTCTCGATCCTGCTGCGCCGCGATGGCCAGTCGCAGCTGGTCTACAAGCACGCCATTTCGACGATCATGCCCGGCCAGCAGCTTTCGGTCGCCCATTTCCAGGGTGGCGAAGGCGAAGGCGGCCGCAAGCGCCTGCTTCAGGAAGTGTTCCTGTCGAGCGTGCGCGATGCGGGCGTGCAGGTCACCATGTTCCTCGTCAATGGCGTGATGCTTCAGGGCAAGGTCGCGGCCTATGACCTGTTCTGCATGCTGCTCGAACGCGAAGGCTATGTGCAGCTGGCCTACAAGCATGCCGTCTCGACGATCCAGCCTGCGGGCCATGTCGATCTGACCGGCGACTGGGAAGGCGAAGCCAACTGAGCACGTTTGAATTTGGTCGCAACGCGGGTGATCTCGAAGGCGAGGTCACCCGTGGCGCACGGGCCATCGTCGTCCTGCCCGACATTCGCCAGCGCGGTGGCCTTGGCGAAGACGCCGAGGCGCGTCTGGAAGAAGGGCAAGGGCTGGCCCGCGCCATCGGCATCGAGGTCGTCGATGCCTTCATCGTTCCCATTCGCGCGGTGCGCCCCGGCACGCTGTTCGGTGAAGGGCAGGTCGAGCGTCTGGCGATCTCCATCGCCCAGAACGAGGCCGAACTGGTCATCGTCGACGGGTCGCTTTCGGCGATCCAGCAGCGCAACCTCGAAGACAAGCTCAAGCGCAAGGTGATCGACCGCACCGGGTTGATCCTCGAAATCTTTGGCGAGCGCGCGGCGACCGCCGAAGGGCGCTTGCAGGTCGAACTGGCGCATCTCGACTATCAGGCCGGGCGACTGGTCCGCTCGTGGACCCACCTTGAACGCCAGCGCGGCGGGTTCGGGTTCCTGGGCGGCCCCGGCGAGACCCAGATTGAGGCCGACCGGCGGATGATCCGCAACCGCATGGGGCGCCTGCGCCGCGAACTCGAACAGGTTCGTCGCACCCGCGGTCTGCATCGCGAGCGGCGTCAGCGCGCGCCCTGGCCGATTATCGCCCTTGTCGGCTATACCAATGCGGGCAAGTCGACGCTGTTCAACCGCCTGACCGGGGCGGATGTGATGGCGCAGGACCTGCTGTTTGCCACGCTCGACCCGACGATGCGCGCGATCCGCCTGCCCGGTGTCGAAAAGGCGATCCTGTCGGACACGGTGGGCTTCATTTCCGACCTGCCGACCCAGCTCGTCGCGGCTTTCCGTGCGACGCTCGAAGAAGTGACGGCGGCCGACGTGATCGTCCATGTCCGCGACATTTCCAACCCCGCGACCGCTCAGCAGAAAGCCGAAGTCGAGGAAATCCTCGCCGACCTTGGCGTGATTGGCGAGGAAGGGGCCTCGGTTCCGATCATCGAGGCGTGGAACAAGTGGGACTTGCTGAGCGACGAGGACAAGGCCTTGCGTGCCGACATCATCGCCCATGGCGTGCCGGAAAACCGCGTCGTGCCGATTTCGGCGATGACCGGCGAGGGCACGGATGCCCTGCTTGAGGTGCTCAGCGATATTCTGACCGGGGGCGCGCAAGTGCTCGAACTGACTGTGCCGATGGCCGACGGGCAGCGCCTTGCGTGGCTTCATGCCCATGGCGAGGTTCTGGGCGAGCAGCCGATCGAGGGCGAAAATGCCTTGCGGGTGTCGGTGCGCATGAGCCCGGCCGATCTGGGGCGGTTTACCCGGCTTTGAGGGGCAGGCAGCGAGTGGGCCCCGGATTTCAGTCCGGGGCCTTTTGCTTTGGTGTCAGGCTTGCCGTTCGGTGGCTTTGACCGCTTGCCAGAGGGCTTCCTGCGCTTCGAGGTCGAGCGTGGGGAACGTGCCCTGGGCCAGGGCCTCCATTCCGCGGAAGCGGCGTTCGAATTTGGCGTTGGCGTGGCGGAGGGCTTCTTCGGGGGCGACACCATGCGCACGGGCGAGGTTGACGGCGGCGAAGAGCAGGTCTCCGGCTTCGTCGAGCTTTTCCTCAGGGGTGGCCGCGGCGGCCAGTTCGTCGAGTTCCTCGATCACCTTGGCGCGCGGGCCTGATGTGTCGGGCCAGTCGAAGCCGACGCGGGCGGCGCGCTTTTGCAGCTTTTCGGCGCGCATGAGCGCGGGCAGCGCGAGGGCGACGCCATCGAGCGCGCTTTGCGCGCCCTTGGCCGCGCGTTCGGCCTCCTTGGCATTTTCCCAGCGGTCCTGCCGGGATTGACCAGTGTCGTCTTGCGCGGCGAAAATATGGGGGTGGCGGGCCTCCATCTTGTCGGCGATGGCCGCGGCCACGGCGTCGAAGTCGAAATGGCCTGCTTCCTGCGCGATCCGGCTGTGGAAGACGACTTGCAGGAGCAGGTCGCCCAGTTCCTCGCGCAAGTCGGCGATGTCGTTGCGGGCGATGGCGTCGGCCACTTCGTAGGCTTCCTCGATCGTGTAGGGGGCGATCGTCGCGAAGCTTTGCGCCAGATCCCATTCGCAACCGCCTTGCGGATCGCGCAGGCGGGCCATGATCGCCAGCAGGCGGGCGAGTGCGGGGGTGGTTTGGGTCATGGACAGTGTTCCTAGGCGCTGGCAGGTATCCTGTCACGCCGGGTATTTTGCCGCACTGCACAAGGACTGGGTTGACCGCCGTCGCAAGTCGTTACACCTTGTTTCCCATTGCATTGTTGCAGTGGAGGAATGTGCGCCATGGCTGATTACGTCGGGTCCGAATCTGTCTCTTCCGAAGCTTCCGGGGGGCTGGCGCTCGACCGTCGGCGGATGTTCCAGATGGCTGCCTTGCTGGGCGGCAGCCTGGCCATGGGCGAGCGGGCGCTTGCAGCGCCGGTGGCGCTCCCGAGCCGGGGCGCGCCGGGCATGGCGCGGATTGGCAGCAACGAATACTGGGAGGGGCCGGTCCCCGATGCGGTTGCTGCGGTGCGGGAGGTGACGCCCCATTGCAATTATTACGATCCCGATGGCGAGTGCGATGCCCTCATCAAGCTCGTGGCCTCGATGGAGAAGGTGCCGGTCGACCATGTCGTGCCCTGGGCCGGGTCGACCAGCCCGCTGGTACGCTCCGTCCTGGGGATGTGCAGCCCCGAGCGCGGGCTGGTGACCGCCAATCCGACCTTCGAGGTCGCGTGGACGACGGCAGAATATATGGGGGTGCCGCTGGTCAAGGTGCCGCTGCGTGCGTCCGACCAGGCGCACGATGTGCGCGCGATGGTCGCGGCCAATCCGAAAGCCGGGCTGTTCTACATCTGCAACCCCAACAATCCGACCGGTTCGCTGACCCCGAAGGAAGACATCGCCTGGTTGCTGGCCAACAAGCCGGCCGGTTCGATCGTGCTTCTCGACGAGGCCTACCTGCACTTCTCGGAAGCCGAGTCGGGCATGGATTTCGTGCGCTCGGGCGCCGATGTGGTGATCTTGCGCACGTTCTCGAAGATCTTCGGCATGGCGGGGATGCGCATGGGGCTTTCCATCGGGCGGCCTGAACTGCTCGAAAAGCTGATGATGGCCGACGGGCATGTCCTGATGGGGCAGCTGCCGGTGCCCGCGCTGGTCTGCGCGACGGCGAGCCTCAAGCGCCCGGACCTGATCGCCGCGCGCCGCACGCTCACCGCGCGCACGCGGGCAACGACGGCGGAGTTTTTGCGCGGGCGCGGGTTCAAGGTCCTGCCGAGCGAGGCCAACATGCTGATGGTCGACTGGGGGCGCCCGGCAGCCCCGATCAAGGCGGCGTTCGAGGCGCGCGGGGTCGTCATCGGGCGGTCCTGGACGATCTGGCCGACGATGTCGCGGATCACCATCGGCTCGCCCGCCGAGATGCAGCGTTTTTGCGCAGCGGTGGACCCGATCTTGCGGGCCTGAGTTTCGCGAGGCGCTGAGTCTCGGGGACCAGAAAAAAAGGGGGCGCGCAAGCGCCCCCGGACCCGGTAGCCGGGCATGAACGGGTCAGGCGCTGGCCTGGGTTTCTTCGGGCCTTTGCGTGTCGGGCTTGTTGGCCATGTGCCAGCCGAGCGCATCGACTTTCTCGAGGATGCTGGCCGACAGCGGCGAAGCGGGCACCAGTTCGCCCCAGGCGCGGTGGAAGCAGGCCAGCCAGCCCTCGATCTCGTCTGCGCCGATGGGCGCCATGAAATGGCGCATGCGCAGGCGCGGATGGCCATACTGGCTGGTGTAGAGCGGCGGGCCGCCCAGCCAGCCGGTCAGATATTCATAGAGCTTGCGCTCGGCGTTGACGAGCGAGGGAGGATGGACCGCGCGGCAGGCTGCCGCTTCGGGCAATTCGTCCATGAGCGCGTAGAAACGCGCGCACACCGCGCGCACCATGGCTTCGCCGCCCAGCAGGTCGTAGGGGGTGGGGGTTGCAGGATCGGATGCTTCTTGGGTCATGGCGGGATCTCCTAGGCGCTCATGCGCGGGAAGGCCAGCGTGCTGTGCATGATGATATATGGCTTGGCATGTCCGGTGCCGGTGGTCTGGCCAGCGGTCGTGTTCGGGGGTAGGAAGCGGGGCATGGCCCGTATTCTTGTCATCGAGGACGATCCCGATACCGCCGCCGAAATCGTGACCGAACTGACCGGGCACGGCCACGAGGTGCGCTCGGCCGGGGACGGGGCTGCCGGGGTCGAGATGGCCTTGCGCGAGCCGTTCGATGCGGTGACGCTCGACCGCATGCTGCCCGGCCTTGACGGCCTTTCGGTCGTGGCCCGGTTGCGGGCGGCGGGGCTGGCCCTGCCGGTGCTGATGATCAGTGCGCTGGGCGATGTCGACGAGCGGATCGCGGGCCTGCGAGCGGGCGGCGACGATTATCTGATCAAGCCTTTCGCGCCCGACGAGATGGCGATGCGGGTGGAAGTCCTGTTGCGGCGCCAGCGGCAGATGAGCGCGGCAACGGCCCTGCTGGTGGCCGGGCCCGTCGAGATCGACCTGATCGCGCGCGAGGTCCGCGTGGACGGGACGCCGGTGCGACTGTTGCACATGGAATTCCGCCTGCTCGAATTTCTCGTGCGCAATGCCGGGGAAACGATGCCCCGGCAGATCATCTTCGAGCGGGTCTGGGGCTATTATTTCGATCCGGGGGCCAACCTGATCGCGGTCCATATCGCGCGCCTGCGCAAGAAGATCGACATCGTGCCGGGCCGCTCGTCGCTGATCGAGACGGTCAAGGGCGAAGGGTATCGTTTCGATGGCAGCTAGGAACCAGCGTGCCTAGGGGCTGGCCCCGTCTTTCGGCGGTCAGCAAGACCAGCACGTTCCGCCTGACGGTGATGTTCGGCATGGCCGGGGTCATGGGGGTGCTGCTGGCCTTGCTGCTGGTCTACAGCCTGACGGCCAACGATCTGGACGTGCGCGTCGACCAGATCCTGCGCAGCGAGATGGCCCATCTCGAAGAAGTGCCGCCAGCCAATCTGCCGGAGGTCATCGAGCGGTCGGTGGGCAGCGGAAGCCGGTTCGGCCATTACGGGCTGCTCTCGGCCGGGGGGCGCTGGCTGGCCGGGGATCTGGGGGCGAGCCCGCCCGAAGCGATCGGCACGCCCTATTATCGCGACACCGGTGCCGATGTCAGGGCGCCTTTGCGCATTCTGGCCAAGCGCCAGCCCGACGGGAGGGTGATCATCGTCGGGCGCGACATCAGCCTGCTGCCTGCCTTGCGCGACCATGTGCTGCTCATGCTGCTGGTGACAGGGTTCGTGGTGGTTCCGCTGCTGCTGCTGACGGGGCTGGCGCTGAGCCTGGGGCCCTTGCGCCGGGTGGACCGCTTGCAGCGGGTGGCCGCCGAGATCGCGGGCGGACGACTCGATGCACGCATGCCGATCGAGGGGCGCGGCGACGAGCTCGACCTCTTTGCCGAGACGGTCAACCACATGATCGGCGAAGTCGAGGGCTCGATGGAGCAGGTCAAGTCGGTCACCGATGCGATTGCCCACGACTTGCGCACCCCGCTCACCCGCGTGCGCAACCAGCTCTACCGCGCTGCCCGCGCGCCCGATATGCCGCCTGCCGGGACCAGCCGGATCGAGGCGGCGATGGATGGGCTCGACACCGTGCTGGCCCGCTTTGCCGCGCTCCTGCGGATTTCCGAACTGGAAGCCGGGCATCGCAGGCAGGGCTTTGGCGCGGTCGGGATCGACGGGCTCGTCGATGTGGTGATCGATCTCTATGCTCCGCTGGCCGAGGAACAGGGGGTGCGCCTGCTGTCGGGAACGGTGATGCACGCCGTGCTGTTCTGCGATGCCCAGTTGATGGTCGAGGCGTTGAGCAATCTGGTCGACAATGCGATCAAGTTCAGCCCGGCGGGCGGGGATGTGGTCGTCTCGGTGATCTGCGGCGAGGCGGAACGCGAAGGGGATGTGGTGATCGAGGTGCGCGACGACGGGCCCGGCATCCCGCCCGAGCAGGTCGAGGCGGTGGTGCGCCGGTTCGACCGTGGGGCGGCCTCTCCGGCGGTGCCCGGTTCGGGGCTGGGGCTCAGCGTGGTGGCCGCGATTGCCCACTTGCACCAGTATACGCTCGAATTGGCCGCGTCCCGTCCGGTGGCGGGGGGGGATGGGGACGCGGGCCGGTCTGGCGGGCTGGCCGCGCGGCTTCATGCGCGGGCCTTCGGTGGCAAGGGGGCTGATGGCGCCCTTTGACCGGGAGCCCGCGCGGGTCGGATACATGGGAAGGCCCGGCCATGTGAAATTCATTTCATTGGTGCGGTGCGGCATGGTCGTTCATGAGCAAGGGGTAGGCATCGCCCTTTCCGGGTGAGGCCGTCGTTTCTGGCGCCTGTGTCGCGTATCCCTCGTTCTGCTCCTTCACGGGATTGCATGGACGAGCGGGCTGCGGAGCAGGCCAAACCCCATGGGAACGCCATGCTGCAACTGGTCAAGCTTGCCCTCGGCAAGCCCTATACCTTCGTCGTCCTAGCCATCCTGATCGTGCTTTCGGGCTCGATTGCCTGGATACGCACCCCGACCGATATTTTCCCGGACATCCGCATCCCCGTGATCGCGGCGGTCTGGCAGTACAAGGGCCTTTCGCCCCAGGACATGTCGGGCCGTGTGGTCTATTACTACGAGCGTTCGCTCACTTCGACCGTCAACGACATCGACCATATCGAAAGCCAGTCGATGAACGGCGTAGGCGTGGTCAAGATCTTCTTCCGCCCCGGCGTCGACATCCGCACGGCCACCGCGCAGGTGACTTCGGTTTCGCAGACGGTGCTCAAGCAGATGCCGCCGGGCATGACCCCGCCGCTGATCCTCAACTATTCGGCTTCGACGGTGCCGATCCTGCAAATGGCGCTCTCGTCGGGGAGCCTGTCGGAACAGGCGATCTACGACCTTGGCCAGAACTCGATCCGCCCGCAGCTGGCGACCGTGCAGGGCGCGGCCGTGCCTTCGCCCTATGGCGGGCGTGAACGCCAGATCCAGATCGACCTCGACCCCGCCGCCCTGTTGCAGCGCCACCTTTCGGCGGCTGACGTGGGCGCCGCGCTCGCCGCGCAAAACCAGATCGTGCCAGCCGGGACCACCAAGATCGGCGAGTACGAGTACCAGATCCGCCTCAACAACAGCCCGCAGGTGATCGACACCCTCAACGCGCTGCCGATCCGCACGACCGACGGCACCACCGTGACCATCGGCGACGTTGCCCATGTTCACGACGGTTCGCCCCCGCAGGTCAACGAAGTGCGCGTCGACGGGGGCCGCGCGGTGCTCATGACGATCCTCAAGGCGGGCTCGGCCTCGACGGTGGACATCGTCGAGAACGTCAAGGCGCTGCTGCCCAAGCTGCGCGAGACGCTGCCCGCCGACCTGAAGATCCAGTTGCTCTCCGACCAGTCGCTGTTCGTGAAGGCGGCGATTTCCGGGGTGGTGCGCGAAGGCGTGATGGCGGCGGCCCTCACCAGCCTGATGATCCTCCTGTTCCTGGGCTCGTGGCGCTCGACGGTGATCATCGCGACCTCGATCCCGCTGGCCATTCTGGCGGCGGTGGCGGGCCTCGCGCTGTCGGGCGAGACGCTCAACATCATGACGCTGGGCGGCCTGGCGCTGGCGGTGGGCATCCTCGTCGACGACGCGACGGTGACCATCGAGAACATCAACTGGCACCTCGAACAGGGCAAGGGCGTGGCTGAGTCGATCCTCGACGGGGCACAGCAGATCGTCGGCCCGGCTTTCGTCTCGCTGCTGTGCATCTGCATCGCCTTCGTGCCGATGTTCTTCCTGCCGGGCGTGGCGGGCTTCCTGTTCGCGCCGATGGCCAAGTCGGTCGTCTTCGCGATGATCGCCAGCTTCGTGCTCTCGCGCACGCTGGTGCCCACGATGAGCAATTTCCTGCTGCGCGCCCATGGTTCGGGCCATGACGCCCAGACCATGGTCAGCCACGATGCGCTGGCCGGGGCCAATCCGGGCGGGAACCGCATCGTCCATGGGTTGCGCGCGTTCCAGCACGGTTTCGAGACCCGCTTCGAGGCGATCCGCACCTGGTATGTCGGCGCCTTGCGCTTTGCCCTCGCGCGGCGCCGGGTCTTCGTGCCCGGCTTCCTCGCGGTGGTCCTGTTGTCGCTGGCACTGGTGCCGTTTCTGGGGCGCAATTTCTTCCCGAGCATCGACTCCGGGCAGATCAGCCTTCATGTGCGCGCGCCGGTCGGCACGCGTCTGGAAGAGACTGCGGCCCTGTTCGACAAGGTCGAGGACGAAATCCGCCGCGAGGTGCCCCATGACCAGCTGGTCTCGATTGTCGACAACATCGGCCTGTCGTCCTCGGGCATCAACACGGCCTACATGAACAGTGGTGGCATCGGCGCGCAGGATGGCGACATTCTGGTCACGCTGGGCGAGGACCATCGTCCGACCGAGGGCTATGTCCGCGCGCTGCGCGAGAAGCTGCCGCGCCTGTTCCCCGGCACGACCTTCTCGTTCCTGCCTGCCGACATCATCAGCCAGATCCTCAACTTCGGTGCGCCTGCCCCGATCGACGTGACGATCACCGGCGCCAATGTGAAGGACAACGAGGCCTATGCCCGGCTGGTGGCTGGCCGCATGCAGCACATTGGCGGCATTGCCGACGTGCGTCTGCAACAGGCCAGCAATTCGCCCCAGCTCAACTTCGACATCGACCGCGCCCAGGCCGACCGCCTTGGCGTGACCGAAAACGACGTGACCCGCAGCCTTTCGGTCAATCTGGCCGGCAGTTCGCAGGTCGCGCCGACGTTCTGGCTCAACCCGAAGAACGGGGTGTCCTATCCGATCGTGGTGCAGACCCCGCAATATCGCACGGATTCGGTCAATGCGCTGCAAACGCTGCCGATCACCTCGTCGAGCCCGAACAGCGTTCAGCTTCTGGGGGCGCTGGGCACGATGCACCGGACGCCGACGGCGGCCCTGATCACGCACTATGCAGTGCGCCCCGCGTTCGACGTCTATGCCACGATCCAGGGGCGCGACCTTGGCGCGGTGGCCGGGCAGGTGCAGAAGGTTCTCGACGATACCAAGGCCCAGCTGCCCAAGGGATCGAGCGTGATCATCCGCGGCCAGGTCCAGACCATGAATGCGGCCTTCACCGGCCTCATCCTCGGGCTGGTTGGCGCCATCGTGCTGATCTACCTGCTGATCGTCGTCAACTTCCAGAGCTGGACCGACCCGGCGGTGATCATCTCGGCGCTGCCGGCCGCGCTGGCCGGGATCGTCTGGACGCTGTTTGCCACCCATACGCCGCTGTCCGTGCCAGCCTTGACCGGGGCCATCATGTGCATGGGCGTGGCCACGGCCAACTCGGTGCTGGTGATCAGCTTTGCCCGTGAAAAGCTGGCCGAGCTGGGCAATGCCACGGCAGCGGCGATCGAGGCGGGCTCCACCCGTTTCCGTCCGGTGCTGATGACGGCCCTTGCCATGATCATCGGCATGGGGCCCATGGCCCTGGGCCTTGGCGAGGGCGGCGAACAGAACGCCCCGCTGGGCCGCGCCGTGATCGGCGGCCTGATCTGTGCCACTTTCGCCACGCTGGTCTTCGTGCCCGTGGTCTTCTCCATCGTCCATCGCAACCACCGCCGGGATGCCGCACATGCCCCGGACGCGCCGGTTCCCACCAAGGGAGACCTTGTCCATGCAGAATGAAACCCACAGGCCGGAAGCAGACTTGCTGTCGGGCAAACCGCCGCGCGGGCTCAGGACCGCCGGGATCGTGGCCGGGGTACTGGCCGTGGCGGTGGTTGCCGCCGGGCTCTACACCCGCCACGGGGAGGCACTCGATGCCAGCGCGTGGAGCGAGCAGCAGGCCGTGCCGACCGTCCATCTGATCACCGCCAATCCGGTTGCGGCCAATGGCGACCTGACCCTGCCCGGCACGATGGCCGCCTGGAACACCGCGCATATCTTTGCGCGCGTGGCCGGCTACATGCAGTCGTGGGATCGCGATATCGGCGCGGCGGTCGAACAGGGCACGCCGCTGGCCCGGATCGAGACCCCCGAACTCGACCAGCAGATCATCGCCGCGCGGGCCGCGCTGGCCAAGGCACAGGCGAGCGCCGCGCTCGCCCGCAGCACCGCCGCGCGCTGGAACGACCTGCTGACCGATCATTCCGTCTCGCAGCAGGAAGCCGATGAGCGCAACGGCAATCTGGCGGTGCAGGTGGCGACCGTGCGCGGGGCCAGGGCCGATCTCGACCGGCTGCTCGCGTTCAAGGCCTATGCCACCGTGCGCGCGCCCTTTGCCGGTGTGGTTACCCAGCGCACGACCGACATCGGCGATCTGGTGGGGCCGGGCGCGACCACCCAGCAGCCGATGTTCACCGTGGCCGATACCAGCCGCATCCGTCTCTATGTCGGCGTGCCGCAGGCCTATGCGGCGGCGATGAAGGCAGGGCTGGACGCGACGCTGACCGTGCCTGACCATCCCGGCGAGACATTCGCGGCGCGGGTCGTGGGGACGTCGGATGCGATCAACCCGGTCAACGGCGCGCTTCAGGTCCAGCTGCTGGCCGACAACAAGGCCCATGCCCTGCGCGCGGGCGGCTATGCCCAGGTGAGCTTCAAGGTGCCAGCGCAAGCTGGCGCGGTCTCGATCCCCGCAAGCGCGCTGCTGTTCCGCTCGTCGGGTACGGAAGTCGCCACGGTGGGGCCGGACAACAAGGTGCGGATGGTGCCGATCCAGATCGGTCGCGATCTGGGCAAGACGGTCGAGGTGGTCTCGGGGCTGACGCCGGGGGCCCGGATCGTCGACAATCCCCCCGATTCCATCGCGCAAGGTCAGGCCGTGCGTGTCGACGAGGCGCATCATGGCTAAGGCACGGTGGCGCCCGCTCGCCGGAGCAGCGGGCATTCTCACCCTGGCCCAGGGACTGGCGGGGTGTTCGTTCGCCCCCCACTACGAGCCGCCCAAGGTGGCTCTTGCGCCCAAATTCGACGGCATGGGGCCGTGGGTTCCGGCCAATCCGGCGCAGGATATGCCCAGCGAGACCTGGTGGACGGCCTATCAGGACCCGCAGCTCGATGCCCTCGAACAGCGGCTGCTGACCGACAGCCCCTCGCTCGCCGCCGCGCTCGCCCGGCACGACCGGGCCCGCGCGATGCTGCGCGAGGCACGCGCGGACCTGTTCCCGCAAGTGGGCCTTGGCGGGACGCTGACCGCCAACCGCCAGTCGGATCAGCGCCCGTTGCGCTCAAACGGAAGCCTTCAGCCCGATTATTATGGCGCGCATACGGTCAGCGCGAGCGGCAGCTACGAGGCCGACGTCTGGGGCCGGGTGCGGGCCAATATCTCGGCCGGGCGCGCCGATGCCCAGGCCGCTGCCGACGATCTGGCCGACACGCGCCTGCAATTGCAGGCCGAACTGGCCGAGGGCTATATCGTGCTGCGCGGGCAGGATCGCGAGATCGAGCTGCTCACCTCGACCGTGGCGGCCTATAGCCGCGCCGACCACATGACCGAGCGGCGTTTTGCCGGGGGCATCGCCAACGGCATGGAAATCGGCCAGTCGGGCGCCCAGCTGGCCGAGGCCAAGGCCGCGCTGGCCGAAGCGCGCAATGCCCGCGCGCTGGCCGAACATGCGGTGGCGACCCTCGTGGGGACACCGGCGACCGGCTTTTCGGTGCCCGCTTCGGCCCGGCCCTTGCCCATGCCCGAAGTGCCGGTCAGCGTTCCCTCGACCCTCCTTGAACGCAGGCCCGACATCGCGGCAGCCGAGCGGCGGGTGGCGGCGGCCAACCAGCGCATCGGGGTGGCCAAGGCGGCCTTCTTCCCCTCGCTGTTGCTGGGCGGGCAGATCGGCACGCAGACCACGTCGGTGGCCAACCTGTTCACCGCGCCCACCACGTTCTGGTCGATCGGCCCCAATGTCGCGTTTACCCTGCTCGATGGCGGGCGGCGTCATGCCCGTGTTCGCGAGGCGCGGGCCGATTGGGAAGCGGCGGCGGCGACGTATCGCGGCAAGGTGCTTTCGGCGGTGCAGGATGTCGAGGACGGGCTTTCGCAGCTCCACCACCTCGGCGATGAAGCCATGGCCGAAACCCGTGCCGCCCAGCAGGCCGGGCAGGTCGAGACGCTGGCGACGCGGCGCTACGAGCGTGGCGCGGTCAGCTATCTCGATGTCGTGAATGCCCAGACCACCGCGCTGCGCACGCGCCAGCAGGCGATCCGGGTCGAGACGCGCCGGCTTCAGGCCAGCGTGCGGCTGTTCCGCGCGGTGGGCGGCGGCTGGTCGCTGCGGACACCGGGCAAAGCCGATGCGAATGCTGCGGCGTTGCCCGCAACGGTGCCCGCAACGAAGGGGGCCGAGCCGGGCAAAGGCTGACAATTGACGGAAGGGGGCTTGGCTTTTCGCGCTGGCCCTTTGACAAGGGCGGCGGAGAAACATGAAGGTGTCCGCCGTCCCTGTTATGTCTGAAGTCCATGCCTGACGCTCTGGAAGGGGCCAATCCACCACCGCGCCGGAGCGGGGGAATGCCGCTGGCAGCGGTGCTGTTTGGCGTGCTGGTCATGGCGCTGGCCGGGCTGGTGGTCGGCTTTGCGCTGAGCGCGGCCCATGCCGACCGGCAATTCGCGCGGGCCAGCCTGTCCGAGCAGCAGGCGGCGGCAGTGGCGCGGATCGTGGCGTTAGCCCGAGAACCTGGGGCCCGTGAACCTGGCACCCGTGAACCAGGGGCGCCTGAACCAGGATCGCCGGATCAGGCCGGGCTGGAGGACGCTTTGCGGTCTTATCGGGGCCTGATCGCGCAGGAAGCGCAGTCAATCGGAACGGATGCAGAACAATTGCGCGAGGCCGGGGATGCGGCCCTGCTCGAACGGCTGGCCCATGCCCGCTGGCAGGACGGCGCCAGCCGGGCCCGCTTCCTGACCCTTGCTCGCGCGATCGACCGGCGCGAGGCCGCCGAAGTGCGCGCGGTGCGCGCGGCGCTGGCACTGGCGGGCAGGCGCAGTGTCGTTCTGGCGGTCCTGTTGGCGGGGGTGGCGCTCGCCTGTGCGGGGGTGGGCGGCTGGCTGCTGTGGCGTTCGAACCGGACGCTTGGTGCGCTGGTGGAGGCGCGCACCGCGCGGATTGCGGCGGTCGATGCCTCGCGCCGGTTGTTCTTTGCCAAGGCCAGCCACGAATTGCGCACGCCCGTTGCAGGCTTGCGCAGCGCCGCCGAAGTCGCGCTCGAAGCGGCAGGGGACGATACCACGATGCTGCGCGAGGCGCTCCATCAGGCCGTGGCGGGGGCCACGTTCCTCTCGCACCGGATCGATGAACTGCTCGGGCTCGCCGGGGCCGATGAAGGGCAACTCGTGCTCGCGCAGGCGCGGTTCGACCTTGCACAGTGTGTGGGAGAGGCTCTGGCCGAGGCGAAGGCCTATGCCCGGTCTGTCGAGGTGGAACTGGCGCTGGTGCTGCCTGATGATGCCGCATCGGGCTTGCCGATGACGGGGGATGCGCGCTGGCTGCGGCAGGCCTTGCTCGCGGTGATCGAAAACGGGCTCAAGTTCGCGCCGATGCATTCGGTGCTGGTCGTCGCGGTCGAGCGGATCGGGGATGCGCGGGTGGCCGTCTGCGTGACCGATCGCGGCCCCGGCATCGTGGCGGCGGACTTGCCGCGCATCTTCGACGCCTATTATCAGGCGCAGGCCGGGCGCGAGCGCGGGGGCAGCGGATTGGGGCTGGCGCTGGCCCGGTGGGTCGTCGAACAGCATGGCGGGCAGGTGCGGGCGGCCAATGTCGCGAGGGATGAACAAGGGGTCGGCGGCTGCGTGGTGCGTTTCGACCTGCCGCTGGAGGGGCCTCTGGAGGGGCCTCTGGAGGGGGTGGCATGAGTGTTCTGGTGGTCGAGGACGACGTGGCGATCGGCCGCGCGGTCGTACAGGGGCTGACGGGCAAGGGCTTTCCCACGCGCTGGTTGCGGCAGGGGGAAGGGGTGCTCGACCTGCTCGGGCGCGAGGCGGTGGCGACCGTGGTGCTCGACATTGGCCTGCCCGATGCCGATGGCTTTGCCCTGTGCCGCCAGATCCGCGCTGCCGGGCACGACATGCCGATCCTGATGCTGACCGCGCGCGGCGGGCTTGATGACCGGCTCGACGGGTTCGACGCCGGAGCCGACGATTATCTGGCCAAGCCATTCGCCTTTGCCGAGCTGGCCGCGCGGGTGGCCGTGCTGGTGCGCCGGTCCGCCCAGCGCCAGCCCGCGCCCGTCGTCTGGGAGGGGCTGGAGATCGATGCCGTCACCGGGGCCGCGTGCTGGCAGGGCGAGCCGCTCGCGCTCGAACCGCGCAGCCAGGCCCTGCTGCTCCATCTGGCGCGGGAACGCGGGGGCACGGCGACCCGTCAGGATCTGTTCGATGCGGTCTGGGGTGTCGAGGCCGAGATCACCGACAATGCCCTCGATGTCGCCATCAGCACGCTGCGCAAGCGGCTGGCCGGGACGGGCATTGCCGTAACGACCGTGCGCGGGCAGGGCTTTCGGCTGGATATCATACCTTAGGTCAGTCTGAGGAAACCTTCAGGTTTGTGTCGTTGCGGTCTGTTACGAGCGCTTTCAACGAGAAAAACCGGAGGTGAGGATGATCGGAAAGGTCTGGATCGGCGCGGGCGTGTCGCTGATGGCCATGATGGGCCCATGGGTTGCACCGGCGATGGCGAAACCGGCCGAAGCGCCTGCTGAAGCGCTGCCCGAGGTTGGTACAGGCGAGGCCGTCGAGCGCGAAATCCTCGTGCTGGCCAGCCCGCTGTCGGGCGAGGCGCTCGAAGTGGGCAATGCGCAGGCGCTGCGCACCACAAGCGCGATCAGCATTGCCGAACATCTGGCCCGCACCGCACCGGGGGTGACGATCAACGAGGTTCAGGGCAATCCGCTCCAGCCCGATGTCAACTATCGCGGGCTGACCGCATCGCCGCTGCTGGGCACGCCGCAGGGGCTTTCGGTCTATCTCGACGGGGTGCGCGTCAACCAGCCCTTTGCCGATGTGGTGAGCTGGGACCTGATCCCGACCGGGGCCTTGTCCGACATCGACCTCGTTTCGGGCGCCGCGCCCCAGTTCGGGCGCAACGCGCTGGGCGGGGTGCTGGTCCTGCGCACCAAGAGCGGGCGCAGCGATCCCGGCTTCGGCGCGGAAGTGAGCGGCGGCTCTTTCGGGCGGATCCAGGCCAGCGCGCAGGCGGGCGGGGTCTTTGCCAACGGGATCGACTGGTTCGTGGCCGGTGACAATTTCCACGAGGACGGCTGGCGCGCGCTGTCCCCCTCGCGTGCCTCACGCGCCTTTGCCAAGCTGGGCTGGAGCGAGGGCACGACGAACATCGCGCTGTCCGGCCATTTTGCCGATACCGACCTCAACGGCAACGGCCTTCAGGAAATGCGTCTGCTCGCCGCCGACCGTTCGAGCATCTACACCGCGCCCGACAACACCCGCAACCGTATGGGCATGCTGGTGCTCAAGGGCGAGACGGGGCTGGCCCGGAACCTGACCTTGCGCGGCAATGGCTTCTGGCGCACGATCCATACCCGGACCTACAATGGCGATGTCAACGACGATGCGCTCGGGCAAAGTCTCTACCAGCCCAATGCGCAGGAGCGCGCGGCTCTGGCGCAGGCGGGCTATTCCGGCTTCCCCCTTGCCGGCGAAAGCCAGGCCAACACACCATTCCCCAAATGGCGCTGCATCGCCAATGTCCTGCTCAATAGCGAGCCCAACGAGAAGTGCGACGGGCTAATCAACCGCTCGCAGACCCGCCAGAGCGAATGGGGCGTCACGTTCGAACTCGAATGGGCCGGGCATCTGGCCGGGATGGAACACCGGCTGACCGGGGGGCTGTCCTATGTGCGCAGTGTCGCCGATTTCACCCAGTCGACCCAGTTCGGCTATATCCTGCCCAACCGCACGATTGCCGCCGTTGACGGGCCGGGTGCCTTTGCCGATGGCACGCAGGATTCCGAAGACGCACTCGACGCGCGGGTCGACCTTCACGCGGTCACGTCGACCTTTTCGGCCTATGCGCTCGATCATGTGGTTCTGGCCGGACCGGTCAGCCTCGATCTGGCCGGACGCTATGACCGGGTGGCGCTTACCAACCGCGACCGCATCACGCCGGGCGGCGGAACCGGCTCGCTCGACAGCAATCCGGTCTATCAGCGGTTCAATCCGGCGGCCACGCTCTCGGTGCGCGATCATGCGGGCTCGGGTCTGTCGTTCTCGTGGAGCCAGGCCTCGCGCGCGCCCTCGGCCATCGAACTGGGCTGTTCCGATCCCGAAAGCCCCTGTCGCCTGCCCAATGCCCTGGCTGGCGATCCCCCGCTCGCGCAAGTGGTGGCCCGCACGCTCGAACTGCGGTTCGATGGCGTGGCCGGGCCGGTGCGGGGGCATGTCAGCCTGTTCCGCACCGACAGCAGCGACGATATCCTGTTCGTGGCCGACAATGCTTCGGGCTATGGCTACTTCCGCAATTTCGGCAAGACGCGGCGACAGGGGATCGAGGTTTCCGCCGATGCGCGGCTGGGCAAGGTTTCGCTCTCGGCCAGCTATACGCTGCTCGACGCGACCTACCGTTCGCCCGAAGTGGTCAATGGCTCGGCCAACAGCAGCAACGATGGGGAAGGACCGGGCTTCGATGGCAGCATTGCCATCGCGCCGGGGGACCGCATCCCGCTGCTCGCCCGCAACACGGTGAAGGCCGCGGTGGACTGGGAGGCGCGCTCGTGGCTGTCCTTCCATCTCGACATGACGGCCCAGTCGGGCGTCTTTGCGCGCGGCAACGAGAACAACGCGCACGAGCCGGACGGCACCTATTATCTGGGAGCGGGCAAGACCGCGCCTTTTGCGGTCATGAACCTTGGCGTCGAAGTGCGGCCGCGCAAGGGGCTGAGCCTGTTTGCCACCGTACGCAACCTGCTCGACAAGGACTATGCCACGGCGGCCCAATTGGGCGCCACGGCCTTCGATGCCCAGGGGCAGGTCGTCGCGCGGCCCTTTGCCGGGCCGGTCATCGATGGGGAAAGGCCGCTGCTCAATTCCACCTTTTTTGCGCCGGGCGCGCCGCGTGCGATTCAGGTGGGAGGGCGAGTTCGTTTCTGAAATTGATCCAAAATTGAGAGAATAATTCACTGCATTGGAAAGACGGTAATTATTTACTGAGAGGTTTGTGGCAGGAAACCCCTTATGACGGGTTTGGGTTCTGCTTCTTTCATGCGCGCTTGCGCTTCGGGCTCTGGCGATTCTCGCCGGAACCCGGACAGTGCCCCCCTGTCCGGTAGCGGGTCGCTCGGGAACGGGGGCATCCCCCAGGCTGTCCGGCTGGTGCTGGCGATCATGCTGGCGCTGGTGGCCATGCTGGGGATGGCCACGCGGGCCGAAGCGGAAACCGCATCTGCCCACGCGCAAGTGCCGATGGTCTGGTCGGCCCAGCAATGGTTGCCGCTTTCCGCGCTGTGCCATGCCTCCGGGCCCACCCCGGCGCATGACGCGGTCATGCCATCGCACTTCGAATGTTCGGGTGAACCCCACGATTTCCAGCACGGCAGCCTGTGGCTGCGGGCCAGGGCCGGGGCTGTCGGGTCTCTGGACGAGACACCGGTCCTCATGGTCCATTCCTCGCGCTTCGACCGACTGCTGGTCGGGTTCGGCTATGCCGACGGGACGACCGAGTGGCAGGACGTGCGCAGCGGCGATTATGGCGCACGCTGGCGGCTGGGCGGACAGATCGCTTTCGTGCCGACCCAGCGGGAAGTGCCCCTGACGGGGATCACGATGCGCTTCGACCGACTGGGCAGCGCCGAAATGCTGCGCATGCGGCTGGTCGACCGCGGGCAGTCGGAATTGCAGGCGACAGCCATGGCCAGCATGATCGGTGCGGCGCTGATGCTGCTGGCAGTGGGCGCGCTCTACAATCTGGGGCTGGCGATTGCCGTGCGCCGGATGTTCCCGGCCTGGCAGGGGGCCTGGGCGGCCGCGATGGTGGTCTGGGGCGCGATGTGGTCGCAGTTTCACCTGTTCTTCGTGCCGGGGCTGGCCGGGGCGGTTTCGGCGCAGATCTGCACGGGGCTTTCGTGCATGGCGATCTTTTTTGCCACGCTGAGCCTGACCACCTCGATCGAGCCGGGACTGGTGCCGCGCTGGCTGCTGCGGAGCACGTCGGGCACGGCGCTGGTGTGCGGGCTGCTGGGCATTCCTCTCGGGATGATGCGCAGCGGGCCGATGGAGCTTGTGGCGACCTCAACCGGGGTGCTGGCGCTCGGACTGCTGATCGAGATCATCGCGTGTCTGGTCATCGCGATGCGGCGGGGCAGCCGGGCGGCGCGCTCGTTCCTCGGAGCCTGGCTTTTCCCGATCCTGGTGATGTTCCTGTCGGGCTTCTACAACACCGACCAGTGGTTCTGGGGTGGCGGGGCACAGATGCTGGTGCTGGTTTCCGCCTCGTGGCAGACGGTCTGGCTCTCGGTGGCGGCCACGCGCGGGTTCACGCGCATGCGGATCGAGCGTGATCGTGCGCTCGCCGCACAGGCTGCCGCGCAGGAGCAGGCCCGGCGCGATCCGTTGACCGGCCTGCGCAACCGGCGCGGGTTCATCGATAGCATTGCCCCGGTCATGAAGCGGCTGGCTCATGCGCCTGCCCATGCTCCTGCGCCTGTCGATGCCCGCCGCGGCCATTCGCAGCGCAATGCGGAAGGGGCGAATGGGGCCGATGAAGATGCTGTCGCGCTGATGGTGCTCGATGTCGACCGCTTCAAGGGGATCAACGACACGTTCGGCCACGAGGCGGGCGATGCCGTGCTGGTAACGCTGGCGCGCAGGCTCGAACGCTGGGACGAGGGCATGTGCGTGGTCGCGCGGCTGGGGGGCGAGGAATTCGCCGTTCTGGCCAATGGCATGGGTCGTTTTGCCGCACTGCAACTGGCCGAGAGCGTGCGGGCAGGGATCGAGGCCTGCGATCATCGTGCCGCCCTTGGCGAGCGCACGGTAACGGTCAGCATCGGGGTGGCCATGGCCCGGCCGGGCGACGATTTCGCCACGCTCTACCGCACCGCGGATGCCGCGCTCTATGCTGCCAAGCATCAGGGACGCAACCGGGTGGTCATGGCCCCCGAGATCGACAGCCACCTTCGCCCGGTAATGGCCGGCCTGCAACGCTCGGCGGGTATCGAATAAGTCCCTTTTGCCGGTGTATCCGGGCCTGCTATGCGGGTCATTTGGGCGCGCCGATGGCGCGCGCCATCGGGTTTCGGGTGCGCCAAGGGGGATGATTTGGCAAGATTGACACGGATTGAGCGACTGACACAGGCCGAGCGGCTCGCATCAGAGCGGCAGACACGGGCAGAGCGACAGGCGATCACGCGCGAGCGGCTGGTCGAGGCCGCCTCCGACCTGTTCCGCCGTGATGGCTATGCGATCACCTCGATCGACCGGATCGCGCAAGCCGCCGGCTATACCAAGGGCGCGGTCTATTCGAATTTCGAGGACAAGGAGGCGATATTCCTCACCGCCTTTGGCGCCGAGGCGAACGAAAACCTCGGCGCCCTGCTCGCCCGGATCGACGAGGCTCCCACGCGCGAGGCGGTGATCGAGGAAGTCGCCCAGTGGGCCAACGAACGGTCGCGCCACGGCGGCTGGTCGTTTCCGGTGCTTGAACTGGCGCGGTCCTTGTCGCCCGGACCTGCCGGTTCTGATCCTGCTACGGCGCCCGCTTCTGTGTCGGCTTCGTGCTCTGAACACCTTGAAGCCATCGTGCGAAACGGCTGGCGGCGTCTGGGAGAGCACTTGCGCGCGCGCTTTCCCCATGGCCCGTCCTCGCCCGAGATGCTCGGCGCCCTGTTGTTCGAGATCGCCTATGCCCCGGCACTGACCTTTCTGCCCAGCCCGCGTGCGGGTGACCTTGTGCGCCTCGTGCTGCCGGGGCAACTGGCCGGACACCCGGACGACGCCCCGGAGGATGCGCGGCCCTGAGGGGCTTTGCCGCCGGGCATCGCGCCTGGCATCAAGGGGCGATGGGGCCAATCGACAGCCCCCGTCGATATTGCATGATGATTTTGGCCTGAACCGGTTGCGAGCCCACTTCCACGGCGGCCTTGTCGAAATCGGGCTTGAGGTGGAACAGCGAAAGGCGCGGGTTGCCGGTAAAGCCGCCGCCATCATTCCAGTCCGACTTGCCGTTGACATTGGCATCGTGGCGGATCGCCACGGCATAGCGGCCCGGCTGGTCGATGGGGAAGCAGAAATGCATGGGGCCGGCCTCTTCGCGCTGGCGTTCGATCCGCATCGACCACGCCCCCTTGTCGAGGAAATGCTCGCCGCCCGGTCCATAGAGCTGGGCCCGCACTTTGCCGGTCGTGCCGGAAAAGCCGGTCACGGTCACGCTGAGGGAAGGGTGGCCGGGCTTGCAGGTGCGGTCGGGGGTGCGGGTCTCGGCCCGGGAGGGGGCGCTCGCCATCACGGCCAGTAAGGCGGCGGCCAGTGTGGCGGCAGCAGGCGTGGCGAGCCCCGCTCTGGAAGCAAGGCCGGGGTGGCGGAAAAGGGGCAGGTGGGGTTTCATCGGGTTCTCCGGGCTGTGCCGGCGCGCGGGGGCAGGGGGAGGCGCCAGCCATCAGCAAAAGGTTGCAATTGGCGCGGATTTGGGAGACCGCGACCATCATGGCGGATGAGGTCCTTTTTCTGTTCAATCACGATGCGCCCCATCAGGTGGCGCATATCGCGGGTATCGCGCGCGCGCTGTACGAAAGCCGAACGGGCCTGACGGTGACGTGTGCCACGGCCACCCCGGCCATCCGTGATCGGGTGGCCGCGATCCTGGGCGCGGAAGCCGGGCGCGGGGTGACCTGGCTCGACATCGGCCTTCCCGGCTGGCTGGAAACGGCGCTGGCCCTGCCCAACAAGGTGGCCCCGGTGCGCCGTCTGATGCGGCTGCGCCATCATGCGGGCCGGATCAATGCCGCGCGGGTGGTCGTCAGCGCCGAGCGCACATGTCTTTCGATCCGCGACGAGGTGGCGCACCGGGCGGGTAGGGGCGCCCGCTTTGCCTATGTGCCCCATGGCTCGGGCGACCGGATGGTCTCGTTCCATCCCGACAAGGGCGGGTTCGACCGCATTCTGGTCAGCGGGGCCAAGACCGCGCGCGAACTGGTGGCGCGCGGCGTGGCAGCCCCCGAAAAGATCCGGGTAGTCGGCTATCCCAAGTTCGACACCATCGATCTTTCGCGCCGCGAGCGCCTGTTTGAAAACGACAATCCCGTTTTCGTCTACAATCCGCATTTCGATCCGCTGCTTTCGAGCTGGTACGATCATGGTCCGGCGCTGCTCGACTGGTTCCTGACGCGTGAAGGGCAAGCCTTCAATATCATTTTTGCCCCGCATATCATGCTCTTCAAGAAGAAACTGCATGTCTCGCTGGAATATCGCACGGCCCGCCTGCGCCCCGATCTGGCCCCGCGCTGGGACGAGGCGGCCAATATCCTGATCGACACCGGCAGCACGCGACTGGTCGACATGACCTATACCCTTTCCGCCGACGGCTATATCGGTGACGTGTCGAGCCAGATCTACGAGTTCCTCGTTCATCCGCGCCCCTTGCTGTTCCTCGATGTCTTTTCCGACGATCCCCGCTCGCGCGAAGGGCGCTATCCGGCGTGGGACGCGGGCGAAGTGGCACGCGATGCCGCCGGGCTGACAGCCCTGATCCCCGGCGCGCAAGCCCGGCAGGAAGCCTTGCGCCCGGTGCAGGAGGCGATCTTTGCCGATACCGTCTCCTATGAGAGCGGCCATCCGGCCACGCAGCGGGCGGCAGAGGCGCTCGTTGAACTGGCGGGCGCGGCATGAAAACCGATGGCATCAAGAAAAGCGGGCGGTTCCAGTCTGTCCTGCGCAATCTGGGCTGGCTGCTGGCCAGCAATGCGCTGATGGCGGTGCTCTCGCTGGTCTATATCGGCATGGTCACGCGCGCGCTCGGACTGGCCGATTTCGGGCGCTTCGCGCTGATCACCGGGACGGCGCAGACCCTTGCGACGCTGGTGAGCTTCGAGACGTGGAAGGTCGTCGTCCAGTATGGCCTCGAACACGAAGGCGCGGGGCGCCGCGAGGCGGTCTGGCGGCTCGAACAGGCCGCCGCCTTCGTCGAACTGATGAGCGCGGGGGTGGGGATCGGGCTGGTTGCGGCGCTGTTCCTGCTCTGGCCGCGCCCGTTCGGCATGGACCCGGCGCTGGTGCCTTATGCGTTTGGCTATGTGGTGGTCCAGTTGATCACCTTGCGCTCGACCCCCACGGGCATCCTGCGCATGCGCGACCGGTTCCGTCTGGCTGCGCTGGCCGACAGCGTCCAGCCGGTCGGGCGGTTGATCGGAGCCTGTCTGGCGCAAGCCCTGATGCCCACGCTGGCCGGGTTCCTGAGCGCCTGGGCGCTCGCCGAAGTCCTCACGCTGCTGGCGACATGGGCGCTGGCCGCCCAGACCGGCGATGTCGGCCCGATGCTGGCGGCCCGTGGTTCGCTGCGCGAAGTGCGCGCTGAAAATCCGGGCATGCTGCGCATTCTGGCCAGTACCAACGGCCAGTCGACGCTGGGGCTGGCCGCCCGGCAGGCCCCGCTCCTGCTGGTGGGCGGGTTTGCCGGGCCGGCGGCGGCGGGCGCCTTCCGTCTGGCCGCGCAATTGGCCAATGCCCTGTCCAAGCTGTCGATCCTGGTGACGCGGGCCGCCTTTCCCGAGATCGTCCGCACGATCCGCAGCGCCTCGCGCGCGCGATTCCGCATGGGGGTCTTGCGGGTGGGGCTGGCCTCGATCGCGGCGGCGGGCGTGGTGATCGGGGTGGTCGCGCTGTTCGGGCATCGCTTGCTGATGCTGGTGGGCGGCCATGCTTTTGGCGCCGGCTATATCTATCTGCTCTGGCTGGCCGGGGCCGGGGCCATCGAACTGGCGGCGGCCAGTTTCGAGCCCATCCTGCTTTCGGTCCACCGCGCGCTTTCGGCAACCGTGGCGCGCGGGGTGGCGGTGGCCCTGCAACTGGGGCTCATGCTGGTCCTGCTGCCGCGCATCGGGGCGCTGGGGGCCAGCATCAGTGTCTTTGTCGGCGCGGTTGCGGCCAGCCTGACCCTTGGTGCGGTGCTCTGGCACTATGCCATGCGCCATGGCCTCGACGCGCAGGCCCCAGTCTGATCATGCAGGCCTGAAGCTTATTGCCCGGCGATCCGGCGGGCCAGGGTGAGGTCGTCGGGCTTGTCGACATCGACGGCGGCGAGGCCATGCGGGCTGGCCACGGCCTCGACGACGACCCCCGCCTTGCGGCCCAGATGGGCCATGGCATCGGCGAGCGAGAGGCGCCCGGCCAGATAGCGCAGCAGCAGCCAGGGGCCGAGGCGGCGGACGATCCGCCAGGGGTGCTTGCGGTCACGCTCGACCGCCTGCCACAGCGAAAAAGCCGCCGCCGCGCGCGGGGTGGCGAAGTGGAACAGGTTGCAGCCCGACCACTGCCCGTCGGCAAAACGCAGCCAGGTGCGCCGGGTATCGGGCACGGCGGCCTCGACGACATCGCGGCGGGCGAGCAGGACCGCGACATCGGTCTGCGGGGCGATGGCGGCGCGGAAATCGGTGATCCATTCGCCTTCGAGCAGGGCGTGATCGGCGGTGGTCAGCAGCATCGGCGCGCCCAGCAGGGCAAAGCCGCGCCCGGCGCTCTCGCTCGGCCCATCGGCGGCTTCGATCACTTCGCAGCCCAGCGACCGGGCCAGCGCCACGACTTGCGGGTGCGAGGCGGCAACGGCGATGCGCGTGGCCCCGGCGGCCCGCAGGGCAGCGATCACGCGGGTGAGCATGGGCTTTCCGCCAACGGTTGCCAGAACTTTGGTGGCGACACCGGCGACTTGCGCCACGGGATCGGGGCCGGGCCGCGATCCGGCGAGGACCAGTGCCGAAAAACCGCTCATGTTCAATGTTTTCCTGCTCGAAGTTGCGATCAGACAGAAGGGGCGCTTCAGGCCTGCCTTGGCGCCTTGTCCTGACGGCGGGCCAGCCAGAGGCGGGCGAGAACCGCAGGCGCGGCCAGGATCGGGTGCTTTTCCCGCCATGGGGTCAGGGGGATATGAATGCCGCTGTGGCGTTCGATCTTCCACAGGGCATAGCGGGTGGCCCC
This sequence comes from Novosphingobium sp. IK01, assembly GCF_033242265.1. NCBI lineage: Bacteria > Pseudomonadati > Pseudomonadota > Alphaproteobacteria > Sphingomonadales > Sphingomonadaceae > Novosphingobium > Novosphingobium pituita. The sequence continues at coordinate 824,059 of NZ_BTFW01000001.1, read as the reverse complement.
GGCAAATGTGAAGGCGGCCTTGATCAGGCGCACGACATTGAGCGGGCGCCCGAGCGCGCGCCGCAAGGCCCAGGCCCGGCGCCAGGCGGCCAGCCGCTGCGGATCGACCTGCGGGGCGAAGGTCTCGCCGGTCCGGGTGAAAGGCACGCCCAGCCATTCCCAGGCCAGCGGCAACAGGGTGCGATAGTGTTCGGGATCGGCAGCCAGAACGCTGTCGGCGCGCGACTGGCGCTCGACGCGCAGTTCGGCGCGGTAGGTCTCGCGGAACAGGGCCAGCCACCAGTCCTGCGCCTGTCCCGTGGCGGGCCCGAGCGCGAGGGCAAAGCGCGCGGCGGTTGCCATGGCATCGGCCAGCCCGGCCACGACGGCCTTGTGCATGGCGCCGTCGCTGGCCATCAGCAGGCGCGCCGGTTGGCAGAAACGGGTCCAGATGGTCGTGTCGATGCCGCGTCCGGCGGCGGCGCGGCGAAACTGGCCGAGCGACATGACGGCCACTTTGGCGCGCACGGTCTGCCCGTCGACAGGAATTTCATGATAGCCCACGTCGGGCCAGATCACCGCGCTGATCCCGCGCGCCGGGCGGCGGCGCAGCACGTAGAAATCGACCACGCCCTCCAGATCGCCCCGGCGCAGGTTGGAGCCATAGAACAGCACGGCATCGCCACCCAGATCAGCGGCAAGGCGCTGGGCGGCCAGCGTTATCTCGGGGCGCACCGGCTGTGAAAGCCGGGCGTCCAGTGCGCGTTCAAGCATTGGCCGGGACCACGAAGTGGATCGGTTCGCCCCGGCTGACGATCAGGTTGCCACCGGGGAACTGCTCGCCATCGAGGATGAAGCTGCGGTCGAGCGAGAGGTAGATACGGTCGGCATCGCGGCGCAGATAGCCGTCGGCCTCCAGTTCGGGGGTTTCCGCCCCGGTCAGCACCGGCAGGATATTGCGCGCCAGCGCACGGGGGGGCGCCTTGACGGTCAGGAACTTGAGCCCGTCGCGCACCCGTCCGAACGGGCGCAGCCCGGCGGGCATTTTTCGCAAGGTCGAGGCGAGGATCAGGTAGACGCGTTCGGCAAAGATCTCGACCCCGTTGCGCGAGACACGCGCCATGTCGCCGCGCCGCCAGCTGTTGCGATCACCGCCGAACAGGCTCTTGAGGAAGGCCATGGCCAGTGTGAAGAACACCGCCACGCCATTGAACAGCCCCTTGCGGTGGACGTTCTGGGCGAGCATCGTGGCGCGGCTGAACACGCCGAGGCCGAAGATGAAGCCGAGCTGGTCGGGAAGGGCGTTGTTGTTCCAGTGGATGTGGATCGGCGCGCGGTCGATCGTGTGGTCGGCCGCATGGGCCGCGATGGCATCGCCCAGGTTCCAGTGCGAGGGCAGGCCCAGATCGTAGGTGAGGGCATTGGTCTTGCCCGAGGGGATCACCGCGATGCGCGGCAACTTGCCACGGTAGACGCCATGGGCGACGCTGAGCACATCGCGCACGGTCCCGTCGCCACCGTCGATGACGATCAGTTCGACTCCTTCGTTGACGAACTGCGTGAGAACGCTCATCAATTCGTTGCGGGACGAAGGCTCGCGTTTGATCACATAGGCTTCGGGCAGGGCCGTAGGGCGCGCCCGCCCGCGATTGCGGTGGCTGCGCGGGTTGCTGATCACCCCGACCCGCGGGATCGGATGGTTGTCCTCGCTGGGCGCGAAGTCCCTGGCATGGAGCTTGGTCACTCCGCCGCCCTGATGCATGAAGTCCAGTTTCATTGCCGCTCGATCCAGATGATCGCCCTGTTTTTGGGAGCCGGGTTTGAACGCCCGGGTCCGATGTGACGTGTCGGTCCGCGAGGCCCCCCACTGGAACAGGAAACGCTCAAAGCCAAGGTCGGTTTCCGAAAAAAACTCAGTTTGTCATAAAATTTGTCTTCTTCACCGCGAAGTTCTTGCACGAGGCGAGATTTTTTGAGTGAATTTCAGACGTTTGTGCAGTGCTCGCAAGGTTGGAGGCATTTGCGGCCCCTCCTCTGCACGCTGCAACACAGAAGCTAGCAACAAACCGCGCCGAAGAATTGTACGAATTTGTCGTACTTTGTCCTCATTCTTGCCAAATCATGCTCCGGGCCATTTCAGGGCGTGCCAAGGGGGCGGATCCGGTCGGGATGAAGGGGGCGCACCAGGGCTTCGGCCTTGCTCCATTCCTGCGTGAGCCAGCGCTCCTGTTCGGCGGGCGAGAGCACAAGGGGCACCACGGCGGGCAGGTCGTCCGGGCCCGAGAGGTCATCGGGCGCAACGGTGACAATGGCAAAGCTGGGCACTTCGGAATCGCGCCAGACCCCGGCAAAGGCCATGATCGCGCCATCCCCGCCTTCCTGCGGCGCGGCGGCCCACCAGCGCGGGGCGCCGTGGCGGGGACGGCTTGCCAGAAAGTGAGTCGCGGGGACCAGGCAGCGCATGCGCGGGTGGCGCAAGGTGCCGATCCAGAACGGGCTTTCGATATTGCGCAAGGTGGTGACGACATGGCGCGTGGCCATGGTGTGCGGCGGTGGCGGGGGCACGCCCCATTGGCGGGGGAGGAGGCGTCGGCGCCCGTCGCTCCCGCGCAGCACGACCGGGGCATAGCTTCCGGCGTGGAGTGTCCCGCCTGACCAGACATCGCCCGCCGGATCGGCGTTCAGCGCCCGGCCAATCGCTTGGGCACTGGCGTCGAGTGTGTAGGAAACGGGCATCGCGGGCTTTTGCGCGCCGAACCGGTGTTCTGTCCACCCGCATTCCAGTCCCATCCGTTGCTTGCACAGGTGGCCGGCCCCTGTCATAGGCCCCCGCCCTGAAGAGGAGATAGGAAGATGGCGTCCATGGCCGCTCACTCGCCGGCACCCGGAGCGGTCGGGATCGACTTCGGCACTACCAATTCGGTCATCGCGCGCAGCATGGCCGGTCCCGAAGGGGTGCCCGACGCCGCCCTAGTCGATTTCACCACGCCCGAAGGCCTCGCGAAGGTCTTTCGCACGGCGCTGTGCTTCTGGCAGGACGATGGTCCGCGAGGCAGTCTGGCCCATGCCGCCGGTCCCTGGGCCATCGCCGAATTTCTCGATTTTCCGCAAGGGAGCCGCTTTCTCCAGTCGTTCAAGTCGGTGGCGGCAAGCCCGACATTCGAGCACGCGAACCTGTTCGAGAAGCGCCTGCGGTTCGAGGAACTGGGCGAGATTTTCCTGCGCCATCTGGTGCGCTGTGGCGGGCAGGCGCTGGCCAGCCTGCCCGCACGGGTCGTCGTCGGGCGTCCGGTGCGCTTTGTCGGCGCCCGGCCCGACGAGGCGCTTGCGCGCAGGCGCTATGACGCGATGTTCGCCAGCCTCGGGCGCCCGGTGCACTATGTCTACGAACCGCTGGGGGCAGCGTTCAGCTTTGCCCGGCGCCTGTCGCGCGCGGCCACGCTGCTGGTGGCCGACTTCGGCGGCGGTACGAGCGACTTCTCGCTCGTGCGGGTGGCGCCGGCGGGCACGGCGCGTCGCTGCCAGCCGCTTGGCTCGGCGGGGATCGGGCTGGCCGGGGACCGGTTCGATTACCGCATCATGGACAAGCTGGTCCTGCCGATCCTGGGCAAGGGCGGCACCTATCGTTCGTTCGACAAGCTGGTCGACATTCCCGACGGGCATTTCACCGATTTCGGCGACTGGTCGCGTCTGGCCCTGATGCGCAACCGGCGCACGCTGGAGGAACTGGCCCGCCTGCGCCGTGCGGCGACCGATCCGGCAGCCATCGACCGCATGATCGCGGTCGTCGACAAGGAACTGGGCTATCCGCTCTATGAGGCGGTGGGCCGCCTCAAGCGCGCGCTTTCGGGCGAGGAAAATGCGACGCTCGCCTTCGAGAACGAGAACCTGACGCTCCATGCGCAGGTGACCCGCGCCGAGTTCGAGAGCTGGATCGCCCCTGATCTGGAGCGGATCGCCCAGACCGTCGATGTCGCGCTGGCCCGTGCCGGTGTCGCCGCGCACGAGGTCGACCATGTCTTCCTGACCGGCGGTTCGTCGCTGATCCCGGCCGTCCGGCGCCTGTTCGTCGAGCGTTTTGGCGAGGGGCGCATCGAAAGCGGCGAGGAACTGACCTCGATTGCCCACGGGCTTGCGCTGATCGGCGAGGAACCCGACATGGAAGAATGGACCGCCGGCGGCGATGGAGCCGAGGGCGAGGGAGACACGGCATGAGCGTGGCATTCCGGCGCGAGAGCGACGACGAACATCTCGAGCCGCGTTTCGAACTGCCGATCCCGCCGGGCCCCAATCTGGTGACCGCTCGCGGCCTCGCGCTGATTCAGGAGGAAGTCGCCCGGCGCGAGGCGGGGCTGGCCGATCTTCTGGCCAGATTGCCTGCGCAGCAAGCCGGCAGCGAGGACGAGGCCGTGAAGGCGATCCGCCGCGAGTTGCGCTATTGGCGCACGCGGCAGGCCAGCGCGCAAGTCATGCCCGTGCCCGATGGCACAAGCGTGGAATTCGGCTGTCAGGTGCGCCTGTCGATGAACGGGCGCGAACGCGTGGTGACCATCGTGGGCGACGACGAAGCCGATCCGGCCTCGGGCCTGCTGGCCTATGCCGCGCCGCTGGCGCGCGCGATCATGGGCGCCGAAGAGGGCGAACGGGTCGATTTTGCGGGGAAGGCCGAGGCCATCGAGGTGCTGGAGATCAGGGCGCAGCCGTAAACCGGCTTACCCTTGGGGCAGACCTGAGGCGATCTGGTCCAGCATGTCCATGAAATTGCGGGCCGCGTCGCGTTCACCCGGATCGGGGAAGGCCACGTCGAGATCGGGCGCATTGCCCAGGATGTGCATGAGCGCCCACATCGCGAAGCGTCGGCCCGGATCGGTCTCCAGACCAAACTCCACGGAAAGGCGTTCCATGCCGGCGGCCATGGCCTCCGGTGTGGCCGATGCAGGATCGGTCACACCGAAATAGCGACGCATCTGGTCGTCGAAATCCACGAAACGCCTTTCCGAGAGAAAGCCAGCGCGGCGATCAGCCGTTCAGCTTGTCCTTCAGCGCCTTGGCGGGCGCGAAGCTGAGCTTGCGCGAAGCAGCGATCTGGATCGGTTCGCCGGTCGAGGGGTTGCGGCCTTCGCGGGCCGGCACGTCCTTGACCTTGAACTTGCCGAATGCGTTCAGCGAGATTTCTTCGCCCTTGGCAGCGGCTTCCGCGATCGCGGCAAACACGGCGTCGACCGTCTTGCGCACTTCGGCCTTGGCAATGCCCTGGCTGGCGGCGACGGCATCGACAAGTTCAGTAGTGTTCATGGTAGCGTTTCTCCAAAATTCTGGGTGGGGCCTAACGCCAGATTTGCGCGCTGTAAATCGCATGACACGCGAAGAACCGTGGTTTTACGTCGTTTCGAACCACATTTAACGGTTGATGAGAGGGGCCGGCACGGGAAAACCGCCGTGGAATGGCAGCCATGTGCGGGCATCGTGAATACCGGCAGCGGGCCGGGCCCCATGGCGCGCGGTGCGGCAGCGATTCTGTTCCCCTTGCAGCCGGGATCGCGCTGAGGCCGCAGTGCAGCGCGGGGCAATCCAGCCTGATGCAAAGGGCTTTTGATCCAGTTTGTTGCGATGCGGCATTGTCGCATGCGCAACTGCTCTCCGCTTCCGGCAAGGGGCCGGGAAGGCGGCCTTGGACCGCATTTTGCGGCCAGCCCTGTGTCGGGCGAGGTCCTCGTCCGGGCGCGGGGACGATCCTGTGGATGGATGCTGCTGAAAAGCGGTGAAACGAGCCAAAGCAACCACAATGGATGGGATAATTGGTGCGCGCGGATGTCCGGTGGCGGCCCCTGGGCGCAAGGCGAAGCTGCGTGCGCAGAGTCGGGCCCCTGTCGCAGGGCAAGCGCGGGGATGAGCCGGAAAACTGTGGAGGATCGGTGAAGGGCGGTTCCGGTTCCGTCATCACGCGCAAGCGGGCACGAGCGCGCCAGGACGGAACCGGCGCCATTTCCGGAACAATCGGCTTCGATCATGCAAAGCCAGGATTTTTACCGGTCTTTGACCGATGCGCAGGGCACGCATCGCAGGCTGAACACCCGCGAGACCATCGGGGGGGGAGGGGCGCCGGCAAATAGGAGGGGGGGCCGGCTCGGCCTGCAAGCATTCAGTACCAATCGGTATAGAAACGCTCCGATGGTGCGTCAACCGCTAATATACCATCGAGTATCCATGCAGCAGGCCTCGACTGTACGATCCTGGCGGGCGCGGTCAATTCGCCTTCCACAGGCTGAGCGCGGTGCTGGCCACCAGATGCAGTTGCTCGTGGCTGGCGCCAGAACTGGCCATGACGCTCAAGCCATTGAGAACGCAAAGCACATAGGCGGCCATCGATTCTGCGGTCTGTCCTTCGGGCAAGTCGCCCTCGATCTCGGCGCGGCGGAACCGCGTGATGAATTCCTGGTCATAGGCCGCGCGCCGGGCGATCACTTCGGTTCGCATCGATTCGTCGAACGTGCTGCAAGCCACGGCGCTCATTACGCCGAAACAGGCCCGGTGAGACGATCCCCCGGTCAGCAGCACGAGCGCACGGCGCAGGACATCCTCGACGGCCTGGCGTGAATTGGGTTGCGCCAGCCCCTCGCGCACGAAGACCAGCTGGCTGTTCTCGTACAAGTCCAGGGCCTTGCGAAACAGGGCTTCCTTGTTGCCGAAGCAGGCATAGAGGCTGGGCCGGGTGATGCCCATGGCTTCGGTCAGTTCGGACAGCGAGGCACCTTCGTATCCCCTTGCCCAGAACACCTTGAGCGCGGCCACGAGGGCCGCGTCGGGGTCGAACTGCCGGGGACGTCCGCGGCCACTGGTGCATGCGACCCCATTGACGTCGCCGGATTCAATTTTGTTCATTATGGATGTAATTATAGGCCCGGCTTGGCCTGAGTCCAGTTTTCGCCGGGAAAGAGCCCCTCCCATTGGGCGCAAGAGGCCCCGGATCGTCCTGTCCGGCGCCTCTTGCAGATCATGGCCGGGGAGCCCTCAGCGCATCGTGGGGATCACGAAGCTCTGGTCGATCACGCCGTCTGCCGTATCGGGCCAGCGCTGGGTGACCGTCTTGGTTCGGGTGAAGAAGCGGATGCCGTCCATGCCATACTGGTTGAGATCGCCAAAGCCCGAGCGCTTCCATCCGCCGAAGCTGTGATAGGCGACCGGAACCGGGATCGGCACGTTGATGCCGACCATGCCCACCTGCACTTGCGCGGCAAAGGCACGGGCGGCGGCGCCGTTGCGGGTGAACATCGCCACGCCGTTGCCATAGGGATGGTCACTGGCCAGCGCGATGGCCTCCTCGACACTGGCCGCGCGGACCATCTGGAGGACCGGGCCGAAGATTTCATCCTGATAGGTCTTCATCGCCGGGGTCACGCGGTCGAAGAACGTGGGGGCAAGGAAGAACCCTTCCTCGTGGCCGGGCAGGGTGAACCCGCGCCCGTCGAGGACGAGGTCCGCGCCTTCGTCGACACCCATCTGGATATAGGCTTCGATGCGCGCCTTGTGCTGGGCCGAGACGACGGGGCCATAATGCGCCTGCGGGTCGGTCGACACGCCGACCTTGAGCCCGGCGATCCCCCTGATCAGGCGTTCGCGCAGCTCATCGGCGGTCTTTTCGCCGACCGGCACGACGACCGGGAGCGCCATGCAGCGTTCGCCCGCCGAGCCATAGGCCGCGCCCAGAATATCGCTGACCACCTGATCGAAATCGGCGTCGGGCAGGACGATGCCGTGGTTCTTGGCCCCGCCCATGCACTGCATGCGCTTGCCCGCCGCCGCGCCGCGCTGGTAAACATAGTTGGCGATGTCGGACGAACCGACAAAGCTGACCGCCTTGATCGCGGGATGGTCGAGCAGCGCATCGACGGCGACCTTGTCGCCATGGACGACATTGAACACGCCGAGCGGACCACCTGCTTCCAGGAACAGCTCTGCCAGCATGTTGGGCACCGAGGGATCGCGTTCCGAGGGCTTGAGGATGAAGGCATTGCCGGTGGCCAGCGCGGGCCCGGCCATCCACAGCGGGATCATCGCAGGGAAGTTGAACGGGGTGATCCCGGCCACCACGCCGAGCGGTTGGCGCATCGAATAGACGTCGATCCCCGGTCCGGCGCCCTCGGTATAGTCGCCCTTCTGGAGATGGGGCACGCCGCAGACGAACTCGATCACTTCGAGGCCGCGCTGGATGTCGCCCTTGCTGTCGGCGATGACCTTGCCGTGTTCGGCCGAGAGGACGAAGGCCAGCTTGTCCATGTCGCGTTCGATCAGGCGCTTGAACTCGAACATGACGCGTGCGCGGCGCTGCGGGTTGAGCGCGGCCCAGGCGGGCTGGGCGGCCTGCGCGAGGGCGACAGCCTGCTCGATGTCGTCGAGGCTGGCCAGCCCCACTTGCGCCTGGATTGCGCCGGTGCAGGGATCGTAGACCGGGCTGGTGCGGCCCGAAGTGGCGGGAACGGTCTGGCCGTTCAGGAAATGGTCGATCTGGCGCATGGGAACTCTCCGGTACGAACGGGGCGGTTGGCCATGGCCTAGATCGTGCGCAAATATCATGATAGCGGCAATTTCGCCAAACAGGCTGTGCGAATTTGCACAACGGGCGGGGCTCGGGGAAACATGCGGATCAGGCATTGGGACGATTTGCGGATATTCCTCGAAGTGGCGCGCCATGGCCGGTTGACGGGAGCGGCGCGCGCGCTCGGGCTCGATCATTCGACAGTCTCGCGCCGGATCGACGGGCTCGAACAGGGGCTCGGGGCAAGGCTGGTCGACCGCTCGCCCAGCGGGGCGCGGCTGACCGAGGCGGGGCGCGCGCTCCTGCTCCATGCCGAACGGATCGAGGCCGAGACCCAGGCCGCCGACAGCGCGCTCGGCGGGGTCGACAATGCCCTGACCGGCACCGTGCGCGTGGCGACGCCTGCCGCGTTTGGCACCTATCTGCTGGCCCCGCGCATCGGTGCCTTCATGGCCCGCCACCCGCGCATCGAACTGGAGCTCGCGCCCGAAAGCCGCACGGTCAGCCTTTCGCAGCGCGAGGCCGATCTGGCCGTGACCCTCAAGCGGCCCCCGCGCGGGCGGCTCTATGCGCGGATGCTCGGGCAGTTCACCGTCGGCTTCTATGCCTCGCCGGGCTATCTGGCCGAGCATGGCCAGCCCGAAACCATCGCCGACCTGGCCGCGCACCGGCTGATTTCCTATATCGACGACCTGATCGACTTTCCCGAACTGCGCTATCTCGACGAAGTGGCGCCGGGCCTTGTCGGGCAATTCCGCTGCACCTCGGCAACCGTGCAACTGGCTGCGGTGCGCGCGGGGGGCGGGATCGGCCTGTTGCATGAATTTGCCGCGCGCGATGATCCGCAACTCGTGCGGATCCTGCCCGAAATCGCGCCCCAGCGGGCCTATTGGCTGGTCGTCCATGCCGAATTGCGGCGCCTGCCACGGGTGCGGGCGGTGGCCGATTTTCTCGACGAGGCGGTGCGCGCGGCAGGCTTGCGCACAAAATAATCGTGTCAGTGGGCCCTGACGGGGCAGACAAACCGCGCGGGCTTCCTATCTTGGAGATCAGGACACAGACTGGAGCCGCGAACTTTTCCATGACCCAAGCTGCCGCGACCGACCTCGATTTTGCCTTGCTTGCGCCCCACGGCCAGCCTGCCTTCGCCGCCATCCGTCCCGAGGAGATCGTTCCGGCGGTGACCAGCCTGATCGCCGATCACGGCGCGGCCATGGCGGCCTTTACCGCCCGCGCGGGCGATCCGGCGATGCTGGCCGACAAGGAAGAGGCCGACCGCCGGTTTGGCGAGGCATGGCGCACGGTCGGCCACCTGCTCGCGGTGACCAATACCCCCGAACTGCGCGCCGCCCATGCGCAGGCGCAGCCGCTGGTGGCCGCGCATTTTGCCGCTGTCGGACAGGACCGCGCGCTCTACGAGGCGATCCGCGCGATCGATCCGGCCTCGCTCGATCCGCTGGCCGCCCGTGCGCGCGAGCTGGCCTTGCGTGATTTCGAACTCTCGGGCGTCGCGCTCGATGGCGAGGAGGCCCGCGCGTTTGCCGAAAACCAGATCGAGCAGGGCCGCCTGACCACCGAATATGCCAATGCCGTGATGGATGCGACCGAGGCCTGGACCCTCCACATCACCGACGCTGCACGTCTGGCCGGGGTGCCCGAGGCCGATCTGGCCGGAATGGCCGCGATGGCGCGCTCCAAGGGGCACGAAGAAGGCTGGATGATCACGCTTCACGCGCCCGTGGTCATCGCGATCCTGACGTATGCGCAGGACCGTGCGCTGCGCGAGCAGGTCCAGCAGGCCTATGCCACGCGCGCGTCCGATCAGGGGCCGCATGCCAGACAGTTCGATAACGGGCCGCGCATGGACCAGTTGCTGGCCTTGCGCGCCGCTTCGGCCCGGCTGCTCGGACAGGACAACGCCGCCGCGCTCTCGCTGGCGACCAAGATGGCCGGGAGCCCGCAGGAGGTCGAGGCCTTCCTGCTCGATCTGGCCCGCCGGGCGCGTCCGCTGGCCGAGGCTGAACTGGCCGACCTTGCCGCCTTCGCCCGCGCCGAACTGGGCATCGAGAGCCTTGAGCCCTGGGACATGGCCTATGCCAGCGAGCGCGCACGGCTTGCCCGCCATGCGCTCGACCAGTCGGAAGTGCGCCGCTACCTGCCGCTCGAACGCGTGCTGGCGGCGCTGTTCGACCATGTCGAACACCTGTTCGGCGTCCGTGTGCGCGAGGAGCCCGCGCAAGGGCTGTGGCATGGCGACGTGCGGGCCTTTGCGCTGTTCCGCGCGGGTGAGGACGCGCCCTTTGCCCGCCTCCATGCCGATTTCTTTGCTCGCGAGGGCAAGCGCGGCGGGGCGTGGATGAACGTGTGCCGCTCGCCGAGCCGCGCGGGCGCGCAGGCGCAGATCCCGATGGCCTATCTGGTCACCAATTTCGCGCCGCCCGCACCGGGACAGCCGGTCCTGCTCCAGCACAGCGACGTGGTGACGCTGTTCCACGAGATGGGGCACTGCCTCCACCATCTGCTGGGCGAGGGCGACCTGCCTTCGATCGGCGGGATCAGCGGGGTGGAATGGGATGCGGTCGAACTGCCCAGCCAGTTCCTCGAAAACTTTGCGTTCGATGCCCGCGTGCTCAAGGCCGCCTCGGCCCATGTCGAGACTGGCGAGCCACTGCCCGACGACCTGATCGCCCGGCTCGACGCGGCGCGTGGCTTCATGGGCGCGCTGGCGGTCCTGCGCCAGATCGAGTTCGCGCTGTTCGACATGCGGTTGCATGTGGCCGCGGGCGAGGCGCCCGATGTTCAGGCCATGCTCGACGCGGTGCGCGCCGAAGTGGCAGTGGTTCGCTATCCGGCATGGAACCGCTTTGCCCATGCCTTCAGCCACATTTTCGCCGGTGGCTATGCGGCGGGCTATTATTCGTACCTCTGGGCCGAACTGCTCTCGTCGGACGCCTACGAACAGTTTGCCGCCGCGCCCGAGCGGCAGGGCGAACTGGGACAGGCCTTCCGCCGCGAAGTGCTCTCGCAGGGTGGCGGCCGCGGAGCCATGGACAATTACGTGGCATTCCGCGGGCAGGCGCCCGATCCGGGGGCTCTGTTGCGGGTGCGCGGGCTGGCGGCCTGAGGTGCCCGATCCGAGGCGAAGGAGAGCAGTCTTTCCTTCGCCTCAGGAGATCAGCGCAAGGGGCGCTTTTCGAGTTTGCGGGCCAGCGTGCGGCGGTGCATGCCCAGGCGCCGCGCGGCTTCGGAGATGTTGAAATCGCATTCGACGAGGGTGGAATGGATATATTCCCATTCGACCGTCTTGATCGACGTCTTGCGCGTGTCGAGCGGGACGGTCGGATCGCCGCCGACGCGACCGAAGGCTTCCTCGATGTCGTCGGTATTGGCGGGCTTGGCCAGATAGTGAGACGCGCCCAGCTTGATTGCTTCGACCGCCGTCGAGATCGAGGCGAAGCCGGTGAGCACGACGATGCGGGTCTCAGGATCGCGTTCAGCCAGCATCTGCACGCAAGTCAGCCCCGAACCCGTGCCCAGCTTGAGGTCGACCACCGCGAACTGGTAATCGCGTGCGTCGAGCAGGGCTTCGAGTTCGTCCGGGGTTGCCGCAGGATCGACCAGATAGCCACGCCGTTCGAACGAGCGGCGCAAGGTGCGCGCGAAGGCCGGATCGTCCTCGACGATCACCAGGTGGGGGACGTCATCGTCCCATGCCGGGCTTTTTTCGGGCTGGTTGCTTGCGGGATCATCCATCATCATTCCCCGGTGCGATAGGCCAGCGAGGCCATTGGGATAACCAACCGCACCACGGCACCGCCCGTCGCCCGGTTGTTCACTTCGACGCGGCCGCCCAGCTTGCGGATCACGTTCACCACCAGAAACAGCCCCAGCCCGCCGCCCTCGCGGCCCTTGGTGGAGTTGTAGGGGCGCCCGAACGAGGCGAGCATCTCGGGGGCGAAACCCGGTCCCCGGTCCAGTACGGTCAAGCGGATGTCTCCGCCATCCATTTCTGCCCGGAATTCGACAAGATGGGGCGAAACTTCGAGGGCGTTGTCGATTACGTTGCCGATGATCTGGCGCAGCGCCGGGTCGGCCACGATGGGGCGCTCGCTCTCGACCTTGTTGATGAAATGGACGGCACCGTGGCAGCGTTCGTTCCATTCGTCGGCGATCGTGCCGAGGAATTCGCCCAGCGTGGTGATCTGCGGGTTGTCGCCGCGCGCTTCGCCCGCGCTCATCAGGATGCCCGAGAGGATCGCCTTGCAGCGCCTGAGCTCGGAGGCCATGTCCTGGACCTCGTCGCGCAAGTCCGGGTCGGCGGCGATGGCCGGATGGCGCTGCCAGTCGCCCAGGATCACCGACATCGTGGCCATCGGCGTGCCCAGCTCGTGGGCCGCGCCCGAGGCCAGCAGGCCAAGGCGCACGATGTGCTGTTCCTCGGCGGCTTCCTGGCGCAGCGTGGCGAGCGCCGCCTCGCTCTGGCGGCGGTTGCGGTCCATGCGGATCACGAAGAACACCAGCAGCACGGCCATGAGCAGGAAGCACACGAGGTTGCCGAGCTGGAACAGCTCCATGTAGCCGTCGAACGTGCCTGCCGGAAGGATTACCGGACGGTGCGCAAAGGCGAGGCGCGCGACGATCAGCGCGGCCATGCCAGCCACGATGCCGCTCCAGCTGGGGGGGAGCAGGATGGCGCCGATGACGATCTGCATCAGGAACAGGAACGTGAACGGGTTGGCCGTGCCGCCGCTGAAATAGATCTGCCAGGCCAGTGCCAGCATGTCGAGCGTGAGCGCGCCGAGCAGTTCGACGTGGCTGTAGCCCACCCGTCCCCGGTCGAGCAGGAGGGTGATGCCGTTGATCACGATCATCAGCACCGGAACGGCGACCAGCGGTGCGATTTCGAGCCGGAGGCCGAGCACCGAGACGCTCACCCAGATGGCGATCAGTTGTCCGGCGGCGGCGACCCAGCGCAACTGGACCAGCAGCGCCATGTTGCGGGCGCTGGCGGCGGGGTAGATGGAGCGGGGAGCGGGCGTCTGGCCGGGTGTCTGGCCGGGTGTCTGGTTTATGGGGGTCATCGAGCCTTGCGCCATACCACGATTGTCGCGGCAAGCGAGAGGGCCGCCAGAGCGAACCAGGTCAGCGCGTAGGACAGGTGGTTGTTGGGGAAGGCGATGACCGTCAGGCCCGGCACCGGCACGGGCGCCACGGTGGGGCGCGGGGTCTCGCTCTGCGCGTCGACGAAATAGCGCGGCTCGGTGCCCAGATGGCGGGTGGCGGCCATGACCGGAAGGTCGCGCGCGTACCAGCGCTCGTCGGACGGGCGGTTGGCGCGAAACAGGGTGCCTTTGGGTTCACTCGGACGCAGCAGGCCGGTCACGCTCACGTCCCCGGTGGGGACGGCGCCACGGGCCGCATCAAGACGGGTGCCCAGCGGCACGAAGCCGCGGTTGATCCAGACCGGCACGCCACCTTGGTGCGCGGCAAGCGGGACCATGACCCAATAGCCGTTGCCCAGTGGGCTGGTCGCCGTGACGAGGACAGTGGCTTGGGGCAGGAAATGGCCCGAGAGGATCAGGCGGTGATAGGAGAAGGGGGCGACATCGCCGGCAGGAAGTGCGGCCGGAGCAATCGGCGCGGCGTGGAGCGCCCGGTCCACGTCGGCAATCAGCGCCTCTTTCCAGGCGAGGCGCCTGACCTGCCAGGTGCCCAGGGCCAGGAACAGGCCCATGAACACCAGCAGAACGAAAACGGGCAGCACCCGCCGTGTGGGGGAACTGCCCGTTTTCATCGGTTTGATCAGTCCATCTGCGCGGCTTGTTCCGCGCCCATGGGCATCATGTTGGTGTTCATGTGATACATGACCCACAGCGAGCCCGAGAGAATGATCAGCACGACGACGCCGGTGAAGATCAGGGCCAGCAGGTTCCAGCCCCCTTCGGCCTTGCCGTTCATGTGCAGGAAGTAGACCATGTGGACGACGATCTGCACCGCGGCGAAGCCCGCGATGACGAGAGCGGCGGTGTGATGGTCGGTGATCAGGCCGCCCATGACGATGGCGAAGGGGATCGCCGTCAGGATGACCGAGAGCACGAAGCCGATCACGTAGTCGCGCATGGAACCATGGGCTTCTTCGTGATGGTGGCCATGGTCGCCGTGACCATGATCGGTGTGCCCGTGATCGGTGTGGTTGAGAGCGCTCATCGCAGCATCCCCATCAGGTAGACGAAGGTGAAGACGCCGATCCACACGACGTCGAGGAAGTGCCAGAACAGCGACAGGCACATCAGGCGACGCTTGTTGGCCTGGATCAGGCCCTTGCGTGAAACCTGCACGACCATCGTGAACAGCCAGATCAGGCCGAAGGTCACGTGGAGACCGTGGGTGCCGACCAGCGTGAAGAAGGCCGAGAGGAACGCGCTGCGCTGGGGCGTTGCACCTTCGTGGATCAGGTTCGAGAATTCGTAGAGTTCGATCGACAGGAAGGCCGCGCCGAAAACGGCGGTGACCAGCAGCCACATCTGGGTCTGCGAGACCGAACCGCGCTGCATCGCCAGCATGGCAAAGCCATAGGTGATCGACGAGAACAGCAGCATCGAGGTGTTCACGGCCACCAGCGGCAGCTCGAACAGTTCCTTCGGGCCGGGCCCGGCGGCATAGTTGCCACCGAGCACGCCGAAAGCGGCAAAGAGCATGGCGAAGATGAGGCAGTCGCTCATCAGGTAGACCCAGAAGCCCAGCATGGTGCTGTGGCCCTCGGGGTGGTCATGCTCGTTCAGGTCCCAGTAGCGCCCCAGCTTGCTGGGGACGCCCGAGACGTCGTGATGGGTGGCGTCGCTCATGCAGCGGCTCCCTGGGTCTTGCCAAGGCGTTCCAGTTCAGCCGTGCGTTCCGCTTCCTTGGCGGCGACGACATCGACGGGAATGTGGTAATCGCGCTTGTAGTTGAAGGTATGGATGATGCTGCCCAGGATCAGCGCCACGAGGGCCGGGGCGGCGATCCACCAGATGTGCCAGATCAGACCGAAGCCAAGGATCGTGCTCAGACCAGCCAGGACCACACCGGCGCCCGTGTTGCGGGGCATGTGGATCGGGCGGTAGCCTTCGGTCGGACGACCGACCTTGGCCTGCTTCATGTCGGCCCAGGCATCCAGGTCGTGGACGATCGGGGTGAACGCGAAGTTGTAGTTGGGCGGGGGCGAGCTGGTCGACCATTCGAGGCTGCGGCCATTCCAGGGGTCGCCACCGGTCTTGTCGGCAAGGGCTTCACGCTTCCAGATCGACACACCGTACTGGATGACCATGGCGGCGATACCCGCACCGATCAGCAGGGCGCCGAGCAGGGCGACGATGAAGTAGGGCTGGAGGCTGGGATCGTCGAACACGCGGGTACGACGGGTCACGCCCATCAGGCCCATCATGTAGAGCGGGGTGAACGCCAGCCAGAAGCCGGGGACCCAGCACCAGAAGCTGACCATGCCCCAGAACTTGTTCAGCTTGAAGCCGAACGCCTTGGGCCACCAGTAGTTGATCGCCGCGAAGGTGCCGAAGACGACGCCGCCGATGATCACGTTGTGGAAGTGGGCGATGAGGAACAGCGAGTTGTGGAGAACGAAGTCGGCCGGGGGAACGGCGAGCAGAACGCCGGTCATGCCACCGATGGTGAAGGTGAACATGAACGCGATGGTCCACATCATCGGCAGTTCGTAGCGGATGCGGCCACGGTACATGGTGAAGAGCCAGTTGAACAGCTTGGCCCCGGTCGGGATCGAGATGACCATGGTGGTGATCCCGAAGAAGCTGTTGACGCTGGCACCCGAACCCATGGTGAAGAAGTGGTGCAGCCAGACGAGGTAGGAGAGGATGGTGATGACGATGGACGCGTAGACCATCGAGGTATAGCCGAACAGGCGCTTGCCCGAGAAGGTCGAGGTGATTTCCGAGAACACGCCGAACAGCGGCAGGATCAGGATGTACACTTCCGGGTGACCCCAGATCCAGATCATGTTCACGTACATCATCGGGCTGCCGCCGAAGTCGTTGGTGAAGAAGTTGGTCCCCACGTAACGGTCGAGCGAGAGCAGCACGAGAACGGCGGTCAGCACCGGGAAGGAGGCGATGATCAGGACGTTGGTGCACAGCGCGGTCCAGGTGAAGACCGGCATGCGCATCATGGTCATGCCAGGTGCGCGCATCTTGATGATCGTGGCGAGCAGGTTGATGCCCGACAGGGTGGTGCCGACACCGGCGATCTGGAGCGACCAGATGTAGTAGTCGACGCCCACGCCCGGGCTGTAGGTCGCGCCCGAAAGGGGCGGGAACGCCAGCCAGCCGGTCTGCCCGAACTCACCAAGGAACAGCGAGGCCATGACCAGCACGGCGCCGCCCGTGGTCATCCAGAAGCTGAAGTTGTTGAGGAACGGGAAGGACACGTCGCGCGCACCGATCTGGAGCGGAACCACGTAGTTCATCAGACCAGTGACGAACGGCATGGCCGCGAAGAAGATCATGATCACGCCGTGAACGGTGAAGACCTGGTCGAAGTGATGCGGGTTGAGGTAACCCTGGCTGCCGTTGAAGGCCAGCGCCTGCTGGAGGCGCATCATCAGCGCGTCGGCAAAGCCGCGCACGAACATGACCAGACCCAGGATCATGTACATGATCCCGATCTTCTTGTGATCGACGCTGGTGAACCACTCCTTCCAGAGATAGCCCCAGAGGCGGAAATAGGTGAGCACGCCCACCAGCGCGATCCCGCCAAGGATCACACCCGCAAACGTGGCGGCCACGATGGGCTCGTGGAGGAAGGGAAGCTGCTCAAGGGAAATTCTTCCCAGGAGCGGTGTCCACTGCGGCGGGGCAGTGGCTGGAAGGGGGACAGCGGTCATCGCGGTATCCATCGGTCAGAAATGGCAGGGCCGGAACGGGTCTGGCGCGGCGTAATCAAATAAGAGGGGCCAGGCCCACCTCTCACGAGGCGGGCTGGAGCTGCGGATTGGCCAGGCTGACACCGGCACCACGCAGGTGGTCGAGCGTCTTGGGCGCAGCCGTCTCGCCGCTGGGTGCGGACATCGGACGGTTGTCGCTGCAATAGGCCTTCACGAAACGGTCGGTCTGGGCAACCACGCTGCCGGGCAGGATGGTCGTGGCAGCCGCGCGGCCCGATTTGTCGTAAGTGAGCGCGGCAACGTTGAGCCGTGCGGCTTCCTTGCTCACACCGCCCTTGGCGTCGATCATGGCCATCTGGCTCTGGCAGATGCGGCCAGGCTGGACGCACAGGTCGACGACGGCGTCGAACAGGGTGGGAGAAACCGTGGCGTAGTGACGCACCGGCTCGGCGACGCTGGGCTTGTCGAGCTGGAGGTAGGCGGCGCGGTCGAGGGTGGTGGCCGACTTGTCAGCCTTCACCGAAGCAACCCAGGCATTGAAGTCCTGGTCGGAGACCGAGCGGGTCACGAAGTGCATCTGCGAGAAGCCCGCACCGCTGTAGTGCGAGGAGATACCCTTGAAGGTACCTTCCTTGTTGAACACGGCGTGAAGCTTCGTTTCCATGCCGGGCATGGTGTAGATCATGCCGGCCAGTTCGGGGACGTAGAAAGCGTTCATCACGGTCGAGGAGGTCAGGCGGAAACGCAGCGGGCGGTTCGCCGGAACAACCAGTTCATTGACGGTGGCGATGTTCTGTTCGGGATAGATGAACAGCCACTTCCAGTCGAGTGAGACGACTTCGACGTTGACCGGCTTGGCATTGGCGGCAAGCGGGGTCTGCGCGTCGACGCGCGAGAGCGAACGGTAGGGGTCCAGAAGGTGGGTGCCGACCCAGGTCACGGCGCCCAGGGCGATGATGATGAGCAGGGGAGCTGCCCAGATCATCAGTTCGAGTTGAGTGGAATGGCTCCATTCGGGTTCGTAACGGGCCTGGGTATTCCCGGCACGATACCGCCAAGCAAACACGCCAATGGCGGCCATGACGGGCACGACAATAAGCAGCATCAGCAAGGTGGCGATTATGACAAGATCGCCCTGCTGGCGCGCCACGTCGCCCGAGGGGTTGAGAACAACCCAGTCGCAGCCGGCAAGCGGCAGGGCCAGGAGCGGGACGATGGCGCAGCGCAGCAGGCGCGCCCGATTCAAGAGTTTCGCACGCATGAATGGGGCCCTAGAAGCGGTGGAGCGTGCAAACGATAGGACATTTTGTCCAATCCCTTTTGCGCTGGGTCAAGACAATAGGGAAAACAAAGGCAGGCTGCCGTCCGGCGGTCGGCCATCCGGCGCGTTTGCAATTGCCGTTCCCCGGCGTTTGTGAAAAACGCCGGGGAATCCAAGGAGTTTGTGTCACCCATGACTGCTGCCGTAGTCGACCACCACGAAGGGCAGGGGCCCGATTCCCACGGACACGCCGGTCACGGGCCGGTGTCGCCCGGCGAGATCGCCATTGGCGTGATCATCGGTCGTACCTCCGAGTTCTTCGACTTCTTCGTCTACGCGATCGCTTCGGTGCTCGTGTTCCCCAAGGTGTTCTTCCCGCATCTTGATCCGCTCAACGCCACGCTGGCCTCGTTCGCGCTGTTTCCGCTCGCGTTCGTTGCCCGTCCGATCGGCACCATCTTCTTCATGTGGCTCGACCGTGTCTATGGTCGCGGCTTCAAGCTGACTGTCGCGCTGTTCGGCCTTGGCGGCTCGACGGCGGCCATCGCCTTCCTGCCCGGCTATGCCGAGATCGGCCAGACTTCGATCCTGCTGCTCGCGCTGCTGCGTCTGGGCCAGGGTTTCTCGCTGGGCGGCACCTGGGACGGTCTGGCCTCGCTCCTCGCGCTCAACGCGCCGAAGGAAAAGCGTGGCTGGTATGCGATGATCCCGCAGCTGGGCGCGCCCTCGGGCCTGATCGTGGCCAGCCTGCTGTTCGCGTTCCTGACTTCGGCGCTCTCGGCTGAAGACTTCCTCTCCTGGGGCTGGCGCTTCCCGTTCTTCGTGGCTTTCGCGATCAACGTGGTGGCCCTCTTCGCGCGTCTGCGCATGGTCGTGTCGCCCGAATACCAGCACCTGTTCGAAACCCGTGACCTCGTGGCCGAGCGCCCGTCGGTGACGATCGGCGAGCAGGGCAAGACCATCGTGATCGGTGCCTTCGCGCCGCTCGCCAGCTTCGCGCTGTTCCACATGGTCACCGTGTTCCCGCTCTCGTGGGTCTTCATCTTCACCTCGCAGGAGCCTTCCGGCTTCCTGACCATCGAAGCGGTGGCCGCTGCTGTCGGCCTGATCGCCATGGTGGTTTCGGGTACGCTGGCCGACCGCGTGGGCCGTCGCACGCTGCTGGGGGCCTCGGCTGCGGCGATTGCCGTGTTCTCGGCTTTCGCGCCCACCATGCTGGGGACCGGCGTCAACGGCGAAATCGCGTTCATGGTGACCGGTTTCGTTCTGCTCGGCCTCTCGTTCGCGCAGTCGTCGGGCGCCATTGCCGACTCCTTTGAAGCGCGTCACCGCTACACCGGTTCGGCCCTGACCGGCGATCTGGCCTGGCTGTTCGGTGCCGGTCTGGCGCCTTACGTGGCGCTGTATCTGGCGGCCAACCACGGCCTGCTGGCTTCGGGTGCCTACCTGCTTTCGGGCGCGGTCTGCACGCTGCTGGCGCTGTGGATCAACCGCAGCCTCGCGGCTTCGAAGTAAGGTCGGGTTTCTTGGGGGTGGGCGTCTCCGGGCGCCTGTCCTGAAGAGAACAGGCCCAAAAAAAGGCGGTTCGGGTCAGTCCCGAACCGCCTTTTTCGTGTCTGGCCTCTTCGGCCTTCTCCGGCCTTATGAACCCGTGCGGGCCGTTCTGGCCGCCTGGAGGGTGTTGGACAGGAGGCAGGCGATGGTCATTGGCCCCACGCCGCCCGGAACCGGGGTCACGGCGCGGGCATGGTCCATCTCGTGTGCGGCGCAATCGCCGACAAGGCGGGTAGTGCCATCGGGGTTGGTCACGCGGGTGATGCCCACGTCGATGAGGATGGCGCCGGGCTTCACCCAGTCGCCGCGTACGAGTTCGGGGGCGCCGGCTGCGGCCACCACGATATCGGCCTTGCGCACGATGTCAGGAAGGCCCTGCGTGGCGATGTGGGTGACGGTCACCGTGCATTCGCGTTCGAGCAGGAGCATCGCCACGGGCTTGCCCACGATGTTGGACTTGCCGATGACGACAGCGTCGAGGCCGCGATAGTCCTCCACCACCGTGTCGAGCAGCATCATGCAGCCCAGCGGCGTGCAGGGGATCAAACCGCCCGTGCCGGTCGACAGGCGTCCGACATTGACCGGATGGAAGCCATCGACATCCTTGGCCGGGTTGATCGCGTCGAGCACTTTGCCCGCGTCGATCTGGGCGGGCAGCGGCAACTGGACGAGGATGCCATCGATGGTGGCATCGGCATTGAGCGCGGCAATCAGCGCGAGCAGTTCGTCCTGGCCGGTGGTCGCGGGCAGGCGGTGCTCGACCGAGCGAATGCCGACTTTGGCGCATTGGCTGATCTTGCGGCCGACATAGACCTCGCTGGCCGGATCATTGCCGACCAGGATCACGGCCAGGCCGGGAGCCTCGCTACCCTGGGCCACCATCTCGGCCACACCTTGCGCTGTCTTGAGCGAGAGGGCGCGGGCAATTGCCTTTCCATCAATAAGCGTGGCCATGGATCTCCCTTTGTGCGTTCAGCCTGGCAGGCTCGTGCCTTCGGCGGTTTCCCGACAAGTTGCCACAGGAATTTTAGTATGTGCAACATACTAAATGGCAGGGGCTCGCCCCTGAAGCGACATCCCGCGAGATAAGCAAAAAAAAGGGCCGCCCGGAAAGTCCGATCGGCCCTGGAAGTTTTGGGAGAGGATGCCTGAAAGGCGTGTTCCGAATGACCCAGATGACGGGGGCAAGCAAATGCGTTTCACGCAATAATAATTGCTAATTGCGCAATTGTGACCCGGCATTTCCGCCGTTTACAGCAAGGTTCCTCCGTTTCGGGCGCAAATTTCAAACGATTTAAGGCGCTTGCTGTCCACGCTCGAAACGGGCCTGCCACAGGGCGCACTGCGACAGGAAATCCGTGAAAAGGTATGCACGGGAGGGCCGTCTCGCGATTAACCACGAGGAAACTGCCCTCGACGCAGAGGAAACATGGGGCAGGCGAATCAGGCTCCCAGAACGCGCGCGGCCAGAGCCTCGGCAACGCGGATGCCATCCACCGCCGCCGAGAGAATGCCACCGGCATAACCGGCCCCTTCACCGGCCGGATAGAGGCCGGCGGTGTTGAGGCTCTCGAAGTCTTTTCCGCGCGGGATGCGCACGGGCGAAGAGGTGCGCGTTTCCACGCCGGTCATCACCACGTCGGGGTGATCGTATCCGGCCATCTGGCGCCCGAATACGGGCAGGGCCTCGCGCAGGGCATCGGTCACGAAATCGGGCAGGCATTCGCGCAAGTCGGTCAGGTGGACGCCCGGCTGATACGATGGCGTCACGCTGCCCAGTTCGCGGCTTGGGAGCCCTGCGAGGAAATCGCCGACCTTCTGGCCCGGCGCCTGATAGGTGGAGCCCCCGGCCACGAAGGCGCGCTCTTCCCAGTGGCGTTGCAGGGCGATCCCGGCCAGCGGATGGCCGGGAAAGTCGCGCTCGGGGGTGATGTCGACGACGAGGCCCGAATTGGCGTTGAATTCCGCGCGTGAATACTGGCTCATGCCATTGGTCACCACGCGGCCCGGCTCGCTCGCGGCGGCGACCACGCGCCCGCCCGGACACATGCAGAAGCTGTAGACCGAGCGCCCGTTGCTGGCCTTGTGGGCCAGCGCATAGGCTGCCGCGCCCAGGATCGGGTTCTTGGCGCAGGCGCCGAAGCGGGCGGTGTCGATCCAGCTTTGCGGATGCTCGATGCGCACGCCTATGGCAAAGGGCTTGGCCTCGATCTGCACGCCCCGGTTGTAGAGCACCTCGAAGGTATCGCGCGCCGAATGGCCGACGGCCATGATCACATGGCGGGCCGGGAGGTATTCGCCGGTCGAGAGATGGAGCCCGGCCAGGCGCCGCGCCCCATCGGGCGCCGTTTCGACCTCGAAATCGTCGACGCGGGTGCCGAAGCGATATTCACCGCCCAGTTGCTCGATGGTCTCGCGCATGGCGATCACCATCGTCACGAGGCGGAAGGTGCCGATATGGGGGTGGGCTTCGGTCAGGATGTCGTCGGGGGCGCCGGCCTTGACGAATTCGACGAGAACCTTGCGGCTCAGGTGCCGGGGGTCCTTGATCCGGCTGTAGAGCTTGCCGTCCGAGAACGTGCCCGCGCCGCCTTCGCCGAACTGGACGTTGGATTCAGGCGTCAGCACCGACTTGCGCCAGAGCGCCCAGGTATCCTTGGTCCGCTCGCGCACGGCCTTGCCGCGCTCGATGATGATCGGCTTCAGCCCCATCTGGGCGAGGATCAGCGCGGCAAGCAGCCCGCAAGGCCCCGCGCCGATCACCACCGGGCGTTCGCCGGGGGCAGGGGACCAGCCCTCGGGCGCGCGGACGGGAAAGCGATAGGTCGTATCGGGGGAAGGGCGGACATGGCTGTCGCCCGCCAGACGTTCCAGAACTTCGGCTTCCAACGCCTCGGGCAGGGTCACGTCGACGGCATAGACCAGCTGGATCGCGTTCTTGCGCCGGGCATCATTGCCGCGCCGGGCGATGGCAAAGCGCACGATCTGGTCCTCGCGCAGGCCCAGACGGGCGGCGATGGCAGGGGCCATGGCTTCGGGGGCATGGTCGAGCGGCAACTTGAGTTCGGTGATACGCAACATGGGGCAGCCTCTACCCCTTGCGCCGCGCGAGGGAAAGCGGGATGAAATGGGCCATGCGTGTCCTTTCTGCCCGGTGCTCCATCCTCGCTCCCGTCCTTTCGTCGCTGGCGCTGGCTTTGCTGGCCTGTCCCGCGCAGGCCGATCCCCTTCCGCCAGAGCCAACGAAGGCCGAACAGGTCTTCCACCAGCACTTGCTGACGCTCGACACCCATCTCGATACGCCCGCCTCGCTGGTTCTGCCCGGATGGTCGATCATGGCGCGTCACGCCGTGCGCGACGATGGCACGCAAGTCGATGTGCCGCGCATGGAGCAGGGCGGGCTCGATGGCGGGTTCTGGGCGATCTACACCCCGCAAGGGCCGCTCGATCCGGTCCATACCCGCGCGGCGCGCGACTATGCGTTCGCGCGGGCCGTGGCGATCCACGACATGGTGGCCGCCAACCCCAAGGCTTTCGCTCTGGCCGACAGGGCTGCCGATGCCGCGCCCATCGCCGCGTCGGGGCGGCGGGTGGTGTTCCTGTCCATCGAGAATGCCTGGCCGCTGGGCGATGACCCCACCTTGCTCCAGACGTTCCATGCGCTGGGCGTGCGGATGGCGGGCTTTGCCCATTTCAAGACCAACCAGTTCGCCGACAGCGCCACCGATGCGCCCCGATGGGACGGGCTCAGCCCCGAGGGCGTCCAGCTTCTCGCGCAGATGAACCGCCTTGGCGTCGTGCCGGATCTGTCGCACAGCTCCGACCGCGCGCTCGACGATGCCTTGCGCCTGTCGAAGACGCCGGTGATCCTCAGCCATTCGGGGTGCAGGGCGGTCTATGATCATCCGCGCAACATTGATGACGCGCATCTGCGTGCGCTCGCCGCGCAGGGCGGGGTCATCCAGATCAATTCGGTCTATGTGAAGGCCCTGCCGCAAAGCGCCGGGCGCAAGGCCGCGCTTGCCGATCTGGAGCAGCGCTATCCCGAGGACCGCGTGCTCAGCGTGGCCGAACGGGCCGACTATCTCGCGCGGCGCCACAGGATCGACCACGACTGGCCCGAGGTGCGCGCCGGGTTCGACGACTTCATGGCCAACCTGCTCCATGCGCTCGCCATCGTTGGCCCCGATCACGTCGGGATCGGCATGGACTGGGACGGCGGGGGTGGGGTGAGGGGCCTCGAAGATGTGGCAGACCTGCCGCGTGTCACCGCCGCCTTGCGCCGCAACGGCTATGGCGAGGCCGACATTGCGAAGATCTGGTCAGGCAATGTCCTGCGGGTGCTGGCCGCTGCCGAAGCAGAGGCCAAGAAGGAACAGGAAAAGGGGCAGGGTGCGGATTGATTTGCGCCTGGGGCCATGTTTCTGCATCAGGAATGCAGGAGGCAGCACCCATGCTCACACCACGCGATCTGGCCATTCTCGATATTCTCCAGCGCGACAGCGATACCCCGCTGGCGGATATCGGCGCAAAAGTGCATCTCTCGCCCTCGGCCTGTTCGCGGCGCATCGCCCACTTGCGCGAGAACGGCTATATCCGGCGCAATGTGGCGATGATCGACCGGGCGAGGGTGGGCTTGCCCACGACTGTCTTCGTCACTGTCAGCGCCCGCACGCACAGCGCCGGATGGACCGAGCAGTTTCGCCATGCCGTGGCGCAAATACCTGAAATCGTGGAGGTTGTCCGCCTGACCGGGAGCATCGACTATCTCTTGCGGGTCGTCCTGCCATCGGTCGATGACTATGACAGGGTCTACAAGGCGCTGGTGGCCCGGATCGAGATGAACACGGTCAACGCCTCGATCGTGATGGAAACGGTCAAGGCTGCCGAAACTTTGCCGCTTGGGTGAGGGGTTGCACTCAAATTGTGTCATCATGCGATTTTACGCATTTCATTTGCAATTAATCTGAAAATGGCGTAATCTTTGCATCCTGTCGGCAGTCGGCTTTTGCTACATCCCGGTCCAGCGACGAGTTGGAGGGTTCGATGGTGCATGAGCGGCGTATGGGGCGGGTGATCGATGGGCGTTGGGTGGACTGGGCCATCGCGCGGATCGAGGCGGACTTTACTCGCTCGGCTGACACGCATCTGATCCCGCTGTCGATGCCGGCGCTGCCGGGCATCGCGATCTATCTCAAGGACGAGAGCAGCCATCCCACTGGCAGCCTCAAGCACCGTCTGGCGCGCTCGCTGTTTCTTCATGCGCTGTGCAGCGGATGGATCGGCGAGGGGACGTGCATCGTCGAGGCCTCATCGGGGTCAACCGCAGTGTCCGAAGCCTATTTCGCGCGGATGCTGGGGCTGCCGTTCGTGGCGGTAATCCCGGCCACGACGGCACAGGAAAAGATCACGGCGATCGAGGCGCTGGGCGGAACCTGCCACAAGGTGACCGATCCGGGGGCCGTCTATGGCGAGGCGCAGCGGCTCGCCGATGCGCGTGGCGGCCATTACATGGACCAGTTCACATTCGCCGAGCGGGCGACCGACTGGCGGGGCAACAGCAACATCGCCGAGAGCATTTTTGCGCAGATGGTGCGCGAACCGGCATCCGTGCCGACCTGGATTGTCTGCGGCGCGGGCACGGGTGGCACATCGGCAACACTGGGGCGCTTTGTGCGCTATCATCGCCACACCACGCAGATTTGCCTGGCCGATCCGGAAGCCTCGGTCTTTCACCGGCATTGGCACGACCGCGCGGTACGCACGACCCAGGGCGCGTGCAGCCTGATCGAGGGGATTGGCCGCCCGCGCGTGGAACCATCGTTCGTGCCTTCGGTGATCGACCGTGTCGAGGTGGTCAGTGATGCGGCCTCGATCGCTGCCGCGCGGGCCTTGTCGCGCCATCTGGGGCGTCGCGTCGGTGGATCGACCGGAACCAATCTCGTGGCCTGTGCGCGTCTGGCGCATGAAATGGCGCGCAATGGCATCGACGGTTCGATCGTGACGATCCTGTGCGATTCCGGCGACCGTTATGGCTCGACATGTTTCAACGACGACTGGCTGGCCGCGCGCGGCATCGCCATTGCCGAGGAAGAAGCGCGCATGGATCTGTTTCTGGCGTCCGGGCGCCTGACTGAACCATGCGATGCCTGAACCGTGCGATGCCGTGACCATGTGATGTGCTGAAAAAGGCCTGCGAAACGCCGTAAAAACGGTGTTCCGCAGGCCCTGAACATAAGTATGATAAGATGTATTATGTTAAACAAAGCCTCTTTACAGAGGCCCTATTTAACATATTTTCTGTTATCTGTTTTAGGGATAAACCCGAACCGGGATTGGGCATTCTGTGGCTTTGCAGCCTGTGAATGGATCACGATCCGCGCTGGCCAATCAGCGTGAACAGCGCGGCTGTCACCAGAATGATCAAGACCCAGATCAAGGCCCAGGGTCCGATCTTTCCCGGCGCAACCGAACGCAATCCGCCGTTGTACCAGGCGCTGTTGTACCAGACCAGGATCCCGGCCATCACGAGCCCGATGACACTGACCCAGCGATCCATCCGTCCGGTGCTCCTTCCTACAGAATGATCTCCAGGCCATCGTAGCCCGGCTCGACATGATCGGGAGTTTCTGCGCACAGCGTGCGATAGTCCATCGACTTGTCGAGGTGGGTCAGCACGGCCCGCCCTGCCCGTGTCGTCTCGATCAGTTCGAGCGCCATGCCCAGATGGGCATGCGTGGGATGCGGTTGGCGGCGCAGGCAATCGACCACCAGCACGTCGACCCGGTAGAACAGGTTGACCATCTCGTCGTTGATCGCGCTGAAATCGGTTGCATAGCCGACCGACTTGCCGTTCTGGTCGAACCGGAATGCCGTCGATTGCGCCGGTCCATGGGCCATCTGGCAATGGCTGATGCCGATCCCGGCGACCATGCGCATGCGGTCGAGATTGTCGAGCTGGCAGATCGTGTGATAGCCGTGCTGCCCGGCAAAGACATAGCCGAAGCGCTGGCGCAACCGGCGGACGGTCTCCTCGGCGGCATAGCCGGGGATCGGCGCGCCCCGCCCCATGCGCAGCGGGCGCAAGTCGTCGATGCCGTGGGTGTGATCGGCATGGTCGTGGGTCCACACCACGCCGTCGAGCCGGTCGATCCCGGTTGCCAGCAATTGCTGGCGCAGATCGGTGGGCGTGTCGACGAGGATGCGCGAGCCATCGTTGCCCTCGACCACGATGGCCACGCGCGTGCGCCGGTTGCGCGGCTCGTTCGGGTCGCATTCGCCCCAGTCATTGCCGATGCGCGGTACGCCGGTCGACGTTCCCGACCCCAGAATGGTCAGCTTCACGCCGTGGGCCTTTCCGCTTTCGTGAAGAGGCCGAAGAAGTTCCCGGTGGTCGTTCTGGCGAGGTCCTCAAGGCTTTCCCCGCGCAATTGGGCCACGAAGGCAGCCGTATCGGCCACGAAGGCCGGTTCGCATGGCTTGCCGCGATGGGGGACCGGCGCGAGGAACGGCGCGTCGGTCTCGACGAGCAGCCGGTCTTGCGGGATCGTCTTCACGAAGGCCTGCAAGTCCTTGGCGTTCTTGAAGGTCACGATCCCTGAAATCGAGATCGTCAGCCCCAGATCGAGGACCGCCCGGCCAAAATCGGCACTGGCGGTGAAGCAGTGGATCAGCGCCGGGAAGGCCCCCTTCCCCATTTCCTCGGTCAGGATGGCCAGCGTGTCGGCCTCGGCCTCGCGCGTGTGGATGATCAGCGGCAGCCCGGTTTCGCGCGCCACGCCGATATGCATGCGGAACAGGTCGCGCTGAATCTGCTGGTCCGAATGGTCGTAGTAATAGTCGAGCCCGGTCTCGCCGATGCCGATCACGCGCGGGTCGTGCGTGGCTTCCAGCAGGGCGGCGGCGCCCAGATCGGCGTGGGCATCAGCCTCGTTCGGATGGATGCCCACGCTCGCCCAGACGTCGCTTTCGCGGTGGGCGACGGCGACGACCGCCTCCCATTCGCGTTCACGGGTGGAGATATTGAGGAACCCGCCGATGCCGCGCACACGCGCGGCAGCGAGGGCTTCGGCCTGACGGTCGATGAGGCCTTCGTAGATCAGGTGACAGTGGGAATCGATCAGCATCAGGAGGCAGCGCCCTCTTCGGCAGGGAGTTCAAGGCGCGGGAACGCGCCGACCGGCTGCGCCAGCGCCTCGCCCGTGGCCACGCGCTCCATGTACCAGCCCGCATGGGCAAAGGCGGTGAAGCCGCGCTGGTCGCCCGGAATGCCGATCTGGTCGAGCACCTTGCCCGCCGCCGTCGGCACCACCGGGGCAATCGCGATGGTCAGGTCGCGGATGGCCATGAACAGCGTGAGCAGGACCGCGCGCATGCGCTCCGGATCGGTCTTGCGCAGGGTCCAGGGGGCCTGCTCGTCGATATAGGCGTTGCAGGCGAAGACCGCGCGCATCCACGCCTCGATCCCGGCCGAGAAATTGAGCGCGGCAAATTCGCGGGGGAGTTCCTCGGCTGCGGCCGCGCGCACGGTGGCGAGCAGCGCGTCGTCGGCCCCGGTGCTCGAAAATGCCTCCAGAGTGCCGCCCATGTTCTTGAAGATCATCGAAAGGACGCGCTGGACCAGATTGCCGAAGCTGTTGGCCAGTTCGGCGTTGCAGCGTGTCACGATAGCTTCGGCGGACCACGAACCGTCCTGCCCGAAGGCGACTTCGCGCAGGAAGAAATAGCGCAAGGTATCGACGCCGAAACGTTCCGCCAGTTCGATGGGATCGGTCACGTTGCCCAGCGACTTCGATTCCTTCTGGCCCCGGTTGAGCAGGAAGCCATGGCCAAAGACCTGCTGCGGCAAAGGCAGGTTCGCGCTCATCAGGAACGCGGGCCAGTAGATCGTGTGGAAGCGCACGATGTCCTTGCCGATGAGGTGCAGGTTCGCCGGCCAATACTTTGCAAAGGCGTCGGTTTCATCGGGCCAGCCAAGGCCGGTCAGGTAGTTGGTGAGCGCGTCGACCCACACATACATGACATGGGCCGGGCCCCCTGTTTCCGCGTCGGCGGCCACGGGCACCTTGACGCCCCATTCGAAGCTCGTGCGCGAGATCGACAGGTCGCGCAGGCCCTGCGAGACAAAGGCGATCATCTCGTTGCGGCGCGTTTCGGGGCGGATGAAGTCGGGGTTGCTCTCGTAAAGCGCGAGCAGCTTGTCCTGATACTTCGACAGGCGGAAGAACCAGCTTTCCTCGACCGTCCATTCGACCGGGGTGCCCTGGGGCGAGAGCTTGGCGCCCCCTTCCCCTTCGACGAGTTCGCCTTCGTCGTAATAGGCTTCGTCGCGGACCGAGTACCAGCCCTCGTAGCGGTCGAGATAGAGGTCGCCATTGGCCTCCATGCGCTTCCACAGTTCCTGGCTGGCGCGGTGGTGGCGCGGCTCGGTCGTGCGCAGGAAGACATCGTAGTTGATGTCAAGGGCGGCGCACATGTCGATGAAAGACTGCGACATCTCGTCGCTCAGCTGCGCCGGGGTGATCCCCATGTCGCGGGCCTTCTGAGCCATCTTCAGGCCGTGTTCGTCGGTCCCGGTCTGGAGCCGCACGTCGCGGCCCATGCTCTTGTGAAAGCGCGCGATGACATCGGCGGCAATCGCTTCATAGGCATGTCCGATGTGCGGCTTGCCATTGGGATAGGAAATGGCGGTGGTGATATAATAAGGTTCGCCCATGGCGACAGTCGCTTCCTTGCGCGTGATGTTGTGCCCGCTCTAGAGCATCGGGCGAAAAAGTGGGAACCGCTTTTTTCCCGTCAAACGACAGGATTGCCGAAAATCTCGATTATCCGGGGCCCGCGGCGCGGGCCAGCAACCCGCCGACTTCCATGATCAGCAGGCCGGGCTCGAAATTGTGCGTGGGCACTTCGCCGCCCAGTTCGACGAGGCGCTCGTGCGCGGCGATGATGCCCAGACGGTTGCCGGGCCCGGAATGGGGCAGCGCTTCGACCAGAACGGTGCGCGCGGTTTCGACGGTGGCGAGCAGGCGTTCGCGGTCGGGCCGGGCGCCGAGCGCGCTGGCAAGCTCGGCGCGCAGGCTGAGATCGGGATCGCCCTGTGCGAGAATGCGCCGCAGGAGCGCGAGGGGGCGGGCCAGATCGTGCTGGGCGAAAGTCAGCGCTGCGCCGGGCGCGCCATGGGCCACGGCAATCGCCGCCGCGCGGGTCTCGGCATCGAGTTCGGGCGCGGCCTCACCCAGCGCGCGCTCCATTTCCGCCGGTTCGAGCGGGCGGAACCGCAGGACCTGACAGCGCGAGCGCACCGTGGGCAGCAGGCGGCCCGGTTGATGGACGACAGCCAGAAAAAACGTGCCCTGCGGCGGCTCCTCCAGCCCCTTGAGCAGGGCGTTGACCGCGCCCTTTTCCAGATGATCGGCCGCATCGATGATCACCGCCCGCCGCGCGCCCAGCGTGGGCCGGGTGTGCAGGCGATGGAGCATCGCGCGGATCTGGTCGACATTGATGTTGCGCTTGCGCGCAT
Source organism: Novosphingobium sp. IK01 (assembly GCF_033242265.1). NCBI lineage: Bacteria > Pseudomonadati > Pseudomonadota > Alphaproteobacteria > Sphingomonadales > Sphingomonadaceae > Novosphingobium > Novosphingobium pituita. The sequence goes on along the minus strand of NZ_BTFW01000001.1, from coordinate 793,320 downwards.
AAGGCCGCCCATCGTCCTTCTTCTTTGCCTCGTCGTCGTTGGCGGGCAAGGGTTCGAGGATCAGGATGTCGGGATGGTGATGCGGCTCGGGCTGGGGCACGCCCGGTTCGGCGACGAGGGCGGCGGCGGCCTCGATGGCGAAGCTCGCCTTGCCCAGCCCTTCCCGCCCGGCCAGCAGCCAGGCGTGGTGCATCCGGTGCCCGGCCATGGCCGCGCGCCAGGCGGCCCAGGGGTGTTCGTGACCGATCAGCATCAGGCGGCCCGATGATCCAGCCAGCGATCCAGCGCGGCCATGATCCGCGCGGACACCGCCTGTGGGCTGCCCTCGGCAGGAATGCGGGCGAAGCGTTCGGGTTCGGCTGCGGCGAAGGCGGCAAAGGCCTCGCCCACGCGGGCGTGATAGGCCGGGTCACGCCCGCCGATACGGTCGGTCACGCCCTGATCGCGCAAGGCGCAGCGCGTGGCGGCTTCCTGTGGATCGACTTCGAGCAGGATCGTGCAATCGGGCAGCAATCCCTCGCTGCCGATCCGGTGAAGGGTGAGCACGTCGGCGTCGGACAGGCCATTGCCACCGCCCTGATAGGCGCGGCTGCTGTCGATGTAGCGGTCGCAGATAACCCAGGCCCCGCGTGCCAGCGCCGGGCGGATCAGGCGTTCGACATGATCGGCCCGCGCGGCGGCAAACAGCAGCGCTTCAGCCCGCGCGCCCCAGCCTTCGCCCTGCGTCGAAAGCAGCAGGGTGCGGATCGCCTCGGCGCCGGGGGTGCCGCCCGGCTCGCGCGTGAGCACGGCCTCGATCCCGCGCGCGGCGAGCGCCTCGACCAGAAGGCGCGCCTGGGTGGACTTGCCCGCCCCCTCGCCGCCCTCGAACACGATGAAACGGCCCGTGTTGCTTGCAGTTTGATCCATCATGGCCGCGCTCATCGTCCGACCATCGCGGCAAAACCATCGCGCAGGCGGTCGATCACGCCCCCCTGCCCAATGTTCTCGGCGGCGACGAGCGGCAGCCGCGCCTCGGGCTGTCCGGGGGCGCGCACGACCAGCGTGGCGATGTCCTGCCCCTTGGCGATGGGAGCATGAAGCGGCCCCTTGTAGCGGATCGCAAGGCTCGGGCGCACGGTTGTCCCATGGGGCGAAAGCATGGCGAAGGCGCGTGGCGCGACGAGGCCGACGCTGGAGGCCGTTCCCCCTTGCACTTGCGCCTCCCCGATATGGGCTCCGGCGGCGATCAGCGGCTTTTCGTCGAAGGCGGCAAAGCCCCATTCGAGCAGGGCGGCCCCTTCGCGCGCGCGGTCCTGCGGCTTGTCATAGCCGCCCACGACGACCATCAGCCGCCGCCCGCCCCGCTGGGCCGAGCCGACCAGGCCATAGCCGGCCTCGTTGGTGAACCCGGTCTTGACCCCGTCGGCCCCGGCCACGACGCCATAGAGCGGATTGTGGTTCTGCTGGGCAATGCCGTTCCAGGTCATCGCCTCGCGGCCATAGAACCGCGCGTAAAGATCAGGATGGCGGGTGATGAGCGCGGTGGACAGCGTCGCCAGATCGGCGGCGGAAACATAGGTCCGGCCTTCGTCCATCCAGCCATTGGGGGTGTTATAGTGGGTGTCGCGCATGCCCAGCGCGCGGGCCTTTGCGTTCATCATCGCGGTAAAGCCGGGCACGCTCCCGGCGATCCCTTCGGCCAGCACGATGCAGGCATCGTTGGCCGAAACCGTAACGATCCCTTCGAGAAGGTCCGCTGCGCGGGTCCGGCTGTTGTTGTCGAGGAACATCGTGCTGCCCACGCGGTGCCACTGGCGGAACGTCTCGGGCCGCATGACGAAAGGCGTGTCGAGGTTGAGCTTGCCTTGCGCGGCCAGCTCGAAAGCGACGTAGCTGGTCATGATCTTGGTGAGCGAGGCGGGCACGAAGCGGCGGTGCGACTGCCGCTCGAACAGCACGCGCCCCGAATTGACATCGACCAGCAGCGCGATCGGCGCGATCACTTCGGGCGGACGGGCCGGATCAATCGAAACAGCAGCGCTTGCGGCCAGCACCGGGCTGGCCGCCACGACAGGCGCAAGCGTCAGGGCAAGGGCCGGCACAGCCCCGGAACGGGCGAAAACGGAAATCAGATGGCGCAAGAAAAACCCCGGTGAAGATTAAGAGCCCATTCCATCAGGGTGCGCGCTGCACCCAGGCATCGGCATAGCCTGCTCGCTTGGCCTTCGCCAGCGCCCCCTTGGCCTCCGCCTCGGAGCCCAGGGGCCCCGCCTGAACGCGAAAGACCTTGCCGACTTGCGCGACATGGCCCCCCACTTGCCCGGCGGCGCGCTCGGCATTGGCGCGCGTGGAAAAGGCGCCCACCTGCACGACATAGCTGCGCTTGGTCGCCGATTTTTGCTCCGCTCTGGCGTTCGTCCGGGTTTCTGCCTTCGGGGCCGGAGCAGGCTTGGGCGTGGCAACAGCCGCCGTCGCGGGCGCCTTGGGCGGCGTGGACGGCTTGGGAGGATGCGGCGCGGGCATCGGCGTGGTGTTGCGAACGACCACGGGCCGGGCAGGCGCCTGCGCAACCGGCGCTGGCGCAGAAGCCGCATGCTGGGCCGCCAGCGCGGCGGCGAGCGTCGTGGGCGAAGGTTCGACAGGCGGCAGGACACCAAGCTTGCGCTTGAGCGCCGCCAGCAGGCCGGGCGGCGTATCCATGCGCGCGGAAGCCTGCTGGCCGGTGCGCAGCAGGGCCCGCTCGGTTTCGGGCGGGTTGACCCGGCGCACGCGCACCGGGCCATGCGGGCCGGTCATCCCCAGTTGCGCCATGGCGCCGGGCGAAAGGGCAATCAGCCCGTCCCCGCTCATCGGGCCGCGCCGTTCAAGGCGAAGAAGGATCGTATGCCCGCTTTCGAGCGAGGTCACCTCGACATAACAGGGCAAGGGCAATGTGCGATGCGCGCCCGTGATCGCCGCCTCGTGCCCGGCCGCGACCAAGGCATCGGGCACGGCATAGCCCACCGCATCGTAGTTCATCGTATCCACGGGCGTATATTTTACCCCGTCAATCTCGAAAGGGCTGCCCAGAACCATCGGGTAATCCGCCGCTGGCCCCGTCGGATGCGCAGCAGGCGCGGGCGTTTTGGCCAGCACCACGGGGCCGGAAAGCGCCATGGTACCGGCCAGAAGGCCGGTCATGACGAACGCGAGGCGGTTAGCGGCTGATTTCATCGGAAAGCAATCCCACGGACAGGGCGTAAAAGTTCGAGCAATTGTAATCGAGGATGACTCGATAATTTCCGGTTAGCAGATAGGCCGTCCGTCCGGGGCCGTCGGGTTCGAAGAACGTGGCCATGGTATCATCACCGGTCGGCCAGGTACCTGCCTTGGGCAGCAGGCCCAGCGCCCGCCATTCGCCCACCGTGCGCCAGCGGCTGTGCCGGGCAAAGACTTGCGGGCAGCGCGGGCTGGCCAGCGCCGTTCCCAACTGCGTGCGGTCCAGCGCGGCAGGCGCCGTCACCGCAAAGCCCCAGGGCTGGCCCGTGCGCCAGCCAGCATCGCGGAAATAGTTGGCGATCGAGGCCAGCGTGTCCATTCGGCTCGACCAGATGTCGGCCAGTCCGTCGCCATCGGCATCCTGCGCCACGCGCAGATAGACGCTGGGCAGGAACTGCGGATTGCCAAAGGCCCCGGCCCAGCTTCCCACCAGCTTCTGCCGTGGAACGCCGCGGTCGATCATCTTGAGCACGGCCACGAATTCGTCGGCGAAGAGTTCGCGGCGGCGGCCATCGTAGGCCAGTGTCGCAAGCGAACGGGCAAGGTCGAAGTTGCCGGTAAAGCTGCCGAAATTGCTTTCGTGGCCCCAGATCGCCAGAACCACCGAGGCCGGCACGCCATACCGGCGACTGATTTGCGCCAGCATGTCAGCCGATTCTGCATAGACCCGCCGCCCTCGCGCGATGCGCCCGGCATCGACATGGCGCCGCCGATAGGGTTCAAACGCGGGAATGCTGCCTGAAGGCCCGCTGCCCGGCTGGTTGCGGTCAAACGCGATCACGCGCGGGTTGTAGGTCAAGCCGGCCATGGTCTGGGCAATGGTCTGCTCGCGCACCCCCGCCCCACGCGCCCGCGCCGCCAGAAGCTGAAGATAGCCCTGAAACCCCGCGTCCACACTCTCCTGGGGCGCTTCCTGCGCCATCGCCGCCTCGGGAACCCCGGTCAGAGCACACACAAAGCCCAGCCCCGAGGCCAGAAGCGCCCTCATGCCAATGTGCCGAGAAGCAGTCGAAATCGAAGAAAACGCAAAAGCCATCACGCAAGCTGTCTTGCACGCCTAGCCCACCAAAGAAATCCCCTACCGCTCCTCAAGGCCCACCCCGATCCCCAAAATACGCCGCTCCGCGCACAAATTGCGTGGAAGGCCTGTGCAAAGCCCCTTCCCGCCCCGCCCGAACCTCGCTATCGGCCAGAACACCGCTGGCGCGGAAGAGTGGCCGAGCGGTTTAAGGCACCGGTCTTGAAAACCGGCGAGGGTGCAAGCTCTCCGTGGGTTCGAATCCCACCTCTTCCGCCAACAAGCCGTACCAGTTAATCTGCAAATGTCTTATTTACAGATTCTTACGGCCAGTTTTTCCGGTTTTGCGTCCACAGTTGTCACCGTTTGTTCTCATGCATCGCCTCTGCCATATGGCTTAGCCTATGGTATGTGATTCTGAGGATATGGTATGGGCATGCTGAGCGACACCAAGGTTCGCGGGGCCAAGGGCACAGGCAAGGCCTACAAGCTTTCGGACGGCGAGCAGCTTTACCTGCATGTTTCGGCTGTCGGCGGCCGGGTCTGGCGCATGAACTACCAGTTCGGCCGCAATGCTCAAGGCAAGCTGGCGCAGAAGACGCTGACGATCGGCCCCTACCCCGCCATTTCGCTGAAGGACGCGCGGGACGCCCGCGATCTGGCCAAGTCGATGCTGGCCAAGGGGATCGAGCCCAGGCCTGGGGATCTGTTCGAACGAGGCGCGGGTCATGATACGCGGCCCACGTTCAAGGGTGTCGCCATGGCATGGCACAAGCTCCAGATGCAGCGGTGGTCGAAGGTGCATGCCAAGGATGTCCTCGACTGCCTTGAAAAGCTTGTGTTTCCGGTAATCGGCGATCTCGCCATCGAGGATATCCAGTCGCCCGAGGTGCTCAGGCTGCTCCAGAAGATCGTGGAAGGCGGCGCGATCGAGACCGCGCACCGGACGCGCCAGCGGATCAGTGCCATATTCGTCTATGGTATCGCCACGAATCAGACCGTGCGCGATCCGGCGGCCAGTCTGGCCATCGCCCTGCCCCGCAAACCCAAGGCCAAGCCACAGCCGGCCATCACCGACCTGCCCGCGCTTCGCCAGATGCTCGTCGACTGCGAGGCGGAACGGTGCCGCGCGCACACCAAGCTGGCGCTGCGCCTGCTGGCCCTGACAGCGGTCAGGCCGAACGAGATCCACGGCGCCCGGTGGGATGAGTTCGAGGATCTCGATGGCGAGGAACCCTTGTGGCGGATCCCCGCGCACCGGATGAAGGGCGACGTGGACCGCAAGGCGGAAGAAGATGGCGACCACCTTGTGCCGCTGGCGCCCCAGGCGGTGGCCGTGCTGAAGGCCATGATGCCGCTGACCGGCGACCTTGAGCTGATTTTCCCGTCAGACCGCCATGTGCATCGGCCCATGAGCGAGAACACGCTGCGCGCCCTGCTGATCCGGGCCGGATACTACCAGCGCCACGTTCCCCACGGGTTTCGCTCGGCCTTCTCGACGATCATGAACGAGAGGGTGGAGCGCGCATGGCGCGAGGCCGGGCATGCGACCGCCTCCCCCGATCGCGCGATCATCGACCTGATGCTGGCCCATGTGCCCGCGAACCGGGTGGAAGGCGCCTATAACCGCGCGGCCTACATGCCCCGCCGGAGAGAACTGGCGCAGGAATGGGCCGACATCCTGCTGGCAGACATGTGGCCGCCAGCGATCCATATCGGCCAGCCCATGCGCTATGGTGTGGCCGGGGCAGGACGCCCCGGCCTCTGATCCGTTACGTGACGCTGCCGCGCGCCCAGGCGTCGACCTCGCTTTCCCGCCACCGGGCGCACTTGTGGCCCAGCTTGCGCTGATCGGGGAACGCCCCTTTGCGCATCAGGGCATAGATATAGGAGCGCGAGAGCGACGTGCGGGCCATCACCTCGCGGATGGTCAGGAGCCTTTCAGGCGGCGGGGCGCTCATGTGCCCTTCCCCCGCCCCTTGAGGTGGCTGCATTCGGCGGTGTCCCATGGGGGCATGTGCTTCTGGCACTGCGCGAGGGCGCTGTAGCGCTCGATGCAGCCGGACAGGAGCAGGCACAGCACGGCCATGCGGGCCGCGCGCCAGTGCCCCTGCCATGGCCGATCTACCGGACGGTGGATCATCCCCGCCCTCCTTTCAGGCCGGCCAGCGCCTGGGCGACGAGGAACGGGATCGCGATCAGCAAGGCGAGCAGGACCAGGGCGCGCGAGGCGCTCCTGATCGTGAAGCAGGCGCGGTGCCTGTGGGGCGCGACGGGCGCGCAGGCCCGGCATGGGCAGCCGATCGGGTGGACGGCGTTCGAGGGGCGAGCGGCCATGGTCAGTCGAGCCCCAGCGCGTTCTTGTAGATGTCGGTGATGCTTTCCATTTCGCGGCGGTCGTCGGGGCGCATCTTGCGCAGGCGGACGATGAGCCGCATGACCTTGGTGTCGTAGCCGGTGGCCTTGGCCTCGTTGTAGACGTCGCGGATGTCGTCGCTGATCCCTTTCTTTTCTTCTTCAAGCCTTTCGATGCGCTCGATCAGGTGGCGCAGTTGCTCTTCGGTGGCGTTTGCTTCGGACATGGGATGCTCCTTGGAAGGTCAGGCGGCGATCTGGTGGCCGCGATCGGGTGTCTGGCGGGGGTGAGGATTGGGCAGGCGCGGCGTGAACACGCGGCGGCCTGTCTGGGCGCAGAGGGAGCAGATCCGCGGATCGGCCTGCGCCCATGTGCAGTCGAAGCCCTCGACATCGAGCTGCGGGGTCCATTCGTCCCACCCGCAGGCCCGGCACAGGCGCGGGTGCCGGTCGGCCGGGGTGTCGCAAAGCTGGCGGTAGACCGTCAGGCTGAGCGGAAACGCGCGGGTCATGGACCACAGCCGCTTCATGCGGATCCCGACCGTCTCGATGCGGCGGAAGTTGCGCTCGACATCGGCCTGGTGCGCGCCATGGTGCCAGAATGGCCGGGCGGCCTGCGCAATCGAGAGCCCGGCGGCCTCGCGGCGCATGCGGATATAATCCCAGGGCATGACCGCCGCCCCAACGGGATCGGGATCACCGATCATGGACAGAAGGGAGGGAACGCTGCGCATGGTCGTCCTTTCGCTTTCAGGAATGGGGGGCCGTCGCGCGCGAGCGATCGTGGAAGACCCAGCAGCGGACCGGGGGCACGCCCTCGTTCCGCGAATTGACGGCGGTCTGCTCGACAAAGCGGCGGTTTTTGGAGGTCTTGAGGGCGCGGATCAGCTCGGCATGGGTGGGCAGCTCCAGGCGCTTTTCGGCGCAGCGGGCCTCCATTTCGTTGAGGCGGACCGCGATGATACCCTCGGCATGGCGGCGATGGTGGTTGATGTGGCCGCTCGGCGCTGCCGGATCCTCGTTCTCTTCGAGGTAGTCGAACCGCTCCCAGAACAGGGTGACGATGGGGTCTTCGCTGTTCACGGCCAGTTGCCGCTCGATCGCCATGTCGACGATAAACTTGGCCGTGGCGGCCTGCTGCTCGTCGGTGATCGGGAGCAGCGCGCGCAGCGCATCGAGGAAGGCGAGCAACTGCCCGTGGGTCTTGGCGAGGCGGTTGGTGCGGATGCCCGGCATGGCGAGCAGTTCCTCCTCGTACTGGGCAAAGGCCTGCCGGAAGCGGGCCATGACCTCGTTCTCGCGCTTGGCGGCATGGACGATGAAGCCCGAGACGGTCTCGATCGGCCACTGCTCAAGCCGCTCGGCCGAGGCCTTGGTCTGGGCCGACCAGCCCGTCATGTCGAAGCCGAGCGACATGATGCGTTCGAGCACGGCCCGGCTCGCATTGACCGGCTCGTTCTGTTCGATGACGATCGCGCCCCGGAACGGCGGCTCGAAGGTTTCCATGCCCCCGTTGCGCACCCCGCGTGCGCGCACGGTGCGCCCGTTGTAGGCGGTCTTGAGTTCTTCCCACTCGAACTTGCGGGCGTGGCTGGCTTCCTCGCGGCGGTCGCCCTCGATCAGCACGACCGGCAGGTTGCCCACTTTGCCCAGGTTGCGCGCCATGGCGGCGGGCGTGGCCTTGGCCGGGTCGAAGCCCTCGTAGTTCTCGCGGCCCAGCAGCTTCCAGAGGAACTCGACCAGCGTGGTCTTGCCGGTGCCGGGCAGCCCGTGCATTTCGAGGAACGGGAAGCTCTTCATTTCGGTGCGGACCTGCTCGGCAAACAGCGATCCGAAGAAGAAGCTCAGGCACACCAGCCCCTTGGCGCCATAGGCGGTCCACAGATCAGCCAGCCAGCTGGTGTCGAGGCGGTCGGCGTCATACTCGATGTCGAGCAGCCGTTCCGAGGTGCCCAGCTTGATCGCCTGCTTGCCGATCTGGAAGAAATCGTCGTCGTTGGGCCGGAACACGCGGCCATTGGCGACCGCCAGTTGCCCGAAGACATAGGCCTTGGCCTCGCGGCAATAGCCGGTGAAGCCGAGCGGGCGCACATCGGGCAGATCGGGGGTCTGGTGCTGGAGGATGCGGGTCAACTGGGCGACGTTGCCGGTCCACACCCCGCCAAAGGCGAACAGCCGGTCTTCGAAGTTCGAGGACTTGCGCAGCTGGGCGGCAGTGAAATCGCCCTTGACCGGCGCGCGCTTGCTGCTCGGATAGCGGATATCGAGGAAGAATTTCGTCTCGTCGGTCGCCTCGTCGCGCTGGCGATAGAGGACGCGGAACGCGCAATTGGCGATTTCCTCGACGCCCAGCGCCTCGCGCGAGGCTTCCATGCGGATGATCGCCTCTTCCCGGCTGTCGATGTCCTTCAACTCGCGGGTGCGCCCGCGCCGGTATTCGTCGATCTTTTCCTGCACGACCGAAATGTCGATCGAGCACCAGTAGGTCCGGTTGCCGAAATTGAAGTGGAAGCTGTTCCAGCGGTGCTTTTCCCAGATCAGGTAGGCCTTTTCCTGCGCGCTCTGGGCCAGCAGCACCTGCCCGTGCCACAGGTAGTCGGCACGGTGGCTCTCGCCCAGGCGATCGAGCCGGAGCAGGTCGTTCCAGTCCAGCTCCTTGCCGGCTTCGTCCTCGCCCATGGGGAGCGCGGCGCTGGCGTCCCAGCGGTCGTTGCGGGCCTGCTTCACGAAATCGCGGTTGCCCTTGGTGCCGGCGGGGCCGACGTCGAAGGCAAAGATGATCTTGGGGCTGCGGTGCGGCTTGTCCGAGGCGGCGATATGCGTGCGCAACTGGCGCAGGAACTCGGACGGATAGTTGTTCGACGACATCGTCGAGGCCGCGCGCTGGCCCGCCTGTTCGAGGGCCCAGGCATTGAAGATGCCCTCGGCAAACCAGATGCTGGTCGCGTTGGCGAAGTCTTCCATGGTGAGGTCGGGCCGGAACCACGCCTGCCCCTTGTAGGACTTGCGCGGCGCGAAATGGGCCTTGCGGTCAAACCGGCCGGGCTGGTCGATCAGGCGTTCCCACCAGCTTCCGCCCGGCAGCGGGAAGCGGACGGTGGCCGAGCCGATGCCCCGCCCCTCGTCGCGGAAATATTCCTGCGAATAGGCATCGCGCATGCCCATGAGGTTGAGCCCGCGCGCGTCGGTCAGATAGGCATCGGCGGCTGCATGGGGGTTTTCGGGCGTCTTCTTGAAGCGCTTGGACCATGTGTCGAAGACCTCGGGATAGAGGTCGCGAATGGAGGCCTCCCAGCCACAGCGGTTGGCCCGGCCACACTTGAGCACCCACGGGCTTTCTGCGCGGGCATAGACCTCGCGCCCGTCGCATTCGGGGCACTTGCCGCCCTGGAGCCACTCGCCCTGGTCCTTCTTCCACTGGAAGTCGGTCTTCAGGAGGGGCATCAGTTCGCGGCGAATGTCGTCTCGCATCTGCATGGAAATTCTGGTCTTTCTGGAGGGATCGGGCGCGGCGCGCGCTTATGCCGGCAGCATGATCCACAAGGCGGCGAAGAGGGCGAACAGGGCTGGCAGGGCCGCCACGAGCACGAGAAACTCGGCCCGCTCGGCACGCGGCAGGGCCCGCCAGAAGCTCCACCATGCGGCGAAGGCAGAAGGCGGAGCGCGGAATGGGGTGGATGGGGTGGGCAGCATGGGGATGCTCCGAAAAAGGGGCGGAAAAAGGCAAAGCGGGGGCGTGCCCGGAAGCGAGCCGGGTCGGGGTTGGTCGGAATGGGGGGTGTCAGGCCGCGCTGGCGGCCTGATCAGGGTGCCGGATCAGGGGGTGATGGCGGCGGTGCCCGGTTCGCTGGGTGGGCCGTCGTCGTTGGCGGCGCGGTCGTTGGCGGCGCTGTGCCATTGGGTCAGGGGCAGCTTGTGCCGGGGCATGGGGAAGCGGGAGGGCCGGGTCGTGCGGATGGCCTCCATCGACACCACGAACTGGTGCCCGCAGGCATCCGGGTTGCGGCAGTGATAGTAGACCTCGCGGTAGACGAGGCTTTTCTTGCCGACCGAGCGGGCAAAGGCGCGCCCGCCGCAGGCCGGACAGCAAACGTGTGGAAGTTGGACAGGACGCCCGGACATTATCGCATTTCCCCAGTGGCTTCGCGTCCGGCCCCAGTGCCGGGCAGAAGGGCTTTGAGCCGACCGAGAAGGCGCGGGAACAGCGCGTCGGCTTCTTCGGTCTCGGCAATCGCGCGATAGATCTGCGCGGGCGTGGCGCCGGGATGCAGCGCCTGGATGCAGTGGCTGATGGCGTCGCCCGTCTCGCGGGTGGTCGCGGCGATGTCCTCGGCCAGCGCGGTGCGGCAAGCCACGGCATCGACCAGCGCGACATCGAGTTGCAGGCCATAGCTGGACAGGATCGGGCCATGATCGCCCCCGGCGGCGATGAACGCGCGGTCGAGCGCCAAAGCCTGATCGAGCGTGGGCGTGCCATGGCGGTCGCTCTCGCTCCAGTGGCGCACGGTGCGGACCGAGCGCCCGGTGACTTTGGCCGCAGGCTCCCACCCGATGGCGGCGGCAATCGTGGTGATGGCCCGCGAAAACGAGAGCGGCGTGCGCAGCTTGGTCATGCCGCCACCTTCGCGCGTTGCGCTTTGCCGGGCTGATCGCAAACGACAGAAGCCGGTTCCGTCGGCATAACCGGGGCAGAGTCTGCGCCGGGAGCATCTGCCCCGGTGCCCAGAGAAATGGGGTAAATATCGGGCCGAAGCAAATGACGATGAACGCCGGTTGCCGCTTCCATCGCCAGCACATGCTCGGCCGGGAGGCTCCGTTCGGATTGCAGCCATTTCCAGACGGCTGATTGTGATTTGTTGCAGATACGCGCGGTGGCGGATTGGCCTCCGGCGATTGCCACGGCGCGCGCAAGCGCTTGGGAAGGTGTCACACTTTGCGTCATGCACCTTGGGTACAACCAAAGGCGTAACAGTGTCAACGCATAGAATTACCTTTTGGGCCAAACCCAAAGTTGTAGGGTGCCCGCATGATCAAGGGTGAGCGCCTAGCCGAACGAATGAAAACGCTGGGATTCTCCCAATCTGCGCTGGCGCGCGAGGTCGGGGTGACCCAGCAGACCATAGGCAAATTGATTTCCGGGCAATCGTCTGGCTCAAGCCACCTCTTCAAGATTGCCCGCATTTTGCGGACAACCGAAGCTTATCTGACCGGGGAAACCGACGACCCCGCCGAGAACGCCTATATTCCCCCGACGCCTGCGGAAATCGCGGAGCAAATGGGCCTGATCAAGGTTGAGGAAATCGACCTCAACATCGGCATGGGTGCAGGCTATCTCGACGATAGTACGATGGAAGTCACCGATCGCTGGATTCCGCAAGAGTGGGTGCGGAACTTCACGAACACTTCCGCGCACCTGCTATCGGTGGCCCGTCCGGTTGGGGACAGCATGTACCCCACGATCAACGACCGCGACTTCGTTCTGATCGACCGCTCCCACCGCACCATTGATCGCCAGGAAGGCATCTGGGCGCTCAGCTACGGTGGCCTCGGAACCATCAAGCGCGTCCGAGCCATGCCTGACGGAACCTTCAAACTGATGGGGGACAACCCCCAAGTCCGCGAAGAAGTCGCTTATGACGAAGAAATCCACGTCATTGGACGGGTAGCTGGTGTTTTTCGGCGAACTTAAACACATCAAATCGCATGATCTGAAGTAATTTATTTTTCTTTCAAGGCATTGGATTATGAATGAAAATTCAGGCAGCAAAGATTTATTTGGAATAAAGCCAATCTCTGACTCCATACTTGTAATTACAAAATCAGTAATGGATGGTGCTGGGCAATTTTTAGGCCGAATTGCTCTGCCTGCAGCTGAAGAATTTGGGTTATTACTAAAAGATAAAGTCAGTGAGTGGCGCAAGAACAATTGTGCTTCGATGCTGAATAAAGCACAGAAAAAAGTGCAACAGCGTCCTGATGCTGACACCTTAAGACTGCATCCTCGCCTAGCCCACATCGCGATAGACCAAGGATCTTGGTCTGATGATGATGCACTTCATAATGCATGGGCAGGACTTCTGGCATCAGGTTGCAATAAAGATGCTAGCGAGGGCGTCACAGCAATTTACATGAACTACCTCTCTCAACTATCTCCACCACAAGTTAAAATTATAAATTATGTATGCGAAAATTTGATACCATTTTGCGGAGAATCTGGACTTGTTCTTGGACTACCCAACATAATGGGAGTCGATGAATGCATTGAAATTGCAGGATTGTCTAGCAAACATGATTTAGACATTCACATCGACCACATGAGAAATTCAGGGTTACTTGTGCAAGGCTCAAGCGTGCATATAAGAAAGCCCGTGGTGGCAATTGTACCATCTGGAATTTGCATTAATTTTTTTATTAGATGCCAAGGATTTACCGAAGAAGCTAAATTGTATTATAAAGATTCGATAATAAATTTTGACAATCCTATTGTGCTCAATGCATGGTCAAGATTTCAAGCGGAATGGTCTTGAATTCATCAATCTAAAAATAAAATCAATTGTTGATGAATTAATTATTTAATGCAATATTTTTGCAAATTTTATGTTAGCACTTTTAATTTGACGAAACCTCCATCTTCAACTCGGTGATGAAGCCGTCTGCGTTGTCGAGGCGGTGGGTTACTTCGGTGATCAGCCATGGGGTGGCGTCGATTTCGGGTTTGAAGCCGGTGAGGGTGACGCGGGCTTCGGGGATGGCGTCGGGGCGGCCCAGGGCGAGGCGCATGTCGAGGGTGGCGGGGGCGCGTTTGAGGCGGGTGTGTTCGGCGGTGGCGGCGCGGCGGGCGCTGGCTTCGTCGGGGTAGGTCTTGCGCAGGGTTTTCGCGCCTTCGGCCTTGCCCATGGTGACGGCGCGGTGGCGGGCGGCCTTGCGGTCGTGCCAGTGGGCGGTGACACCGGCCTGCCCGTCGCGCGTCTGGCGCTGCCATGAATGGCCATCGCCGCTGCGGCGGGTGAGTGCGAGGGTTGGCAGGGGCTGGCCCGTGCTGGTGGTGCCCGCGCCCTTGCGCGCGAAGATCAGGGTGCCGGTCTTGATGGTGGCGACGGCGTCGTTCTCGCGGCCGAGGCGGCGCAGGAAGGCGGTGTCGCTCTCGCGGCTCTGGTGGAGCGCGGGCAAGGCAATGGCCGCCAGATCGGGCGCGATGCGCAAGGACAGGGCGTTGCGCCCGGCGATGTCCTGCAAGACGGTGCCCAGCGTGGTGTTCGCCCAGCTCTGTTCGCGGCGGTTGCGGATCGCGCTGGTAAAATCGGCGGCCCGCGCGCGGATGCGGATCTGGTCGGGCGGGCCGCTGTGGTTCACCTCGTCGACCTTGAAGCTGCCCTTGTGGACGAGGCCGGGGGCCACGTCGCGCCCCTGTTTCCACCCCAGCATGACCAGCAGGCGCGCTCCCTCGGGCGGGATCGCCAGCAGGCCATCGGCATCGTCGAGCACGATGTCGAGCTGGTCGGCCTCGTCGCCGCGCTTTTCCGAGATGGTCAGCGAGACCAGGCGCGGGCGCATGCGCTCGGTCAGGTCGGTGTCCTCGAGGGTGACGCGCCAGTCGGGGATGTTGGTGAGGGCTTGGATCATGCCATGCTTCCGGCGGGATCATCGACCCGCAGAAGGTCGATGGCAAAGTCGATCCGCAGCGGGCGGCCATCGGCCATGAGCCCGGCGTGGCGCTCGTCGATCGCCTCGATCACGAAGCTGCCGAAGACAAGCCCGCTGCCATCGAGCAGGGGCAGCGCCTCGCCCTGATCGGCCATTTCGCGCAACTGGTCGAGCGAGACGCGGCCATCGGTGATCTCGGCATAGACCGAGCCCGAGAGGCTGATCTTCTCGTCCCCTGCCCCCAGAAACTGCACCGCATCGCGCGCGCCCACGCGGGCCGAGCGGGCAAAGCGCCAGTCGGTCTTGCGCTGCAATTCGTCGTGGGCGAGCGTGGGGATCTGGAAGAGGAACAGGCCAAGGGCCATCAGGTGCATCGCGGGGCCTCCTTATCCATCGCCAAACCCGCGCCCGCGCCGCTCGCGCTCGATGTCCTCGATGACCTTGCGTACTTCGCGGGCGATGTCGGGCGCCGGGGCGGTTCCGGCGTTGATGGTGATCGTGTAGCTGGCCGGGGCAACGGTGGCGGTGGGCGCGCCCGGCCCCGCCCCCTGTGCGGGCGCGGGTAGCGCGGCGGCGGGCACAGCCGCGCCGAGCGCCACCGCGCTGGCAATCTGGCCCGAGGCATCGCCGATGCGGCCCAGCATGGCCCCGCCATCGGCGCGGAAGCCCGCGGTCATCGCGTCGGACAGGCTGGCGATGCGCTGGAGCGGCCCGGCGGTGTTCTCGGCCAGCCCCTGATCGAGCCCGGCCATCACAAAGCCGCCCAGCCCGGCAAAGACCCGCGAGGGCGAATGAATGCCGAGCTTGGCCTTGAGCAGGGTGACCAGCGAACTGCCAACGCCCGTGATCGTCGCCGCCACCGCGCCGAGCATCGAGGTAATCCCGTTGATCAGCCCCTGAATGAGATTGCGCCCGATCTCGGTAAAATTGAGCGATTGCAGATAGGCCAGCGCGGGCGCGAAGGCCTGAACCAGCAGGCCCAGCGGCGTGAAGGTCAGGAAGGCATTGACCAGAAACGCCAGCGCCCCCGAGGCCATGTCCCTGATGCCCTGCCAGATCCCGCCGAACCACGCGCTGATCGGCCCCCAGTTGTCGTAGACCAGATAGGCGGCGGCAGCGAGGGCGGCGATGCCCGCCACGATCAGCAGCAGCGGCCCCAGCGCGATGCCCAGCGGCGCGGCGGCAGCCGTCAGCGCCCCAAAGGCCAGCGCCAGCCCGCCCAGCAGGACCAGCAGCCCGGCCCCCACCCCCAGAAACAGCATGATCGCCTTGGTCATCGCCGGGTGTTCCTGCGCCCAGTGGCGCATGACATTGGCCGCCTCGGTCACCTTCTGCGACACGGCGACGACCGTGGGCAGCAGCGCCTGCCCCATGGTGATGTTGAGGCCCGAGAGCGCATTGGCGGCAAGGCCAGTCGCCCCTTGCGTGGTGGAGACCGCCGACAGGTATTCCTGATTCATCGACCCGGCGTACTGGCTCTTGTCGCCCACCAGCGCGAAGTTGGCCTGCAACTGGTCGAGGCTGGTTAGCATCGGCGCGATGGCCGCGACGCTCTCCGAGCCGAACAGGTCGGTCAGCGCGCCCGCCTGTGCCTCCTTGGGCAGGGCCTGAAGGCGCTTCATCACATCGGTGATCGTGCCGCCCGCGTCGCGCTGCATGTCCTTCGCGACCTGCCCGGCATCGAGGCCGAGCGATTTGAAGGCATCGCGCTGCGATCTGGTCGCCGCCGCGCCCTTGGTGAGCGCGAGCATCATGTTTTTGATGCCCGTGGCCCCCACTTCGGATTCCACGCCCACGCTCGACAAGACCTGACTCATCGCCGCGATCTGCGAGGCGGCCAGCCCGCCGACCTTGCCCAGCGGGCCGATCCGCGTGACCATGTCGGTCACCGCGCCGACATCGCCGCCAAAGCTGTTGGTCAGCGCGTTGATCTGGTCGGCCAGCGCGACCACGCCGGACTGGGGCAGCTCGAAGGCGGTGCGCCACTTGGCCATGGTCGTCCCGGCCTCTTCGGCGGTGCTGTCGAAGGCGACGCCCATTTTGGCGGCATCCTCGGCAAAGCCCAGCAGTTCCTTGCGCGGCACGGCGGCGCGCCCGGCGGCGGCCACGATCTGGGCGATCCCCTCGGCCGACATCGGGATGCGCGTGCTCATCTCCAGAATATCGTCGGACATCTGGGCAAAGGCCTGGGGCGTGGGAAAATTGACGACCTTGCGCACGTCGGCCATCGCGCTCTCCAGCGTCATGGCCTGCTTGGTCGCCACCACCAACGGCGCGGCGGTGGCCGTGCCGGCGGCGATGGCCGAGAGGCCCATGCCGGTGGCCTTCGAACTGATCTCGCCCATCTTCTCCGACGCGCGGCGGGCGGCGTTGACCTTGTCGAGCTGGGCGGTCTGCTGGCGCAGGGTGGCGTTCGCCTCCTGCGTCTGGGTGGCGAGGCGTTCCTCGTGCCGGGCAAGGTCGAGCACGTCGATCCCGGCAGCGCTTAGCCCGGCCGACAGCTTTTGCAGGGCGGCCCCGCCCTGCTCCAGCCTCTGCGCGGTCTGGCCGGTCTGGCGCTCGACTTTCTCGAACTCGGCCCGCAGCTTCTTCGTCGGGGCTTCGGTCGCGTCGAGCTGCTGGCGCAGGGCGGCCAGCCTTGCCTGCAAGGCCTCGTACTGGCGCGCGTCGTCCGCATAGCGGGTTTCGGCAGCCTTGTAGCGGCCCACCTGCTGCTGCTGCGCATCGAGCGCCTTGAGCTGCTCGTGCGTGCGCGCCAGATCCTGACGCGCGGCGGCCGAGGCACCGGTGATCGACCGGAGCGGGCTGGTCAACCTGTCCAGCCCTTCGAGGATGACTTGCAGGCGAAGGTTACGGTCGGCCATCAGCGTCTCTTGTCGGTTTCCGGGGAGCGGGCCGGGGAACGAGAACGACGGGCGGCGTGGTCACGCCAGCCCATCAGGTCGGACAGGGCCATCGCCTCCATGGCGGCGGGCGGCCAGTGGAAGACGACCGCCACGTCGGCCATGGCATCGTCTACTGTGCGAGGGCATCCGTACGCCGCGCCTTCTGCAACAAAAAACTGCCGATCTCGGCCCCGCAGGCGAGGAGGTCCGCCGGGTCCATGTTGGCCACCTCGGCCGGGCTGAGCGGGGGCAGCGTGATGCGCGGCAACAGCACGCCGAGCGCATCGACCTTGAGCTGGCCCAGATCGACCAGGGCCAGTCCGCGCAACTCGCCCGCCCTGGGCTTGCGGATCTGAACGCTCTCGATGGTCTGTTCGCCGCGCTGGATCGGGGTGTCGAGCGTGACGGTGCGGAGCTGGGGGGTATCGGTCATCGGGGTATCCTGTCAGGCAAGAAGGGGAAGATCAGAACAGGCCGAGCGCGCTGCGCTGCTCGGCCATGAGGTCCACGCCATCGACGATCTGGACCATGTTGAGCGGGTCGATCTCGATTTCCGTGCGGCCGTTCCAGATCAGCTTGTAGTAGGCGAGCGCCGAGGTGACCGTGAAATCGGCCGCCGAGCCCAGTTCCTGATCGCCCATCTCGATCTCGGCATGGCGGCCGCGCACGACGATCTCGATCGTGTCGCTCTGCCCGGTATCCTGCTGCTGGTAGAAGCCGACGAAGCGCAGGTAGACACCGTTGACGCGCACCACGCCGAACTGGCGCAGCATCGCGCGCTCGGGGCCGCCGAAGACGGACTTCATCTCCAGCGCTTCCATGCCCATATCGAGCTTGACCGGGGCAGACATGCCCCCGCCCCGGTATTCTTCGAGCTTGCGGGTGAGCGTGGGCAGGGTGACCGTCTTGACCTCGCCCACATAGGACTGGCCTTCGTTGAACAGCATCAGGTTCTGGAGCGTGCGGGGCAATCCCATCGGGGGTTCCTATGCAATGGGGAGGGAAGGAAAAGCGCGGCGGCAGGCCTCAGCCCGCCTGCGAGAGCTGGCTGGCAAAATCGGCGAAGTAGCTGTCGGTGATGCGCTGGTTGAAGCCGAGGTCTTCGAGCGGCGGGGGCACCGCATAATCGTAGTCGATCCGCAACTTGCCCGCCTTGAGGCTGTCGACGGGGTTGTCGGTCTCGTCGAACCAGGCCTTCGCGCCCAGGATCACGCCCGCAGTCTTGAGATCGAGGAAGAAGCCGTTGACCGTCTCGACGATGTCGCGCGCGAGCGAGGGCGTGAGATCCTTGTCCATCGCCCAGACCATGCCGCGCGCCACGGTATCGGCCAGCAACTGGGCCACGCGCACGGTGCTCTCGAACACGAACAGCGGATCGTCGGCACAGGTGCGGTTGCCCCAGAAGCGGAAGCCGCTGTCCGAGCGGATCAGCGCGGTGACTTGCGCGGCGTTGAGCACGCCGGCATCGCTGGTCATGTCCTCGATGTCCCAGTGGATGTCCTGCGTAAGGCCGACCACGCCCGAGACGGCGACGTTCGACAGGGTCTTGTGCGGGCCGGTCTGCTCGTCGATCAGTGCGCGCAGGCCCATGGCGCGGGCGGCGGCATAGCTGGTCACGTTGGCGCTGGTGGCGGTGTCCCAGGCGAGGAAGTCGGGCATCAGCAGCATCAGCTCGCGCTCGCTGAAATTGGCGCGATAGGCGGTCGCTTCGGTGATCGTCGCGCCCAGCGCGCGGGCATAGACAAACCCGCGCAGCTTCTTGGCGATCACCGCGAGCGCGGCGGTGACGGCCTGTGTCTCAAGGCCGGGCGTGCCCAGGATCTTGGGCTTGACGCCCAGCTGCGCCTGCGCGGCGAGCAGGGCCTGCATGCCGGTCTTCGTGCCCTCGGCGGTGGTCGTGCCGATCACGTTGCTGGCGGTGGCCGCATCGTCGGCCCCTTCGGCCACGCGCACCACGACCAGGACCGGGCGGGTATGGTCGGCAATCGCGCGCAGCGAGCGGGCTAGCGTGCCGGCCAGCCCGGCCTTGCCGATGGCGGTCTCGATGTCGGTCACGAGGACCGGGCGGTCGAGCGGGAACGCATCGGCATCGGCGTCGGGCGCGGTGGCGACAAGGCCAAGGATCGCGGTGGAAACAGCGGTCAGCGTCCGGGCGCCGGTGCTGATCTCGGTCAGGGTGATACCATGTTTGAAGGGCATGAACGGGTTCCTTGAACGGGGTTGGAAGCGGGGCCGGGAGCGGGAATTGGCGTTACGAAGTAAGCGGGATGGACAGGCGCACGAGGGCATTGGCCGAGGCGGTATCGGTGCGCCGGGCATCGAGCACGACTTGCGCGGAACCGGGCTGCTCCCCGACAACCAGGCCGACACGGCGCAGGCGCAGGCGGTCCTCCCAGCGGGTGAGCGCGACAGCGGTGGCGGCATAGAGGCGCAGGATATTGGCGGGCGTCATGGGCTGGTCGATCAGCTCGGGCACCAGCGAGCCATAGTCACGGCGCCCGACGCGCGTGCCCATGGGCGTCGAGAGAATGTCGGCAACCGACTGGCGAATATGGTCGAGGCCATCGAGCGCGGCCCCGGTATCGTGTGCCATGCCCGCCATCAGTCGCAATCCAGCCCGGAGCCGAATTTGAACCACTCACGCGGATGCCACAGTATCCAGATCAGGCCACCATATCGGCGGTTGCGGACGGAATAGGCCGCCCAGACGAACAAGCGGCAGTAGCAGACGCGCTTGGTCCAGCTGATTTTGTAAAGGCTGCTCATACCGGCGCCCCGGTCTGGCCACTGCCGGCCTGCACGCCGGAATGCCGGTGGCCCTTGAGGGAAACCCCCTCCCCCACGACATCGCCGCTGGCGGTCAGGCTGCCATTGATGGTGACATCGCCATGGATGGTCAGCCCGCCGGGCGCATCGAGCGCGGCGGTGCCCCCTTCGGGCAGCGTGACAGCCAGCGCATGACGCACCGGATCATAGCCGATCCAAGCCCCATCGGCGAAAGCAAAACAGACAAGATCAGGCTGATCGGACGGCGCCGGAAAAGCATCACAATAGAGCCCCGGCAACACGATCCCGTTGCCCAGATCCCCCTCGGGCGAAAGCACCAGGCACTGCTCACCCACCGAAGGCGGCGCCCAGACCCGCAAGCCCCCGGCCCGCCACGCCACCCAAGGCAAAGGCCCGGCAACCACACCCCCGCTCTCCACCATGCAGGTCGCCCCGCCCGGATCAACAGCCGCCACCACGCCAAGGCGCAGGACATCGCCGGTAAGGTGTTCAGGATCGGAAGTGGTCGCCATGGCCAGACCATGGCGCGGGATCGTTCAGCTTACGCGGGGGGTGTATCGGGTTGGCTGGCTGGCCAAGTGCTGGCAACCGGAATGCGCGGGGAGGAAGGAACATGTCTTCCACGCAGCCTCTTGCAAATTCAGATTCCAATGCGCCTTTATTTTTCTTATAGTCGCTATATTGTTCAATATAATCAACAAAATGGACGTTTGGCGCAATGAAGATTATTGATCTGACAATTCTTATTTTGGGTCTGAATGCTGCCATCGATAGAGGGCACAAAGCTGACTGGGAGGAGACCAAAATCCATATTGAAGCTGGTGATGTCTTTTCTTGGCTGAAGACGAAAGACTTCTCCATCGATCTCAGCTATTACAATGAAAGTCGTGCACGTATTGCTGAAGAAATTTCACAGGAATGGCAAAGCATCTATCACGGTTACGCCGGTGAAGAACGTAGAAAATGGGGCATTCAAAACAACGGCTTAAATTTGCTTCTTGCTTGGACCAATGAGATTATTCAGCAGAAATTTTAAAAAATCAGTGCTAATGCAGGCATAGCACCTCCAATGCCGTGTCGAGAGGTCGAGGGGCGCATGGAGCGCCCCTCTCACGTTTGCGGTCAATGTCCCGCCACCCATTCTTTCAGTGCCGAGTCGATGCGTGCTTGCCAGCCCGGCCCGCCGGCCTTGAAATGCGTGATCACCTCAGGCGACAGTCGGATCGTGGTGCTAATCTTCTTGGCGGCCTTTTGGGGGCCACGCGTTGGGATTTTTGCCGCCAGTTCTGGGAATGCCTGGGCAAACGGGACCATCGAGCGGATCTGGTCCTCGGTAAGATCCGGGTTGTCGCTGACAGCATCCATATCGGCTTGCGTGAATTTCTGTCCGGTCATGCCAACAGGCTCCTTTCCTTACGGTTCGCGGGGCGGGCCGAGATGATGGAAACGCCTTCTGTTCCCAAGGTCGCAAAGATTACCACGATCACGCCATTCAACTCTCCTACCGCAAAATAGCGGCCATTTTTGGCATGACCGACATGGGATGCCGCGAAAAAGCCGGCATCAATCAACGCAAAATCAATGCCGTGCTTGGCAATGTTAGCGAGACGCTTCGGCTCGTCCCATACGATTTTCATAGCCTTTTTGTAGTAACAAAAGGTGCTGCGGTCAACGCCTTATTGTTACTACAAACAAGGTTGAACAGGCCGCGGTTCTCGCGGCCAGCCTCAGTTATCGTTACCGGGGGGCGGGAAGTTGCTGATGAGCAGTTCTCGGGCCGGGCGGGACTTGGCGCCAACGGTGTAGGTCGTGGTGATGGGGGTGAGGTTGAAGGCGGCGAAGGTTTCGCGCACGCCCTGGGTGTCGTTGAGGGAGACCAGGAACTTGCCCTTGATGGTGGCGAGCTGGCTGGCGAGCGCGGCGAAGTCCTCGCGGGTGAAGACGTCGGGGCCGTAGTCGCGCTCGCAGGCCCAGTAGGGCGGGTCGAGGTAGAATAGGGCGCCCGCGCGGTCGTAGCGGCGGATGAACTCGGCATAGGGCAGGCGCTCGATGACCACGGATTGCAGGCGCTCGTGGATCTCGGCCAGCATCGGTTCGAGCTTGCCCACGTCGAAGCGCGCGGGCGAGGAGGCATCGACACCGAAAGTGCGGCCCGCGACCCGGCCGCCGAAGGCCAGGCGCTGGACGTAGAGGAAGCGCACCGCGCGTTGCAGGTCGGTCAGGCGTTCGGGAGGCTGGGCCAGCAGGCGCTCGAACTCGGCCCGGCTTGCAACGCGGAAGCGCAGCATGTCGATCAGGTAGGGATAGTGTTCGGCAAGGCAGCGGAACAGGGTGACGACGTCGCCGGAAATGTCGTTGATCGCCTCGGCCCTGGGGCGCCGCGCCCGGCGCAGGAAGATGCCGCCCATGCCCACGAAAGGCTCGGCATAGCTGGTGTGGGGCGTGGCCTCGATGATGGCGCAGATACGACGGGAAAGGTTGCGTTTTCCACCGATGTAACCGGCTGGTGGAGAAACGGGGCGAACGAGAACAAAAGGGGTAGACATGAGAGGTATCCTGCACGATGCCCCTCCCGCGCCTGAGACGCGGAAGGGTGCTCGAAGGGACAGGCGCGCTGCCCGGAGAGTGCGAGTGCAGGCTCGCTGGTTTCGAGATGCGGGAACATCCGAGACCCCCTTCCGTAAAGGGGGAACAGGGCGGCGTGAAGGGCCGCCGCAATCTTACACAGCAGCGGGGCCTGCCGGATCGGGCGCCGGTTCGGGCACCGGCTCGGCGATCACGCCCAGCGCGATCTTGTGGGCGACGCCAAGGGCGACCTGCTCGACACGCGCCCTGGTCGCGGCCTTGTCGTAGGCCCCGCCCTCGTCCAGCACCGCGTTGACCTCGCGCGTGTGGCGGATCGCGCCGCTGGTGAAGGTGACGGGGACGGTGCGCTTTTCGGCATCGTAAGCGCCGATCGTGGTGGTCAGTTCGGTCATGCCGGATCCTTTTGCGTGGGGGCGTCCGGCCAGACGATGCTGGCCGGGTCGGTGATGGTTTCGGGGAGGGTCCGCAGGGCCTGACGGTATTCCGCCCAGGCGCTGCGATCTGCGGAAGCAATTGGGCTGTCGGCGGCCTGCGTCCAGTCGCAGGCGGCCAGCAGGGCGTTGCGACGACGGCGGACCACGGCCAGCACCTCGTCGGTGGTGAGCGTGGCGGGCGCGACCACCGGCCTTCCGCCCTCCCCGGCGACGATCCGGTGACCGGGGCGCAGATCGGCCAGCGCGCGGTCGCGCTCGGCGGCGGTGATCGCGATGGCATCGGGCGGGGGCGCGGCGCCCTGCCCGTCCTCGTAGAAGCCGCATGTCGAGGGGCTGAAGTAGATCATCGTTTAGCGTCCGATTGCGATGTAGGGGAGCGAGACATTGGAGATGTCGGCGGCCTGAAAGACGGTGAAGCCGTTTGCGGTCCGGGCTGTCAGTATCGTGTTCTGTTCAGAACTGTTGGAGACCGTCGCAATCGTCGGAAAAACAACCGCCGGGGCATTTTCGAAGGAAATCGGAAAGGTCGCGTAGCTGTAGGCGTCCTGCGTCAACGGAACGGTCCCGTAGACGATCTTCAAGCCGTTGCTCAGGACCATATACCCGGTGCTGCCAATCGACTGGGCGGTGATCCGCGCGAAGGCATCGGCCTGAAAACCGTCGAGCAGATCCGCGTCGAGGCCTGAACCGGAACCATCGTTGTCCGGGCCCCACAAGTGGCTGCTGTTGCGCTGCACATAGGCGGCGTTCACGTTCATGCTGGCATTCGCCAGATTGGGCTCGGTGACGATGTTGCCCTGGTCATAGGTGTCGACGGTCAGCTGCAACTTGCTGCCGTTCCAGCCCATCTTGATGGCATTGGACTGCTGGCCGACACCCGTGCCCTGTTGCACCGGGGCATAGCCCAGTCGGCCGATGATGTCCGCGTACCAGCTGCCCTGCTGCCCATCGAGCAGATCGGCATCGAGACCAGAACCGGCGCCGTCGTTACCCGCGTTCCACGTCAGCGAATTGCTGGGACCACTGTATATCTCGCATTCGTTGAAGTAAAACCGTGACCCATTGTATTCTATGTAACGCGCATTGCTGTCACCGAAGCGCAATATGCCGTTATCGGGTCCTGTACGGGTGTGCAAGTCGCCGCTGGCGCGTGCCTCCGCCCGGTTCCCACCTGCCGTTCCGAAAACAAAGGTGCCGGTAACGTTGTCCCCCGCCTTGTTGACCGGGGTGTATCCCAGACGCGCCGGGATGTTCACGAAATAGCTGCTGTCCAGACCATCGAGCAGGTCAGCGTCGAGCCCGCTTCCGGCCCCATCGTTGGTCGGGCCCCACGGCACATAGCCGAGGCGCGCGGCGATGTTGGTGTAATAGGAGCCGTGCTGGCCATCGAGCAGATCCGCATCGACACCAGACCCGGCGCCATCCTGCGCCAGCAGCCACCCTAGGATCGCCGAGCGCGCGGCCTGCGGCGTGAGGGCGCGCAAGGCGTCGATCCCGGCCTGTGCTTCGGCCACGGTCGCCAGTTCGACCACACCCTGCCGCTCGGTCGTCGCGGGCGGGTTGAGGAAGTTCGTGTCGCCAAAGGTGATGGTGGTCGCGTCCACGTCCTCGAAGCGGATGTCGATCGCCAGCAGCATGAGCGCCTGGGCGGACTTTTCGAGCAGCACGTCGGCCTGACCGTAGATCGCGAAAAGCGTGCCGTCGGCAAGGTAGAGCGCGAGGCTGCGCACGGTGAAAACGTCGGCGCTCTCGTCGCGCACGATCAGGTGGATCGTGTCGTCGGCCACGACATCGCCCGAGAGCGTGGCGATGGTCTTGAACTGGCCGGGCAGGACGGTGGCGCCAGCCTCGGGCGCGAGGGCCGTGCCGCTCAGGCCGACTTGGGCGATGGTGACGGCGCGGGTGCCGGTGTTGGCGGCATTGACCAGCGCGGCGCGGCCCGCATTGGTGACGATGGCGGTAAGGCCCATGGGTTCCTCTGCTCAGGGGATGGCGGGCGCTGTGCAGGACAGGCGCGCGTAGATGGTGGGGCGCAGGGCGGCGACAAGGCCGATCCCGGCCTGCGCGGTGAGGCCCTGGGTGAAGGTGAACGTGCTGCGCGCGGGCTTGGCGCGGTTCACTTCGGCGATGACCTGATCGACGAAGGCGGCCGAGGCGGGCGCGCCGGCGCTGTCGAGGTTGAGGATCAGGCTGAAGGTGTGCGGAAGGCCCCTCGGCTCGCTCTGCCACCATTCGCGGATCGCCACCGAGCCGCCGAAGCTGGCGACGACCGAGCGCACCGATTCTGCCGTGCCCTTGCGCCGCGCGATGGCGATGGCCTTGCGCACGCGTTCGCGCTTGATGCTCTCGGGCCAGTCGGTCGACCAGTTGTCGAGACTCAGGCCCCAGGCCAGCCAGGGCAGCAGGTCGAGCGGGCAATCGTCAGGCGACCAGACATCGCGGATCGCCACCTCGACATCGAGCAGCCGCGCGGCGACCTGTTCGAGCGCCTTTTCCAGCGGCGTGGAGCCGGGAGGCAGGATCGAAGGGACGGTCACTCCCCTACCCCGGCATAGGCGACCGACATGCCCGTGCAATAGGGGGCCTGCTGGCGCGAGATCACGATGTCCTGCGCCGGCTCGCGCAGGATGACGTTCTGCACGCCCTCGACGCTGAGCGCGGCGAAGATCGCCGAGCGGGTGATGTCGCGGCCGAGGCGATGGCTGGCTTTGGTATAGGCGTCGAGACTGGCCTGCGCCGCCGCCAGCACCACGCCGCCATCCGGGCCGCTAAACGTGGTGAGCGTGGCATCGACGGCATAGGGGACGATCCGGGCCGACTGGACGGTGACCCAGTCGGTCAGCGGGCGGCGCGTCTCGTCGGAGACATAGGCCGCGACGGTGTCGATCAGCTCGGCCGGGGCGGTTCCGTCGCCCGTGCGCGCGAGGACCGAGACCACGACCGATCCGGGCCAGCGCGCGGTGTCGAGCGCGCTGGTCATGGCCGCGACCAGATCGGCCGGAGCCGCATGGTCGGCCAGAACGCCCAGCACGAGGGCCTTGATGTCGTCGGGCTGCGGGCCGGTGGCGCTGGCATCGAGCACGTTCGCATCGGCGGACAGCGTGTGGGAAATATAGGCTCCTTCCGGCCCGGCCACCGAATAGCCCTCGGGCGCGAGGACCATGCGACGGCGGAAATCGGTGTCGTCCTCCATCACGGCGGGCGTGCCGGTGGCGGGGTTGGCCGGGGTTATGGTCAGGCGGGTGATGCCGAACAGGGCGGCGATATGGTCGAGGTCGGCCTTGACGGCATAGGCCGGCATGACCGCGCGCGCGGCATCATTGATGCGCTGGCGCAGCATCTGGGCGTAATAGGCGAAGACCTGAAGGAGCTTGGTGGCCGGATCGCTGTCGCGGGTCTCGAAGGTCAGGCCGCTTTTGGCCATTTCTGCACGCATCTGCGCGGCGGCATCGGCAAGGATCGTCTCGAAATCGAGATCCTCGATGATGTCAGGCGCGGGCAGGCGCGAGAGATCGACAGCGGTGAAGGTAGCATCGGCCATGCCCGCCATCTCGCCGCGACCACCGGCCAAAGGCTATGGCCCGCATTGGGATTGCGGGCTGGCCATATGCCCGGACGGCTTGGGGCCGGGGTGATGGGCGGATTATGGCAACGTCTGACATTCGCGTGACGTTTGCTCCCGACCAGCTTTTGCCGTTTACTGACTGGGCTGTAAATGGCTGCTGCTGCCGGAGTTGGCCGTTAACCACCGTGGAGCCGCCTGCCAACTCGCCTCATTTCGAACATACGACAGGATCGCGAACGGTCGTAATTGCGGCCGCCTCTATGGTATTGGTATGATGTCCTTCGATTTTTCCAGGCCTTTTCGGCCATTGCTTTTGCGACCGAACGGGGCAATATCGAGTTCCTCATGAACTTAGATGCAAGGCGGAAGATGCAATGGCGTTTGTTGAGCCGATCACGATCAAGGACGCCATCGACAATATTCATCGTAAGAATTACGTTCTTCCCGCCATACAGCGCGAATTCGTCTGGAGCGTCGACCAAATAGAAACGCTCTTTGATTCCCTTATGCGGGATTATCCAATCAGCTCATTTCTATTCTGGGAAGTCGACCGCAACAATGTCGACAAATACCAGTTTTACGAATTTGTCCGTGAATACCACGAGCGCGACAGTTACCACAACCCCAAAGCCAACCTAAGCGGCGAGTCCGGCATTATCGCCATTCTCGACGGCCAACAGCGGTTGACCTCCCTTTATATCGGACTCAAAGGGTCATATGCTTACAAAATGCCGCGCAAGCGCTGGGACAATGATACCGCTTTTCCAAAGCGGCATCTCTATTTGAACCTGTTCTATGCTTCCGCCGAAGATAGCGACGTCGAGTATCAGTTCAGATTTTTGACAAAAAAAGAAGCCGAAGTTCGCGACGACGACAATTTTTGGTTCAAGGTTGGCGACATTCTAGGCATCCTTGAGCCAGTCGATGTCAACGATTATCTGCTGAACAATGATGTCGCGCAGTTCAGAAAAGACAATTTTCGGCTCGCCAACAAGGCTCTATTCAAGCTCCATGACGTCATTCACAAAAGCAGATCAATCAACTTTTTCTTGGAGCGTGGCGAAGACCTTGACAAGGTTCTCAATATCTTCATCCGCGTAAACAGCGGCGGCACCCAACTCAATTATTCCGACCTGCTACTGTCCATCGCCACGGCCCAGTGGAAGGACAAGGACGCACGTGAGGAGATCACCGAATTCGTCGACGAGGTGAATGCCATCGGCGACGGCTTCAACATCAACAAGGACTTCGTCCTGAAATGCTGCCTTGTCCTCGGCGGCTTCCGGGAAATTGCCTTCAAGGTGGACAATTTTAACAAGGCGAACATGCTCAATATCGAGCAGCAGTGGGAGGACATCACTAAAGCGATCCGCGGCGCAGTCATCCTCTTGGCCAATCTAGGCTATCACCGGGATACGCTGACATCCAACAATGCCCTGATCCCAATCGCCCATTATCTGAAGAAGATTGGCGTCCCCAACAATTTCGCCGTTGCATCGAAATATGAGGCTGACCGCAGGGCCATCTTCAAATGGCTGGTGATCGTTCTGCTCAAGCGCACATTCAGTGGTCAACCCGATAACGTGCTTCGACCTATCCGTGAGGTCATTAACAGTGCCGTACAGGGCTTTCCGCTCGAGGAGATTTCCAACAAGCTGAAGGGCGGCACGAAATCCCTGTCATTCGACACAGACGAGATCATGAGTCTGCTCCACTATAGATACGGCGAGGCATACACCTACTCTGTTCTAGCGTTCCTTTACCCGACGCTCGATTTTCGCAATAAGTTTCATCAAGATCACATCTTCCCGAAGAAATTATTCACGAAAAATCGGCTATCGAAGGCTGGAATCAAGGATGAAGACGCTGAATTTTTCTTGGAAAATTTCAATAGCCTCGCCAATTTGCAATTGCTCGAAGGGGTTCCTAATCAGGAGAAGTCAGGCAAGGATTTCGACGCATGGCTGACTGAAAAATACCCCTCAAAAGCTGATCGCACGGACTATATGGTCAAGCACTATATTCCTGACATCAATCTCACCTTTGCCAATTTTCGAGAATTTATCGAAAAGCGGGAAAAGATGCTCGTGACGGCATTCAAAGATTTGCTAGCGTGACGGGAGAGGGACAGCTTTACCCTTAATCCGAGCCGTCCCCTCTCGCTTCCATCCCGCGCAATCCGCAGATTTATTTATCTCGCATGCCTTTACCCACCTATCCGCCGTCGGCCGGATTGGATCATCTACCACTCTAGCCCGATTTGCATGCGGACCGTATGGTCTCGCTGGAACCCATCGTTCGGAGTGAACAGCGCGAAGGGAAACTATGTCTCAGCCCCGGTCAGAGCAAGGTTGGACGCATCGACGCCTAATCACGCATCCCCTAACCGGCCATTTGCTCATAGAGCAGGTCGAGCAGGTGTTCGCGGTCGGTGGGGGTTGTGCCGAGCAGTTCGCGGCGGGGGGTGTCGACGGCCTTGGCGCGCAGGGAGGGTTTGTCGCGCAGGCCGTTCTGGTGGATGCTGGCGATCTGGGAGACTTTGCCCGAGAAGCCCACCCAGAAGCCCTGGTCGTCGGACTGGGCCTTGAGGTAGCGGGCGCTGGCGAGTTTGCGGAACATGGCCGCGCGGCGCAGGCTTCCCCGGCGGCGCAGGCGGGTGCTGGTGCGGTTGCGGTATTCGGGCGGGACCGGGAGCCATTGAACCACTTTGGCGAACTCGAAGGTGCGGATGCCGCCAGCCTCGATGTCGAAGCCGGTCATCGAGCGGCCCGTACCCCATGTGAAGCTTTTCATGATCACCCGGCGCGGCGGGCCGCTGCCGCCGGCGGGATAGAGGAAGCAGGCGGCGCCCCTGCCCGTCACCGGCTGCGCCTTTTGCTTGCGCGGCGCGAAGGCGCTGCCGTCGGGCTGGTGCTGGGCGGCGATGCGCTGGCGCTGGCTGGCGGCAAGGTCGCGGGCCATCTTGCGCAGGAGCTTGCGGCGCTGGCCCGCAGACAGGGTGCGCAGCAGGGCTCCAGCCAGACGCTCGATTTCGGCGAGATCGTCGCCGGTCATGCCTCGAACGTACCCAGCGTGAGCGACTGCACGAGCTTGTCGGCATTGCCGAAGCCTTGGAGGAACGTGGCCGTGCCCTGGGTGAACATCGGCGGGAGCGTCGGCTCGGGCGGGTGCTCGATGTCGAAGCCCGACCCGTCCGCGCGGGGGAGGACGAGGACCGGTTCGGTCAGCTCGATCGACAGCTGGAGGTCATAGGTGTCGCTGTCGAGCAGTTCGGCCTCGAACTGGAAGGGCGTGTTGTCTGCGGTCTGGAGTAGCTGGGGCTGCTCCTTCTCGATCCACGCGAGCGTCGCCACCATGACCGTGTCGGGATCGCCCGCAAAGTCGGTGATGAGCGCCTTGACCGTATAGGCATAGGCGAAAGACAGCGTGGCCGACCGCCGCGCGCTGATCCGGCCGCCTTCGAGATAGACCTGAAGGCGGTCGGCCTGCTTGCGCAAGTCGGGCAGGAAGGCGGTGAGCCAGCGGCGCAGGCTATCGGCTTTGCGCATGGGCGGGCTCCTGTGTCAGGCGCAGTTCGGATTGCAGCTCAACAAGGGTCGCGCGGATCTGGCCGGCGATGTCGTAGAGCGCGGTGAGGCTGGCGAGCGCCTCGCGCCCGGTCATCTGCCCGTTGCTATCGCGCCGGGGCTGCGGAAGGCTGGGCGGCGGGGCCAGCAGGGTCGGGCTCACGCTGGCCGTTGGCCGTGGCGGCGGCGCGGTCGAGCAGGCGCACGCCATCAGCGTCAATGCAGGCAGCGCCATAGACCGGGCGATCGATGATCTTTTCGCTTTCATGATAGATGTCCCTGACGGTGGTCTGGCGGGCATATTCGCGGGCCTGATGGGCCTGCGCCGAAGTGTCGATGCGGCCCTGTGCCTGCTGGCGCAGGGTTTCGCGGGCATCGTCGCGGGCCTTTTGCGCGGCCTGTTCCTGCGCGGTGCCGACATGGACGCCATAGGCATAGCCGCCGATCCCGGTGAGGCAGGCGGCCAGTGCGCTGGCGAGCGCGAGAGTTGTGACGCCGGGCATCAGGCCCAGCCCCCCTCACCCAGCGCCGCCGCGATCGCGTCGGCATGGGTGGCGATATCCTCGGCCCGGTCGGTGCCGTTGATGATCCTGCGGGCCTTCACGAACTGGGCGTGGGTGCCCGTGCCGGTGATGCAGTCGGCCAGGGCGAGCCCGGTGAAGGCCCCCTGCTCCATGCCCTTGACCAGAATGGCGACGGCCAGATCGGGCCGGAGCGCGAGGTCGAAGTTGCGCAGCAGTGCGCCCTTCAGGCCAAGCGTGCGGTCGGCCCATTCGTAATTGCGGTCCCACGTCAGCTGGACGAGGCCCCGGCCATATTGCGCCTGACCATAGCGGCCCGGCTGCGCATAGGCCCTGCCCTGCCCCCGGCCCCATTCGGCCTGCGGGGTGAAGCGCGCCTCGTGCCAGGCGGTGGCCAGCGCATAGGCGAGCCAGCCCGCCGGCCAGAGCGCGGCGGCGGTGAGCAGGGCGTTGACGATCCCGACCTGCCCCTGATCGAGCGGGCCGGTCAGGCGGCGCAGGCGCGCGAAGAAGCGCGCGGGATCGGCCAGAGTATGGGCCATGGCCGGTCAGTCCTTCTTGGGCAGGAAGCGGTCGGCAAGGCGACCGGGCAGGCTGGCGAGCGCATCGGTCGCGGCCCTGAGGACGCGCGGCGTGGCATCGAAGGCCAGCAGCGCGATGCCAAAGGCAATCGACTGCGCGACAAAGCCGCTCCAGTGGGTGACCGCGACAATGGCCAGCGTGGCGTAATAGCTGACGACCGAGCCCACCGCCCACTGCACGAAGCGCTGCCGCCACGAGAGGTGCGGCTTCCACGCCTGGGCAGCGGCCGAGCCGATCAGCGAGGGCGAGATCGACCCGATCAGGTCGGCGCTCGCGTCAACAAAAGTGCGAAAGTCCATGGGGGATCAGCTCCAGAGTTGGACAAGGGGAAGGACAGGTGTGCCGGTCGCTTCGGGCGCCGACGGCACGAGGACGCGGGTGCCGAGCGGCAGGATCACGCCCAGATCGGCAAGGCCGGGATTGGCATCGAGCACGCGGGTCAGGTCGCCCGGCCCCAGCCCGCCCTCGCGCCAGAGCAGCTGGTCGAGCTTGTCCCCCTGCCGGGCGATGAGGGTTTGCGCGGCAGCCATCAGATCAGGTCGACCACGGTGCGCGTGCGCCCGGTGAGGTCGCGCACGGCGTGCTGGGCATCGCGGCGCAGCTCGTCGATGGCCGGGGCGAGATCCTCGGCCTGATGGGTGCCCGCCGGGGTCAGGTCGTAATCGCGGTGGCGCTCGATCAGCTCGGCCTTGGCATAGAGCGCGACCGCGCGCGTGTAGCGCAGGATCTGGACGCTCTGCCCGTCGAGCTGCGGGGCGGGCACGGCGGCCAGCGTGGCATGGCCCGCCGCGATCTGCGCGGCGGCATAGGCGCGCAAGTCCAGCTCGACCGTCATGATCGCGCCCAGGATCGCGGCGCGCAGGCGCGGCCAGGTGATGCTGGTGGGGATGCGCGCGGCCTCGCGCAGATGGGCCGGGTCGATATCGGGGAAGAAGCCGTCGTTGGTCACTGGGCTTTCCGGCTCGGCAGGCTGCGCGAGGTCGGATGGGGTCGGCAGGGACAGGAACGTCGACATGGGGCTTCTCCATTTCGGCCCGCCGGCCAACAGGGGTGAGGATCGGGACCGATGCGGCCCTGTGGCCCATGGCCTCCCGCATCGCGCGATCCGCCCCTGAGCGCCGGGGGCGAGCGGGTCAGGCGGTCGAGGGACCGCCGGTGTTCGGTTCGGCAGCTTCCACAGCGGCCAGCAGCTTCTCGGCGCGTTTGACGCGGTCCTTCACCCCGATGCGGTCATGCAGGCGCTGGGCCTCGCGCAGATGGACGAGCGCGCTGCGCAGGACGATGGCGCTGTCCTCGGCCGGCATGTCCTCGGCGGTGCGCAGCTGCTCGATGCCGATGGCCTTGAGCAGCTTGGCGCGGACCTGATCGTGGATGTCGAGGCCGGATGTCAGGGCCTCGGCGGTGTCGAGCACGGCCTGGTCGAACCGCTGGCCCGCGTTCTGGGCCCTTGCGGCGGCATCGGCGATTTCCTCGACGACGATCGTGGCCACGTCGCGCTCGTAGCGGCGGGGCATCTCCACCCGGTGGCGCAGCAGGAAAGGCACGAGGTCGAGCGCCTCGCCATAGGCCCCCACATCGATCAGCCAGACCATGCAGGTGGGCACGACATCGGCGGCGGTGCCGCTGCCCACGCCCGCATCGGCGGCGACCACGCCTTCGACCCAGGCCCTGTACTCGGGCAGCATCGTGCGCTTGGCCTCGATCTTGCGGTCGATCGAGCGGATTTCTTTCAGGCGGCGCAAGTCGTGGGTGAGGCGCAGCGCGATCTGCGCGGCGGCGCGCTCGGCCGGGGTGGCGCGGACAGAGGCAGCGCGAATGGAGGCAGGGCGAATGGAGGCCCCTGCTGCCGGGGCGGGATGGCCGGTGGCAGCAGGGGCACCCCCGCACGAAAGGACAGGCGCTGCGGTGATGGTCTGGGCAGCGAGCGTGCGATCCCGTTTGCGACGAGCAAGGCTCATGGGGGAACGTGTCCTTCGGCGGGGGAAGTCAGGAGGTGGCGCGCACTCAGGCGCCGGGCTTCTTGCCCATCACCACGTTCTCGACGAGGGCGGTGCGGCCATAGTCCTCGACCACGTAGTCCTCGTTGACCGATTCATAGTTCTCGATCTGGTCGAGCGCGGGCTCGTCGCGGATCTGGCGGCGGCGGGTTTCTTCCTGCCAGTAGACCGAGAGGTTATCGAGGCTGGTGATCAGCAGCGAGGTCTCGGGGAAGAAGGGCACGATGACCGCGCGCTTGCCCGCCAGCTGCTTGGGCAGCGTGAGGATGCGGTGCGCGGCCTCGCGCTCGGTCGCGGTGTCGCCGGCGGCCTGAAGCAGGTTCAGGTACTTGTCCTTGACCAGCTTCCACCCGACAATGACCACAAGGTCGGTATCGCTGCGGTGCCAGGGATCGAGCAGGTCGAGCACGTCGAAGGCCAGCGCGTCGAGGTTGGCATAGTCGGCCTTCGCGGTCGCGACATTGGTGGCATCGCCATCGACCACCTCGACCCCGGCGGCGACATAGACCGCGCTGGTTCCTTCGGCGCTGATATCGCCATCGGACAGGACGCGTTCCGGGGCATGGGTACGGATCTTGTGCAGCCAGCCCTCGTTGACATCCTGAAGCAGCGGATTGGCGACGCGGTCGGTCTGCGCCGCGACCGAGGTGCCGTTGAAGCCGATCATGATCCGGTCGCGGCCCTGCTGCTTGAGGATCACGTCGCGCAGCAGCGTCTGGAACTCCGGCTTGTGCCGCCACGCGTCGAGCTTGGCATAGCCGATGGCGTGGTCGAAATTGGTCTGGCGGCAGAAATAGCCGCCATCGTCGGTGGTGTCGGTCGGGTCGGCGGGCGTGCGGCGGTTGCCCGCTGCGGTGTTGGTGCGCCCGGCCAGCGGGCGGGTGACGGTCACCCCCACTTTGGCGCCCTGCTGCTGGGGCACGCCCACGACGTTGATCTGCTGGAGGAAGTCGCTCGATTCCTGGATCTTCTCTTCCAGCGTCTGCTCGACCACCGGGGCCACGCTGAACTTGGCCACCGTGTCTTCGGGATCGATCCCGTTCAGGAGGGCGATCTGGCTGACATAGGACTTGAACTGCTGGCGGGTTTCTTTGCGCATGGGCGGAAGGCTCCAGAAAGGACTCGGATCGGGGGGAAGCGGAAGGGCGCGGGGCTCAGCAGTCGGTGACGATCGCGTGGTTGCCGCCGGTGGCCGGGGAACGCCGGAAGGTCTGCGGGCTTTCTTCGGTGGCCAGCTTCGTCTCGATCGCATCGAGGCGCGCGCCCAGCGCGGTGATCGCCGCGTTGCCCGGCTTCATGGCCAGGGCGACCTGCTCGCCCATGAGCGAGGCGAAGCGCGCGATGTCGAGGGTGTTGTCGTTGGCGGGCGCGGGGATGGACGCGGGGGTCGGTTCAACAGGTGGCACCACCCCATCGCCGCCCTTGTCCGCCTTGAACAGCGCGGTGAAGGCAGCGAGAAAGCCGGACTTCGTGGCCTCGGCCAGCGCCGGCCCATCGAGCGCTGCGTCAAGCTCCACCACGGTCTCGCAGGCCGACGAGAACAGGTTGCCCCGCGATCTGACCGCGAACTTGAGCGGTTCGGTCCCCAGCGAGGCAGGCGTGTCGGTAATCGCCAGCCCCACGAGGTAGGCCTTGCCCTCGCCCGCGAAATTGGGATGCAGCTCGCAACTGGTGAACAGCTTCTGCCCGGCCTTGTTCAGCTCGACCAGCTGGTCGTTGGCCTCGATCTCGGCCACGAGGCTCAGCAACGTCTTCTTCGCGCCGTTGACGGTCAGCTCGATCTCTTCGGTGCGCAGCGAGCGCACCGTGCCATAGCAGTTGAACGGGCGGTCCGGGCTGTAGCCGGCAATGTGTTCGCAGTTGATGCGCGCGGTGTAGGTGTCGGGCTCGTAGCCGGCAGCGGCCTCGACGAGCATCTGGCGCTCGATCACGCGGCCATCGACGGTGGGGCCTTCGACGGCAACGCGGAAAAACTTGCTCTTGGCCATGATCGGTCCGGTTCCCTTGGGGCTGCGGGGGAGTGAAGCGGGGGTGTCGCAGGCCAAAAGGGACGCTCGGCCCGCTCTTCTCAAGGGGGCGCACTTGGCTGGCCCCCCGGCCAAATGCGCGGGCGTGATCGGCGGCAAAAACGCGGGCCATGGTGCCGATCATGCAGCTCCCCACGCCCCCGATGCCCCATCCCGATGCCGTGAGCGCGGCGTGGAAGTTCGATCCCCGCCGCCATGCCCGCAGCCTCTACTGGCGCGGATGGGGCGTGACCCAGATTGCCGACGAGTTCGCCCTGCACGCCGTTGTCAGCGACAAGGGCACGCCGATCCCGCGCCCGACGATTGAATCGTGGCGCCAGCGCGACAAGTGGGACGAGGCCCCCTCGATCCGCAAAATCGAGGACGGGCTGGAGATCCGCCTGCTCACCCTGATCGCCAAGGAGAAGAAGACCCCGGCCGATCTGGTCGAGATGGACGCCCTCGCCCGCCAGATCGAAAGCCTCGCGCGCGTGCGGCGCTTCGAACAGCCCGGCGGCCACAGCGGCGACCTCAACGACAAGGTCGGCAACCGCAATGCCGGGCCCCGCAAGAAGGCGAAGAAAAACCACTTCACCGCCGAACAGGCCGCCGAGCTGAAGCGCATCTTCCTCGAAGGCTGCTTCGATTATCAGGTGCGCTGGTGGGAAGAGAAGGATCGGCGCACCCGCATGATCTTGAAGTCGCGCCAGATCGGCGCGACCTATTTCTTCGCCTTCGAAGCGCTGATGGACGCGATCGAGACCGGGCGGAACCAGATTTTCCTGTCCGCCTCCAAGGCGCAGGCCCACCAGTTCCGCTCCTACATCGTGGGCTTTGCCAAGCTGGTCGGCGTCGCGCTGGCGGGCGATCCGATGCTGATCACCTCGGACTTGCGCCCGACCGAGGAAGCGGCGGCCGAGCTGCACTTTCTGGGCACGAACTTCCGCACCGCGCAGGGCCGCAGCGGCAACTTCTACTTCGACGAGTTCTTCTGGGTCCACTCGTTCGAGGAGCTGAACAAGGTCGCCTCGGGCATGGCCACGCACAAGAAGTGGCGCAAAACCTACTTCTCGACCCCATCCACCATCGCGCATCCCGCCTACCCGTACTGGACGGGCGAGCGCCGGAACAAGCGCAGGAAGAAGGCCGACCAGATCGAGATCGATGTCAGCCACGAGGCGCTTGCCGCTGGCAGCCTCGGGCCGGATCGGGTCTGGCGGAACATCGTCAACATCCGCGATGCGGATCTCGCAGGCTGCGACCTGTTCGATATCGAGGAGCTTGAGGACGAGTACCCGGCCGACGAGTTTGCGAACCTCTACATGTGCGAGTTCGTCGACGACAGCCTGTCCGCGTTCAAGTTCAACGACCTGATCGCCTGCGGCTGCGACAGCCTGATCGAATGGGAGGACTTCAACCCCGAAGCCGCCCGGCCCTATGGCGCCCGCGCGGTCTGGGCCGGATACGACCCGCAGGAAAGCGAGACCGGCGACAACGCCGCGCTGGTGATCGCCGCGCCCCCGCTGCGCGAAGGTGCACCGTTCCGCATCCTCGAACGCCACCAGTTGCGCGGGCTCGACTTCGAACAGCAGGCCGAGTTCATCAGGGCCGTCCTCGCCCGCTATACCTGCACCTATCTGGGCATCGACGCCCAGGGCGTGGGCTCGGGCGTCTACCAACTGCTCGCCAAGCCCGGCGCGATGCCCGGCTGTGCGGTGGCGAAGATCGAATACTCGCTCGAACTCAAGGCCCAGATGATCATGAAGGCCCAGAACGTGGTGCGCCGCGCGCGCCTCGCCTTCGACAGCAGCTTCCTCGACATCGTCTCGGCCTTCGTCTCGATCAAGAAGACCCTGACCACCAGCGGCCGCAACGTGACCTTCAAGGCCGGGCGCGGCGGCAACGACGGCCATGCCGACCTCGCCTGGGCAACCATGCACATCCTCATGAACGAACCGCTCGACGGCAAGGAAAAGCCCAGGGGCACGATGGAGATTATCGAATGAGCAAGCGAAAGCGGGCACGCCGCACCGGTCTGGCCGTGGCCAACGAGACCCGCACGAGCGTCTCGGCCTTCACCTTCGGCGATCCCGAACCGGTGAACAGCCGGGCCACGATGCTCGACATGCTCGAATGCTGGCACAACCAGCGCTGGTACGAACCGCCGATCTCGCTCGAAGGGCTCTCGCGCTCGTTCCGCGCATCCCCCCACCATTCGAGCGCGATCATCCTCAAGCGCAACATGCTGGCGTCCAGCCTCGATCCCACGCCCCAGCTCTCGCGCCGGGCCTTTGCCGGGATGGTGCAGGACTACCTCGTCCTCGGGAACGCCTATGTGCAGGAAGTGCGCAATCGCCTCGGCCAGTTGCTGCGCCTCGATCATGCGCTGGCCAAGTTCACCCGGCGCGGGCTGGAGCCGGGCGAGTTCTGGTGGGTGCCCGGCTTCCGCAACGAGGTGGCTTTTGAGCCCGGCACCGTCCACCAGATCATGGCCCCCGACATCAATCAGGAGATCTATGGCCTGCCCGAGTATCTCTCGGCGCTGCAATCGGCCCTGCTCAACGAGAACGCCACCCTGTTCCGCCGCCGCTATTTCGAGAACGGCAGCCACGCGGGCTATATCCTCTACGCAACCGGGGCCTTCGCCGATGGCGACGTGGACGCCATGCGCGAGGCGCTCAAGCGCTCGAAGGGACCGGGCAACTTCCGCAACCTCTTCGTCCACGCCCCCGACGGCAAGGAAAGCGGCATCAGGATCCTGCCGATCGCCGAAGTGGGCGCCAAGGACGAGTTCCTCGGCATCAAGAACACGACCCGCGACGACGTGCTCGCCGCCCACCGCGTCCCGCCCCAACTGCTGGGCATCGTACCAGCCAACGCGGGTGGCTTTGGCGACGTGACCAAGGCCACCGATGCCTTCTTCGAACTGGAGATCGCCCCGCTCCAGTCCGTGTTCCTCGAACTGAACAACGCTCTGGGCGTGGAGGCCGTGCGGTTCCGCGAGCGGGTGAAGACGGCCGCTTAGGCCGCCGCTTCGATCCGCATCTTGAGGCCGAGCGCCGGCAGCACCTTCAGCATGGTTTCCAGCGTCGGATTTCCGTCTGGGCCAAGCGAACGGTAGAGTTGCTGGCGCTTGATCCCGGTTTCCTTCGCCAGTTCCGTCATCCCATGCGCGCGGGCGACAATGCCAATCGCCTTGGCAATGACGTGCACGTCGCAGGTTTCCAGAGCATCCGCGAGCAGTTCGGCCTGGTCTTCCGGTTCGGTGAGATACTCGGCTGCGTCGAAAGGCGTGAGTTCGATAGTCATATCCATTCCCTTCTCGGGCTATGCAGAGATGGTCATATTTCCATGATGGCGGTTCAGGGTATCTGAGCCGCCATTTCCTTTGCCTTCGCGATGTCCCGCTGCTGGCTGGACTTGTCCCCGCCGATCAGCAGGATGATTAACTGCGTGCCCCGGCGCGTGAAATAGAGGCGATAGCCGGGGCCGAAGTCGATCCGGGCTTCTGACACTCCATCCCCGACTGACTTCACGTCACCCATGAGGCCAAGTTCGAAACGAGCAATGCGGCCCGCGATCTTCGACTGGGCTTTCACATCGCGAAGCGCGTTGAACCAGTCTTTGAAAGCGGGCGTCTGCTGCGTTTCCATGCGTCATTTATATGTGACGATGGGGTAATTCTGTCAACATAAAAGAGACATTCCCGTCGCGGGGAACTGGCGCTCGAAATCGCGCACGATTGTTGCGCGCCCTACCAGCCCACTGCCAGCCACCGACCGGCCCTCTCGCCCGACGAAACCCCGGCAAATCCGCAGCCCCGCCGCCCCCGGCCCGGCCCTCGGTGCTGCCACCCCTCAAAACGCGCTTTTCCCCCCGCCTCGCCCGCGCGCTTTTCGTGTCGGTTTTGATGCATCCACTAACCCTGCGAAAAATGGCGGGCTTCCTTGGCCGCGCGGGCGTGATATAGAGCGAGGCGCTGATGCATTTTGATGCACCCGGAACGCCCGGTTCGCGAACACTCGACGCGCAAAATCGCAAACAATCCGCTCAAAGTTGCCCAGGGGATAGGCGGAAGCATGTAACTTCTGCCGGGTCGAGCCGTCAAATCCACGCTATCTATATGAAATTGCACGCTATTTTGGCGTAGTCGCACGGACGTAATCCGACGCAACCCCAGCGCCCGAAAAATGTAATCCGCCCGGAAATCCTAGGGTTCTCTCTCTGAAAAAATTACACTTCTCTGATGTAATCTCATCATCTCGATGTTACGTGAGCGGTTACGTCAAAAACGGCGGATTTCCGCCGATGTTACGCAGGTTACATTTTTTCCGGCACGACCCACATGAGATAGAAGGTCGCGCAGTAAAAGTGCATGGGGCGGTGCGTGGTTCACATACGCCTTCGATTTCTACGATGATAGCAGGTTAAGGCCGCCGGTTCGCTGCACGGGATCAGCTAGCTGGCAGGCATCGCGTATTGCCGTTCGGCCCTGGTCAGGGTGCGTGTGCCCTTCAACCCATAGAGCACACCGATTCCAGGGTAAAGCAGCATCTTAACACGCCTGAAGAACGCAGTCCGAGCGGGTACGAACATCCTGTTCTCAACAAGGGTATCAGGTTGACCCTGATACCTTCCGCTGGGGGCATCCCCTTTTAGTATGACCGCAATCGCAGGAATCAAACTGAGGAAAAAATGACTCTATGGTTTGATCTATGGTGAAACAGGCATTTCCTCGATTTCCATTCGTTCAATAACAGACACTTAGAGATTTTGTCAGGTTGACACCTCTTCCGCCACCCCTCCTTTTTAGCTGATCCCAAGAAAGCGCGGAAAACCGCGCTTTTCCTGCGTTTTGGCGAATTTCGGCTTGCTGGTGTTCCCATTTTGTTTCAGGGCAGCTCAACCGCCATGGGGGAACCGTGGGGGTATCGTTCCGAGCAATTGGGGGTATCGCATGTTGACCACCAAGGAGTGCGAGGCAGTCGTGCCTGGCACCAAGCCGATCAAGCTTTTCGACGGGCTGGGCTTGTATCTGCATGTCACGACCGGCGGGCACAAAGGCTGGCGCTGGAAATATCGCTTCGGTGGCAAGGAGCGCGGGCTGGTGTTCGGCTCCTTCCCCGAGATTTCGCTCAAGCGGGCGCGGGATATGCGGGACGATGCGCGGGCGTTGCTGCGCCAGGGCGTCGATCCAGGCGACGAGCGGCGGCGCGCGGCGCTGCGGCGGATTGCCGGGGTGGATGCGAACAGCACCTTTCAGGTCGTGGCCGAACGCTGGCACACGATGCAGGCTCCGCAGTGGAAGGAGCGGCATGCCAGCGACGTCATCACCAGTCTGACCAACGAGGTATTCCCCTACCTGGGCGGGCGTCCGCTGGGCGAGATCAAGCCGGTCGACGTCAGGGCGGTACTCGACCGGGTGCAGATGCGTGGTGCGGTCGAGACGGCGCATCGTCTGAGGCAGCGGATTTCGGCGGTCTTTCGCTATGCGATTGCCTCGGATATTGCCGAGACCGATCCGGCGGCCTTCGTCGGGGCGGCGCTGCAACCCGTGCGCAAGCGCAAGCAGCCGGCCTTTCGCGAGTTGGACGCAGCGCGGGCCTTCCTGATGGCCTACGAGGCCGTGCCGGGGCATCCCACGACCAAGCTTGCTTCGCGCCTGCTCGCGCTGACAGCGGCGCGTCCGGGTATGATCCAGTGGGCCGAACCGCACGAGTTCGAGGATCTGGACGGACCCAACCCGATCTGGCGGGTTCCGGCCGAGAAAATGAAGCTGCGCAAGGAGCATGCCGAGAGCGAGGCCTTCGAGTTCATCCTGCCGCTCTCGCGGCAGGCAGTGGCCACGGTGAAGGCAGCGCGCCTG
The DNA here is from genome assembly GCF_033242265.1 of Novosphingobium sp. IK01. Lineage (NCBI taxonomy): Bacteria > Pseudomonadati > Pseudomonadota > Alphaproteobacteria > Sphingomonadales > Sphingomonadaceae > Novosphingobium > Novosphingobium pituita. Next base: position 752,268 of record NZ_BTFW01000001.1, on the reverse strand, counting down.
TTCGGGGTCAACCGGCGGTATCTGTTCCCTTCGGCGCGGCACGCGCATCGGCCCATCACGGAGAATGCGCTGAACGTGGCGTATCGCCGCGTCGCGGGCTTCGAGGGGAAGCACGTTCCCCACGGCTGGCGTTCGACGTTCTCCACGATCATGAACGAGCGGGCCATCGAGCAGAATCGCCCCGCCGACCGGGCGATCATCGACCTGATGCTGGCGCATGTGCCCAAGGACAAGGTCGAGTCGGCCTACAATCGCGCCTCGTACATGCCCAGGCGTCGGGAACTGGCCCAGGAATGGGCGGATCTGATCTCGGAGGGTCTGGCGCCGGTCGAAAGCCTGCTGGCCGTCCCCAGGCGGTAGCCTGCAAGGGAGGCCGCGCATGACGACGGCCTCCATCGGCGATCTCGTCGGCTGGCGCATCAAAGCCCTGCAAGAGGGCACGCGCTTCGAGCGTACCCCGCGCCGGAACAGCTACGACGAACACGATCCGCGCGCCCAGATCTTCCGCCCGATCTGCGGCGGGCGCGTGGGCGATGCCTTGCGCTGGCGCGACAAGCTTTTGCAGGTCGCGCGCGAGTACAACACGCATCACAAGAAGAAGGGCGAGCGCGAGGGACCGCTGGGCAGCAACGGGCTTTGGGTGCTCGAGGTGCTGCTCGGCTTCGTCGACTTCGCCTCGGGCCGCTGCGATCCGGCGCTCGACACGATCTGCGCGAAGGCGCGCCTCGCGCGCGCCACCGTCGTGCGCGCGATCGAGGCGCTCAAGGAGCATGGCTTCCTCGACAAGGTGCGCCGCACACGCCGCACCGGGCGCAGCCCGGCCGAAGGCCCCCAGCGCGAGCAGATCAGCAACGCCTATGCCTTCGCGACCAGGCTGGTCGCCGCCGTGCAACAGCGGTTCGCCCAACTGGTCGGCGGTCGTCAGCGGGCCGAGGCCATCCAGGCCCGCAAGAAGGCGCAGGCCGCCGAGCGGCAAGCCCTCCTCGCCCGTCCGCTGGGCACGCTGGGCAGCGCCCTGCACCCCGGCGACAAGCAGATGGCCCGCGTCCTCGACGCGATCGGCGCCCGTCTCGACGAGGTCCCTTCCAGTTCCCCGAGTGCGAGTTCAGTGAGTAGGGAGTACCCCGCCTGAGAATTTAAAAGGGAAAAGGAATCGCTTCGCGATACGCTATCTGATGGACGCAGCAGGCCCAACCGGCATCCCGAAAGCAGCACCGACGCGCCAGACGGCACCGTCGAACGGACCGGCTTGCGCCGCTCCGGGGCTCGGCAGGGGCCGAGGCGCAAAAGCCGCGCCAGATCTGGATCGGCAGCGTTTTCGGACATGTTGCGAGGTGCGTGGAAACGCGTCGCTCCTCACATTACAATGTGAAGGGCCGAAAGGCCCCGGAATTACAGGGTTTCCGCCACTTTCCGGCTTGCGTTTGATCTCCGGACCTTGCGTAGAAACCACCCCAGAAGCGTGGGGGCGGGGCGTGGGGGCAAGCCCGGCGCGCGGGGTCTGAGAGAAAAGCCCAGGGGCGCACGGCGCACTACTCCTACACGGCGGCAACCGGTCCCGCACCAGCCTCTTGCAGGCCCGCAATGGCTATGATTGCGACGGTCCGGAACGTCTCCTTCCGGACGCCGATTGACCTGATCTGCCTTTCGTTCACAGAACCGACAATCGCTACCGGGATGCCGAGCCGGAGGACCAACCGGAAGGATGCCTTCGGTTCGTAGATCGGCCATAAGCTCTCTATTGTTGGCATTTTGGTCCACGCCCCCAAGTGGGGGACGACATCCGGTGCCCCAGTTTTGTCGCCGCCACAGACCAACGCCGCAGTCCCTTTCCTACAAGTTCGGATGGGAGTACGATTTCAAAGATCCGGTCGCCTGGCGACAAAGTCAGCAACTGAGCATGTGAGGCGATGCAACGACGGCGTATCATGGTCGAGCGTTTGAAGCGTGGTGACATCGTGCTGACTGCGCCAGCCGATCCGGAGAATGTCCGGATGCGTGAGCGCAGCGGCGAGGAGGTCTCGCACGCAATGATCTGTGTCGGCGCGGGATCGTTTATCGACTCAACCGCCGATAATGTTCATGCCTATAACATTCAACGCGAACTCTTTGGACCCGACGACCAGGTCTTCGTCCTGAGGCTGCGGTCCCCGATCGAAGCTGCTTCACTCGACCTCGTGACTGATTTTGTCCGATCGAAGATCGGCACACGTTATTCTGCCATCGAAGCAGGGCGTTCACTTCGCGGGAGTGGTGGTCCTAGAAACAACCGCGAATATTGCTCGCGTCTCATTGCTCGAGCCTTCGCTGCCGGCGGGATCTCTCTTGTTTCCGATCCTGATTATTGCACCCCCCAGGAACTGCTCGACAGCCCATTGTTGGAACCGCTTTCCGATATGCTGGAGCTGGTCTCACCAGAGGAGTTGGCTGCTCGCGCAGCAAGACCCAACCCGGTGGCCGGGATGCAGGACTGTACCGATGCCGTCCTGGAGGAGGCCCGCACGCTCGCTCCCCAGATTGAGACGCTCTCAGACGTTCTTGAACTTCTTGTCATCCAGCCGGAGCACGACGCCAGGATTGCCAAGGTTTTTCGCGATTCAGGCTATCTTGACATGTGGCGCTACGACCTCAAGGCGAACCCATGGCACTACAACCTCGATGTTCTCGAAGCCATAACCACGCCAGACAATGCAGCGTCAACACGCCAGATGCGGTGCAGGCTGCTCGAAGATACCTACAGCTGCGCCTGGCGCTTTGTCTCCGGGCTTCGGGACCATCGGCTACTCGCCGCGACATTCGATCTGGAAAGCTTTCACCAACTGGCAGATCTATATGCGACGCTCGTCGAGAATGATGAGACACGCCGCCACGTCACTATTGGCTGGCTCGACCGGCACTTCCAAAGCGATGTCGCCGATCATCTTGAACGCATCGAGCCGCACTCAGAGCGCTGGTTTCAGTTCGTCGAGGTCGTGGCACCGGAGTTTGCTCAAATAGCTCGTGCGAGGATTGACGAGGCCGGATCTGACGTCGTCTGCTCGGCGTGCGGTGCCAATGTGATCAAGGATTATCGCCAGGCCAAAGGCTCCAAGATAATGCCTGGTGTTCCGTCACTTCGCCTTTGCGAATCATGCGCCACCCGAATCCAAAGTGCTGGCCTTGCACTGGCACCGTGGAATTGAAGTCGCGGCTTCCCCATTGGACTGAGCAGATCGTTCAGACGAAGCCGATCGCGGCCAGGAGGATCGCAAGTTCAGGTTCGACTGCTGCAACCCTGCCAAGGGCATCCTCATCGATACGATCGGCCAGCCGAGCGGCCGGCAAACCTTTGCGATAGCCCTGCCATTCCCGTTCAAGGTCAGCCAGGGCCCTGGGTGTATTACCTGGCCTGCGTTGGCTGCAGCCTTTCAGATGCCGCAGCAACAACGCCTCATGGCAGCTACGTTGCCAGATGAGCTGAAAACGGCCTCTCGCCCGTACTGCCTCGATTCTGGCATCGCGCGCGGGTGCCTGTCCGAGCTTGTCGTCGTCAAGAAGGATAAAGCGTCCCGCAAAAGCCCCGCTTCTCCTTTCGCGCTCATCAGCCTTTCTATCTGCCAGTTCGACCAGCGCCAGCGGGTCTCCTCCGCCAGGCTGAAGCAGCACTGCGTCGAGATGGACCGCGCTCCTGCGTAGCCCAGCCAGACGAGCGAGCAGCGCGACATAACCCTGTTCGCTCTCGCCCTCGCAGCCGATGAAGTATCGACGCCGTTGCGGAACGGCTGCCCGCCGCCGGCTCATCCGATCTGGGGAAGGGCGCCGTAGACGCCGCCAAGATACTTGCGATAATAGTTGTCGTCGCGCCGCACCGCCTGCACATCCTGAAGTGCAAAGACCTCGGTCTGCCCGGTCGCGGATTTGGTGCAGAAGAGTACCTCTTCCTTGACCAGTTCCTCGAGCAAAGAGGCGTTGTGGCAGGTCATCCAGAGCTGGGCATCGCGCGGGTTGCGCGCGGGATCATGGAACCAGCGGATGATTTCGGGCAGAATGAGCGGATGGATTGCCGTGTCGAGTTCGTCCAACACCGCGACGCCGCCAGTTTCCAAAGCGCGAAGCAGGAAAGGGTAGAGGCGCAGGAAGGTTCTCGTTCCATGGCTCTCAAGAACCAGCGGCATAGGCCCGTCGTGTCCTTCGTGCACAAACAATGCGATCGGACCGCTCGGGCCCGTCTCGATCCGCATCGAACGGATGCCAAGGTCGATGCGTTCGATCTCTCGGTTAAGTGCCTCGATCAACGCCGGATTTTCGGCATAATGTCGAACGACGAGGTCTTCGACTCCATCCGATCTTTCGATCAAAATGTTTGACGACACCGAATTCGCGGCTTCCCAGAGCTGGGTCGACAAAGGATGTTTGAGCTGTGCGAGCGTTGCCAGCACGCTGACATTGGGGCGAAGAATCTTCTCCAAAGCCTGACGAAAACCACCGAGTTGGAACGGAGGGCCTGCCGTGACCTTACCGGTTTCGTCGCGTGAAAAAAGGCGGACCCTGCGCTTTGTTGTTTCTGGCCAATAATAGATCGCTTCGCTCAGCACCATGGGCTGCGCGTCTTCCATTCCTCCAATCTCGACTGAATAGGTGTACTTGCAGGGCGCCGAGGTTGGATCGCTGGGGTCGGAAAATCCGGCGATCGACAGCGACAGGCGGGTCGGTGAATTCAGGCCTTCCCGATTGTTGAATCGCTCGAACGGCAACCGGCCGTTGGGCGCCAATTGAAAGCTGTCACGAATAAACCAGGCAATGAAGGACAGGGCCCGCAGCACCGTCGACTTGCCCGCTGCGTTGGGGCCAAAAATCGCCACCACTTTGGGAGCACGCTCGGAGGCTCCTGCCCAGATCGGGGCAAAGCGCCCCGGCAGGTCCGGCGCATTGCCAGCAACCCGCAAGTCGATCACCTGCGGTTCCTTAATGGAGTAAAAATTTTCAATCGATAGTTCGAAAAGCATGGCAACCTCTATCCTCGATAGATAGGCCGCCTCATGGATATTTCAACGAAAAATTTGCAAAGTCGGCACGAGGTGTGGTAAAATCACTAATTTTGTTAGCCTAAGTGTCCGTCGCCGCATCATTGCCCCTATCCGGAGGGCTGCCCAGATCTGCATAGCTAACTCTTGCCGGACAACTTTGCCTTTATGCAGCCCGAACTGGTGGAGTTGCTCAAGGCCCGCATGGTGCGCCATCTGGCGCTTGCAAGATCTTGAATGGACGGCAGCTTCGGACGAGCTGGACTGAGGTGTTTTACGTCGGGTTTGAAGGCGGAACCTGCCCTCCCCCGCCCAGCTAGTTTGGCCAGGCGGGGGCGGTAGTTTTCAGGCGCTGATGATCACTTCACCGGCGATTTTGCTCTGGGCCATGCCGCCGACGGTGTAGCGGACGGGGACCGGGGTGATGGTGAAGCCTTCGAAGATGCGGCGTACTTCGGGGTGGTCGTTGAGGGAGAGGATGAAGCTGCCTTTGAGGGTGCGCAACTGGGCGGCCATGGCGGTGAACTGGCTGCGATCGAACAGGGTGGCGCCGTAGTCTTTCTCGCAGCCGTAGTAGGGCGGGTCGAGGTAGAACAGGGTGCCGGGGCGGTCGTAGCGGGTGATGAAGTCGCTCCAGGGAAGGTGCTCGATCACCACGCCGGTCAGGCGTTCGTGGGCGGCTTCGAGCAGGGGGCCGATCTTGGCGACGTCGAAGCGGGCGCCCATGGTGGTGTCCACCCCGAAGTTGCGGCTGGCCACCTTGCCACCGAAGGCCAGGCGCTGGAGGTAGAGGAAGCGGGCGGCGCGTTCGAGGTCGGTCAGGGTTGACGGGTCTTGCCGACGCAGGCGGTCGAAGCCCGCGCGGCTGGTGATCTGCCAGCGCAGCATGTCCATGAACGGCACGTAGTGGCGCTGGAGGATGCGGAAGAACGTGGCCACGTCATCGCTCCAGTCGTTGATCACCTCGCATTTCGGGCGCTGGTCGCGGCGGAAGAAGATCCCGCCCATGCCCACGAACGGCTCGGCATAGAGCGTGTGGGGCACCGCGTTGATGCGCTCGACCAGGCGCTTGGCCAGCATCCGCTTGCCCCCGATGTAGGGCGCGGGCGGGCGGATCGGGGCAATCGCGCTCATGGGATCGTCAGGGAGAGCTTCGGGGGCGGACGGCAGAGTCGACAGCATCGCATTCGTTCCTTATATGTTCCATCGCCGATTCGGCAGGCGGGATGGTCCGGGCAGGGCCCGTTCGGGACGTGACGATGCAACGGTCGTCGGAGAGGGCGTTGGCGCGCCCCTTCCCCCGCCTCTGATCGGCGCTTCGGGCGACACTTCTGGACGGGCGGGGTCTTGGGTTGATAGGCCAGCCTTTTGGCCGCGTCAGGCAGCGCCCGGCGTGGCAGGGCTCGCGACATCAGGGATCTGGAAGGTGACCGCCGCCGCGCCCAGCCAGTCGTTCACTTCGGCCATGCGCTGCTGGATCGGGACGATTTCCAGCTGGTAGAACGTGCGCGCGGCATCGACCACGTTGCCGAAGCCGCCGGTGTTCTTGGGCACGATGCCCAGCAACTGGGGCGGCACGCGGTGGGCGGCCAGCATGTCCTGGGCGGTCATGTCCTTGATCTCGGTGAAGGCGTCCTTGGCGCCTACTTCGCCGATCGGGATGATCTTCACGCCATCGGGCTTGCCGCGCGGGATGTGGATGAAGAAGTTGCGGAAGTTGCCCGGTCCCTTGCTCCGGCGCATCGCCTCGCGCAGGGCCTCGCTGTCCCGTTCGGTGAAGTTTTCGTCGCTGACGTGGAGGATATAGCCCGCGTGGCTGCCGTTGATGTAGTATTTGCGGCGGAACAGGGTGGCGCTCTCGTTGAGCAGGCCCGATTGCAGCGCCGAGAGATATTCGGGCATCCCGTAGATTTCCTGCATCGGGTCGGGCTCGACCAGATGGTGGATCGAGCCGGTGCGGAACTCGACCGCGTCGTGCAGGTACATGCCGGGCACGAAGAAGAACTGCCCCGGCTTGAGGCCGACGCGGGTGAAGGCCGCCGGGGCCGGGCGCAGCGCGGCGGCGCGGCCCGCCAGATTGGGCACGACCTCGAGATAGGCATTGCCGAAGATCAGCCAGTCGAGCGCCCAGCGCGCGAAGTCGGCCTTCGACAGCCAGCGGCTGGGCACGAAGCTGGAGACCAGCAGGTTGCGCTTGAGCAGGATGGCGCTCTGGTGATGGGCGGCCATGCGATAGCAGCGGCCCAGCCCGGCGTGGGGGATCGGCGGCTCGTACCAGCGGCCATTGTGGGCGACCTCGAACAGGTCGAACAGCTCGCGCCGGTCGAGCACGCTTTCCGCGTCGCCGAAGGCAAAGGCAATCGTGGATGCAGGCGGGCTGGCAGGCGGGCTTGCGGACTGGTCTGCGGACAGAACAGGCGCGACCTCCACCGGAAGGGCCGGGGTATCAGGCATCGAAAATCTCCATGGTGGACGTGCCGCCGATGCCCTCGCTGGCGTCGAGCGGTTCGAAGAACAGGGCGTGCATCACTGCCCAGGCCAGATCGGCATGGCCCACGCCCCCGGCGCGACCCGCGACATAGGTGATGCCGTGCTTGGTGATCTCGGGGCGGATCGCCATGAAGGCGCTCATCATGTCCATCCAGCCCGCGTCGAACTCCAGACGCCCGGCGCTGATCACGTTCTTGGCCTTGAGCACCATCTGGCTCTTGGACAGCGGCGAATAGGTGATCGCGGTGACCAGCGGGAACCACTTGCGCACGAGCTGCTCGACCGCCCTGCCCGCGCCGGTCACGTCGATGGCGATGCGGGTGACGCGATAGCGCCCGGCCATCTCGCGGATCGCGGCGGCCTGCTGGTCGAACTGGAGGCCCTTGAGCCGCTTCTTTTCCAGCACGCGGAAGCGCGCGCCCGGCGCCAGCGGCGCGGCGATGGCCACCAGCGCGGCATCGTCGCCCGTGCCCGCCTCGCTGGCGTTGGGATCATAGCCCAGCCAGACCTCGCCCGCGTAGGGCTGCGCGGCATAGGGCTGGACATCGCGCCAGACGTCCCAGCTGTCGACCATGCAGCGGCGCATGATCTCGAAGGGGAACATGCTCTGGCTGTCGTCGAGGAACAGGCAGCGGAACAGGTTGTCGAACTCGTCGACCGAATTTTCGCGTTGCAGTTCGGCAAGATCGACGAGGTCGAAGCCCTTGGCGATGGCATCGAACACGGTGACGATCTGCCGCCAGATGCCGTCGGCCCCCAGCGCGCCATCCTTGAGCACGTCATGGTCGATCGGGATGCGCACCTTGTCGGCCCGCGCGCGGCGCCGGTTGAAGCGGTCGCCGCTCCACATCGGATAGGCCTCGTGGGCGAGCGTGCTGGGGGTGGAGAACAGCGTGCGCGTGTAGATCTTGTGGGTCGCCATCGCGGAGGCGACCTTGAACAGCTCCTCGAACCCGTAGATCCAGAAGCATTCGTCGATCACCACGTCGCCGTGATAGCCCTGCGCAGTGCGGTAGTTGGTGCCCAGAAAGTAGAGTTCGACCGGGTCGAGCGGGGCGCCGTCCTCCCCTTCCCCGCGCTGGATCGCGATGGGGTCGCCCTTGAGGCTCACCCCGCACACCTTCTGCACCCACTGGACGATATAGGCGCGGAAGATGTTGGCCTGGGCGCGCGAGGCCGAGAGGAAGATCTGGTTCTTGCCGGTTTCGAGCGCGACGAGCAGCCGCTCGCGCGCAAAATACCACGTCGCTCCGATCTGGCGCGACTTGACGATCATCCGCGTGCGCAGATGCGTGGTCGAGAGCCAGGTCTCCTGATGGCCGAACAGGCCCGCCTGCATGTCGGCGCGCAGGGCCGCGACCATCTCGGGGGTGATCAGGTTTTTGGCCTGTTCCTTCTTCGCATTGGTGGTGCGCGCGCCCTTGCTGCGCGCCGGGTTGAGATCGGCCTCGTTGCCTTCTTCGCCAGAGAACTTGCCGATCCGCGCAAAGGTCACGAACTGGCGCCCCAGCAGGTCGATCTCCTTGAAGTCACTGCCGGTCTTCTGCTCCTTGGCGAGCAGGGTCTGATAGCGGACCCACAGGCATTCCTCGGCGCGGGCGCGCGGGCTGGCGGTGTCCCAGCGCTGGCGCTGCTTCCAGCTCGACAGGGTCGAGACCGGCAGGGCCAGTTCCTCGGCGATCTGCGCGAGCGACCAGCCCCGCCAGTAGAGCGAGCGGGCCTCGATCCGCTGGGCGACCTGCGCGGCGACGGAAGACGGAGCTGGGGGAGACGGGGTTTCAGAAGCGGGGGAAGCGTCCATGAGGGCCACGCTATGGCCCCTCGCGCCCCAAGTCGGCGGGGCGGCGTTGTGAGCGGGCCGGGCACAACGCGCGCGCGTTGAGATGTTGCGCGATCCGGGGCCTGTTGAGCCCGTCCCGCCGCAACGTCCTGGCACGGAGCCATCAATGCCCAAGTCCCGTTTCTTTCGCGTCGCGCTCGAAGGCGCCACCACCGATGGCCGCGCCATCGAGCGCCAGTGGCTGATCGACGCCGCCGAGACCTACAATCCCGCTACCTATGCCGCGCGGGTGAACCTCGAACATATCCGGGGGGTGACCGCCGAGCCGCCGTTTCAGGCGCTGGGCGACGTGCTGTCGCTGCGCACCCAGACCGTGTCGATCGAGGTGGGCGGCAAGACCGAGCAGCGTCTGGCCCTGTTCGCCGAGATCGAGGCGCTCGATCCGCTCGTGGCTATGAACAAGGCGGGCCAGAAGCTCTATACCTCGATCGAGATCAGCCCCAATTTCGCGGGCACCAACAAGGCCTATCTGGTGGGCCTTGCCGTCACCGACAGCCCGGCGAGCCTGGGCACGGAAATGCTCGCCTTTGCCGCCGCGCAGGGCGAGCGCTCGCCGCTGCGCGGGCGCAAGATCGACCCGGCCAACCTGTTCTCGGTGGCCGAGGAGTTCCAGCTCGAACTGGCCGACGAGGCGAACCCCGATCCGGCCATCGGCCTGCTGGGCCGGATCGCGGCCTTCTTCGACGGGCTGGCCACCCAGCGCCCCGCCGATCCGGCCCCGCAAGCACCGCCCGCGCAGGGATCGTCGGCCCAATCCGCCTCCGGTCATCCCGGCCCCGACGCGGCGGCCTTTGCCGCGATGGGCAAGGCCATGACCGAAATCGCGGGCAGCGTTCAGGCCTTCGCCCAGGCCAGCGCCGAACGCAGCGCCCAGATCGAAGGACAGGTCGCCGCGATCCAGACCGCGCTCGAACAGACGCCCGCCATGGCCTTTGCCCAGCGCCAGCCCGCCACCGGCGGCGATGGCCGCATCCGCACCGACTGCTGACACGGGGAGACTTCCCCCCATCCCCTCTTCCAAGGAACCCGATCCATGCGCAACGCCACCCGCGTTCTCTTCAATTCCTATGTCAGCCAGATCGCCCTGATCAACGGCGTGCCCGATGCCTCGGTCCAGTTCACCGTCGCCCCGGCGGTCCAGCAGACGCTGGTCGAACGCATCCAGCAATCGAGCGAGTTCCTCTCCTCGATCTCGATGATCCTCGTGCCCGATCAGGAAGGGCAGAAGGTCGGCATCGGCGTCACCCGCCCGATCTCCGGGCGGACCAACACCGCCAACAACACCCGGCGCCAGCCCACCGATCCGACCGACACCAGCGAGATGGACACCTATCGCTGCGAGAAGACCGACTTCGACTGGGCGATCCCCTATGCCAAGCTCGACGCCTGGCGCCACAAGCCCGAGTTCGAAACGATCCTGCGCGACGCGATCCTCAAGCAGCAGGGCCGCGACACCATCATGATCGGGTGGAACGGCACCAGCGTCGCCCCGCAGACCGACCGCGCGGCCAACCCGCTGCTCCAGGACGTCAACAAGGGCTGGCTCCACAAGATCCGCACCGTCGCCCCGGCGCGGTGGATGGAGGACGGCGACCTCACGCCCGACGGCACCAAGGCGATCTACATCGCCTCGGGGGTCGAGCTGTTCAACAAGGACGCCAACACCGGCGCGGGCAATGCCGACACCGCCAAGGCCGACTATGTGAACCTCGACGCGCTGGTGATCGACGCGATCGAGTTGCTCGACGAATGGCAGCGCGACAGCACCGATCTGGTCGTGATCGCCGGGCGCGATCTCGTCCACGACAAGTACTTCCCGATGATCAACGCGGCGGGCGACAGCGCCATGCAGCAGGAAGCGCGCGACCGCATCCTGCGTTCGGAAAAGCAGATCGGTGGCCTTCCCGCCGTGCGCGTGCCGTTTTTCCCGGCCAATGCCCTGCTGATCACCAGCCTCGAAAATCTGGCCATCTACGAGCAGGAAGAAACCCGCCGCCGCCAGCTCAAGGACGAGGGCGAATACAGCCGCGTGGCCAACTACGAGAGCGCGAACCTGTCCTACGTGGTCGAGGACTACGGCAAGACCGCCCTCGTCGAGAACATCCGCCTCGCCGCCAAGCCCTAAGGCCTCCCTGCCCAAAAGGGGGCGGTGATGCGCCCCCTTCCCCTGCCCGGCCCGGTATGTTCCCCACAGTCGCGGGGCCGCGCCGGGCAGGGTTTTCCCATGCCGGAGTTCTGCTGCCATGTCGCTTGCCCGCCGCCACCGCGAACGCCACCGCGCCGCCCAGGCAGGCGATGGCGCCCTGCGCCCGCGCGATCCCGCCCAGCCTGCCCCGATGCCGACCACCGGCGCGGTCGCCAGCGAATATGCGCTGCTGCTCGCCGCCCTGGGCCAGGATCTGGCCACGCTGCGCACGATCCAGTCGGTCGAGCGCAAGATTGTGGCCAAGGCCGGGATGATCGGACGCTATCGCGCGTGGCTGGCCGGGGCGCTTGCCGCCAACCCGCCGGTGCAGGATGACATCGTGGGCACGATGCTGGTCTGGGCGATCGACATTGCCGACTGGCCGCTCGCCCTCGAACTGGGCGACCATGTGCTGGCCGCCCGGCTTGCCCTGCCCGAACGCTACAAACGCGGCGCGGCGGTCCTGCTGGCCGAGGAAGTGGCCGAGAGCGCGCTGCGCGTGGGACCGGGCGTTCCGCGCGCGGTCCTCGAGGAAACGCTGGCCCTCACCGCCGACCACGACATGCCCGATCAGGTCCGCGCCAAGCTTCACAAGGCCATCGGCCTTGCCTTCCAGGCCGAAGCCGAAGCCTTCGATCCCGAGGCCGAAAGCCAGCGGGCCGGGGGCAAGCGCGCGCTCGTCGATGCCGCGCTCACCCATCTGACCCGCGCGCTCGAACTCGACGGCAGCGCGGGCGTGAAAAAGGCGGTCGAACGCCTGACCGCCGACCTCAAGAAGCTTTCCTCCCCCTGACACCCGGCTGCGCCACCCGCGCCGGGGGGCGGGAACGGTCGGGGAAGCATCCGCTCCCCTCGCCCGCGCCCTCACCCCCCACCCCTTTTTTGGCCACCCCTTTTGAAAGGCCTCCTGCATGAGCTTCGTAACCGTCCCCGCAGATCCCGTCTCGCCGCCCGGCGCGGTGGTGTCGGGCGATGGCTGGTGGCCCGACATCGACTGCAACGCCATGCGCGACGCACTGCGCCTGGGCCAGATCGTCACCCATGCCCGCCTCGTCGCCGCGCTGGAAAGCGGTCTCCTGACTGTCGAGGGCGAACTCGCCTTGTGGCGCGCCATGCGCGAGGCCGAAGGCTGCACCAGTCTGGCCGGGGTGGAACCGACCCGCACGATCAACGGCCAGTCGCGCGCCGTGGTCCTCTACACCCGCGCGGTGCGCTGCGCGGCGGCGGCCGAACTCTCCGAAACCCACCGCGACGTGACCGCCACCGGCCATGGCGATGCCCGCGCCGAAGACGACAAGCTCACCGCCAGCGACTACCGCCGGATGACCACCGAGGCCGTGCGCGACCTGATCGCCACCAACCGCAACGCCGTGGATCTGATCTGATGGCGGTCACCGCCACCGCGCAGCAGGACGACATGCTCGACGCAATCTGCTGGCGCACACTGGGCACCACCGCCGGGGGCGTGGTCGAGCAGGCGCTCGATCTCAATCCGGGCCTGAGCGAAACCGCGCTGATCGCGGCGGGCACTCGGGTGCTCCTGCCCGATCCGCCGACCGGCGATCCGGTCTCCACTCTCGACACCACCAACCTCTGGGACTGATCCATGGGCAGCGACTTTACCGACTGGCGCGACTTCTTCTTCTGGTGGGTGGCCAGCCTGTTTGCGGCGGCCACTGTGGTCGCGGCCAAGCTGGGCCTGCGGCTCTATGGGCTGGCGGGCGATCCCCCGCTCGATCCCGCGCTGGCCGCGCACTGGCACCGCCGCCGCCGCTATGTGGCGATCGGCGAGGTCTCCGCGCTGCCCGCTTTTGCGACCGTCTCGGTCGTGCTGGTGAGCTTCTATCACCTCAACCCGGTGGCCGCCGTGCTGATCGCCATGGCCCAGGGCATGGTCGGCTTTGCGCTGCTGCTCGATGGCGCGGCCTGGCTGTTCCGCAAGCGCATCGGCCTTCCCGCGCCCGCCGCGTCGGACACCGGCCATGGATAACCTGCTGATCGGCGCGATCACGCTGGCCAGCCTCGCAGGCGCGGCCACGGCCTGGGCGCTGGCCCTGCCCCATCACCTCGCCCTGCGCCGCCCCCACGCGCCCGACACCAGAGACCCGGCCCGATGAAGAAACCGGCTTCCCTGCGCGCGGCCCTCGCCCGGCTGATGCCGGACCTCGCCCGCGACACCGACCGTCTGGCCATGTGGGTGGAAAAGGGCAAGGTCGTCGCGCGCCTCGGCCCCCAGCGCGGCTTTGCCTGGGAATACGACCAGATCGTGCTGGTCAGCCGCTATGCGGGCGATCCGGCGGCGCTGTTCTTCGTGATCTGCGACTGGCTGCGCAGCCAGCAGCCGGACCTTCTGGCCAGCGGCGCCGATGGCTTCCCCTTCGAGGTCGACATGCTCTCCGAAGCGGAATGCGACATCCAGATCACCCTCCCGCTGCGCGAAGCCATCACCGCCACGCCCGGCCAGGACGGCAAATGGCACCTCGACATGGTGCCCGAGCCGGTCCCGATGATGCCCGAGAGCCAATGGCTCGGCCCGCGCCTCACCTCGATCTGGGCCGACGGCATCCAGATCGCGCCCCTGCCCCCGTCCGAGTCCTGACCCATGGCCGACGCCGGTCTCGACCATCTCGCCCCCTGGCTCGAAGGCTATCTGCAACGCCTCGCCCCCAGCGAACGGCGCAAACTCACCCGCCGCCTCGCCAAGGCCCTGCGCGACGCCAACGCCCGCCGCATCCGCGACAACGTCGAACCCGACGGCACCCCGATGCAGCCCCGCAAGAGCAAGCGCGACCGGCGCGGTCGCCTGCGCAAACGCAAGGGCCGCATGTTCCCCAAGGCCGCCCTGTCCCGCAACTTGCGCGGGCAGGCCCGCACCGACGAACTGGTGATCCGCTTCCGCCCACTGATCGAGCCGACCGCCAAAGTTCACCAGTTCGGCCTCGAAGCACCCGTCGATCCCCGCATCCCCAACTCGATCAAAGTGCGATATCCCGCGAGGCGTTTGCTCGGCCTTGCTCCCGACGACATCGCGATGATCGAGGCCGACACCTTGGGCTTGTTGGAATAGGCCGCCGCACAAAATGGCCCGTCTCGACCAGATCACGTCGTTCGGAGGCAGCGCCGGGAATGTCAGTCTACGCTAATACCCGTCATTCCATACGCCGGGCTCCGTTGATTGTTGCCGCCCTCATTGCAGCCGTTCAAAGTACAGCCCTGCTCCTCAAAATCTTCCGTTCGCTCATGCGCCAGACGCCGCTTGGGCGGATATTGGCTGGCTTGACACTTTGGTATCGGTTAGAGAATGATGGGCTTGCGCTTGTAGCTCAAGTGGTAGAGCAACCGCCTTTATGAAGTTCCAACTTTCTCAGAGCGGATGATGTGCGTTCAAAACGCACCAAGCGCGCCATATCTGGAATTAGAATGAAGCTTTACCTTGAGAGAAGCATGCCTAGAAAAGCTTTCAAAAGCTTACTTGGAAACGCCAATCATTTGATAATCACCGCCCTGGTCGGACTTGACGGAATTGAACGCGGGGTTGTGAACGAAGTCCCTTATGAGCTTCGAACGGTATGGTCCCCAAAGGATGCTATCATCTCCGCAAAGCGCAGCAGACGATTAATTCTAGATATGACCTTAATTAGGGCGATAGATGCTATAGACGTCTACCTCCGCGATGCCGTACGCAAACCTACACTTATTCAATCGTCGGATTTTCGAAGCTCATTAGACTCCGCTGGACTCAGTATATTCGCGAAGCTGCAAGCGGTCGAACGGCACTGCCCAAATCTCGACAGTATTCCTTTGGCGATAGTGTTCTTAATGATAGCGTGGAGAAATCGGGGCGCTCATACCGAAGCTGATCGCGATGCACCCAAAATCCACCTTGATGTCCTGCGGGGCAATGCGGAGCAACTTGCCATCAGGTTCAGCGGGCTTGACGCAAAGATGCTCCTTGGCGGGTACGATGCGGTGCGGCCTGCGACCTTCAAGGAAGTCGCATCGCTGATTAATGCGGCGCACCACCTAGTAGCGGAGCTTGTCTTATGAGAATTCCCGGCTCCTGAGGCAAAAGGGAGCCACAACCCGGCACCGCAGCTGCGGTGCCGGGTTGTGGCGGAGGCGGCGCCGTGCGGAGCTTGGTCTTGCAGGACCGCGGTCGAGTTTGGCGAGCCTCCGTCTTTTCTTACGACCTGAACGGATACGTGGGCTCCGGGCCCGAACGACAAGCAAAGGTAGAAAGAAGAGATGGCCAAGGATACCATCGGGATCGACGTGTCGAAAGACCGCCTGGATGCGTTTTGGCATTCCCAAGACGCAGCACTCAGCCTGCCCAACACGGTTGAGGGTTTCGCCCAGCTATGCACATGGCTGGGTAAGAATAAGGGGGTGTTGGTCGTTTTCGAGGCGACCGGCGCATATCATCGTGGGCTTGAACGATACCTCAGCTTGGCGGGGCAGCCTTTCATCAAGGTCAATCCGAAGCAAGCGCGGCGCTTTGCTCAGGCTATCGGCCGTCTGGCCAAGACCGACAGCGTTGATGCCAGGATGTTGGCACGAATGGGCGTGGTCCTTGATCTGGCCCCACAAGGCATTGAAGGCGAAGATATTCATGATCTCAGAGAGTTGCTGACAGCTAGGCGGGCCATGGTCAAAGATCAGATCACCGCAAAGACGCGTCTCGCCACAGCGAGCAACCCGCTTGTGAAGGACCAACTTTGCCGCCGGATCGATGACATCGACACGGACATCAAAGCCCTGGATCAAGTGATTGCGCAGATCGCTCAGCAGCGTGGCACCCTTGATGAGCGCATCAGACGCCTCATGACCATTCCCGGGATCGGCAGATTGACCGCGACCACGTTGGTGATCGACATGCCAGAGCTTGGACATCTCGACAGCAAAAAGATCGCCGCTCTGGCTGGGCTTGCGCCTATGACGCAACAGTCAGGCAAGTGGCAAGGCAAAGAGCGGATTATTGGTGGTAGGGCATCACTTCGACGGGCAATTTACATGCCTGCGTTGGTTGCCATTCGCTTCAATCATGATTTCCGTGACAAATATCAGCAGTTCGTAAATGCAGGGAAAGCAAAGAAGGTGGCTATCACCGCCGTCATGCGGCGCATCATCGTTCTGGCAAACACGTTGTTGCGTGAAGGACGCGATTGGCAACCTGTTCGCCCTTGACCAAGACGGATACTCGATGCTCAGCTGTTAGCGTCGCTCGACCTCGAGCAATATCTGAAAGATACGATCTGGTTTTCGCTCGGCGAAACGCAAAAAACCAACGAATTGATAGAGCAGACTCGGAAGCGTCGCGCGGTCAGCATATGGGGAAAAGATCCGACCGATAGGCTTAATGCA
Organism: Novosphingobium sp. IK01; assembly: GCF_033242265.1. Lineage (NCBI taxonomy): Bacteria > Pseudomonadati > Pseudomonadota > Alphaproteobacteria > Sphingomonadales > Sphingomonadaceae > Novosphingobium > Novosphingobium pituita. The sequence goes on along the minus strand of NZ_BTFW01000001.1, from coordinate 735,389 downwards.
ATCCTGGGACTCTTGCGGCAGCGGGGACTTTCATCCGCACCACCTCAGAAACCAGTTGGCACATTTATCAATGCAGACCTCATCTCCAAGATTGCAAAGCAGACTCCAAAGTCCATTCTCGATTGGGCGCAACCTAAAAATCCATGACAAACGGTGTAAAATAAAAAACTAAAACAAATTCAAATTATCACAATTTCCAAATTTAATTTACCATCCTCACGGTAATTCATATTACGGTGTATTGATATTTTTATATTTATATATAGTTATTAATTTCCCCAGCGTTGGCCGAAATTAAAACCACATTGGCTTTGCAATTATATTTTTTCATCACTAACGACGCTCGACTTCTTGACTAACAGCAGATCGCAGAAGCTCAATGAGCTCCACCCTATTCAATCGGGCCGAGGCAGATTGCAGGAGTTTGTCATAGTTCAAAAGCAGAGCTGCATTTCGGCGTGGGTTGAGGAACAGGATTTCGGACCACACATCACCTTCATTTTCAATTGAACGGGCATATTTCAACAGCCAGTACATCATGACCTGCCGGAAGTCGCCCGAGCCGAAATTACGCTCGGTATGCTTAACCTCGATGAGCATCGACCCAAGCGCGAAATCCCCGTTGCCTGACGCAACCCAGCCAAGGCCGGGGATGACGGGGCTTTGCTCCAAAACCGTGCCGGAACGCTGGGCTTGCACGCTACTCAGCATGAAAACCAAGTTTCGTGCCGCGTGTTCAGCAATTGCAATATCTCCTTCGCTCACGGATTCTGGAATGCGCGCGTCATAATGCTGCCTTTGGCGCTGCGATGCAGACTGGAGATGTTCTGGCCAATCTGCAACCTCGTCGCCGCGAAGTATCCCTTCAGCACGTGCGAAGGATAATTCGAATACCATAGCCTTCTGCAGCTGTGTCCGTTCGATCAAAGTTTCTGGGACTGCAACGATACCTTCGAATGAAAACATCTGCTTATTGAGGGATCCAACCAGTCCTCCGTTCAACCTTGGGAACAGCACGTCGAGGGATCGTGTCCCACGGCATGGTGTAGCTTATCTGGGCCACCGCCAAATTCGGCATCAGCTTGAGCCGATCATGCGCCTGGCACAGCCGAGAGCACGACGATGGGATTGTCGCTCACCGGCGCCATGGTTTCAAGCGACATGTATCGTCCACGCTGGACGGCCCATTCATCGGACTGTTCCATGAGAATGGCGCCGATGAGGCGGGTGATCGCAGCCTCGTTCGGGAAGATGCCGACAACCTCGGTGCGGCGTTTGATTTCGCCGTTCAGCCGCTCGATGGGATTCGTGCTGTGCAACTTGGCGCGGTGCTCCTTTGGGAAGGTCATGTAGGCCAGCACGTCGGGTTCGGCATCGTCCATCAAGGTGGCGAGTTTTGGGAGCTTCGGACGCATCTGGTCGGCGACAGAGCGCCATTGCTGGCTGGCTGCCTCGGGCGTTTCCTGTGCGAAGGCGGTGCCGATGAAGGCCGAGACGACCCGGCGACCGCTCTTGCCGGCATGGGCCAGGGCATTGCGCATGAAGTGGACGCGGCAACGCTGCCATGTCGCGCACAGCAGCTTGGAGACCGCCGCCTTGATGCCCTCATGCGCATCGGAGATCACCAGCTTCACGCCGCGCAGGCCCCGGCGCGTCAACTTGCGCAGAAAGGCCGTCCAAAATGGCTCAGCCTCCGATGGGCCGATGTCCATACCCAGCACTTCGCGGCGACCGTCGCTGTTGACGCCCACCGCAATGATCACCGCAACGGATACGATCCGGCCATTCTGGCGGACTTTGACATAGGTGGCGTCGATCCACAGGTAGGGCCAGTCGCCCTCGATCGGGCGATCGAGGAAGGCATGCACCTTTTGGTCGAGCTCTTCGCACAGGCGGCTGACCTGGCTTTTGGAGATGCCATCCATGCCCAGCGCTTTGACCAGGTCATCGACCGAGCGCGTCGAGATGCCATGCACGTAGGCTTCCTGGATGACCGCCGTCAGCGCCCGTTCGGCCATCCGGCGCGGCTCCAGAAATCCAGGAAAATAGCTGCCTTTACGCAACTTGGGGATGCGCAGTTCGACCGTGCCGGCGCGGGTGTGCCAGTCGCGGTTGCGATAGCCGTTGCGCTGGACGAGCCGGTCGGCAGACTTCTCGCCGTGACCGGCACCAGTCAGGCCTCCCACCTCCATCTCCATCAGCCGCCCGGCGGCAAACGAGATCATCTCGCGCAAAATATCCGCGTCAGGGGCCTTCTCGACCAGCGTGCGCAAGTGCATCATGGAATCGGTCATCGTGGTTCTCCAGGTTCGAGCTTTGCAACCCAAACCTATCCGAAAATCGCGGTGACCACCCGCGCTGCTGGCCGGACGCTACAGCGCTATATGGAAAGCGCGCGCCCGGCCAGCAGCGCTACCGTCAGAACCTACACCACGTCCCGGGACGCGACCCGTCGAGGACTCCCGGAATGTCCCGAGCCACGGTTCGAGGGTCCCTTCTGGGCAAGCGATCAAAGCGCATTTTTAGCCCAACTTTCATAGTACGCGGCGAAACTGCTTTCGAAACCGAGACTCCAAGATTGCGGGAGCGAAGGGCGTAACTGGTCGCGCGCCTTCTTTCCGTCGTCATTGAATGCAGCTGCGGCGAGCCAAAGCATGCGCTGCTCATTGGCGCCTAAATTGCTCCATTGCCCCCGCAGGCGTATGAAGCTTGGGCGATCCCGCCAGTATCTCCAGCAGTCGATGCAAGCCCGCTTGACTGTCGAAGAGGATGTGCCGTCATATGTCTGCCGTACGAAACTGCCGCGAACCTCTGTTCTGGCGAACCGAATTGCACGCAGGAAATGCAGGAGATTGGCTTCCGGCACCAAAAGATGCGGTGCAGCGCCAGGTATTTTGTCGAGCAACTCATCTAGCGCAGGAAAGATTGCCTCAAAATCCGGCTGGGAACGAACGGCATAGATTCCACGCATAATCTTTGACCAAGAGGCCCGGAAAGAATCGAGATTCTTCGGATCGAGCAGAGTGGCACATAGCTGCTCGGCGACTTTGGGCTCCTGAAATTTCAGGGCTCGCCCAATCTGCGCAACTACAAAAGCATCTGGCTGTGATTTTTCTAATTCGAGGCTAAGGATAAGTGAGATATCAATTTTATCAAAAGATTTCTTTAATTTCTCATATTCCTCTCTCGCATTATCAGAATATGGGTCGAAATGTAGATCTATTTCTCGAAGATCTGTACTTGAATCGTCGCCGACACCTAGTTGCGTTGATATGAAATCTTTATAATGCTTGGCACTGAGGAATGTCGTTTTGCTTCGGTTCAAAGACAAGCCATAGTCGGTGAGGGCATGTGACAGTACGGACAACGCTTTATAGGCATCCTGCTGTGATCGGCAGACCAGTGTAAAGTCGTCGACATAGCGGTGCCAAATTAGTCCCGCATCAGACAGCGATTGGTCAATTGGGGTCATCATGACCTCTGCGAGCACCCGGGCACATTGCCCCCCGACCGGCAAGCCGAACGAGCGACCCGAGGCCAACTTGTTCAAAATGCGGTCGATCTGGAGCGCAATGGTTGATCCATTTGCGGCTAAGTCTAAGATGACGTTCTCAAGCCTGTGATGATAAATATGTTCGTAGAAGCTCGCGATGTCGGTTTGGATGACGACTGCGTCATCCTCCTTTAGTACAGGCTCTTGGAGCGTGGCTTCCTTATAGGAACGCCAAGACCTAGCCCGATCGAAAAAATCGGCTGCGTCTTTACTCAAGCGATAGGAATGCACGCGCGGGCTTCGATTGCCCTTGACCTGCCCCCCGTCAGTCCCTCGATCATAACGAGAGTCCAGCAGTTAAATACGATGCCCCCTGCGCCTGCACAAGCGCGTCGTGCGTGATGGCTTCGTCCTGCTCGAACGCTCGACGCGCTTGTGCAGGCGTTCGATTTCCCAAAGATGAGTGTGGCCGGACGTGGTTGTAATCGTAGCGCCAGATGGCCAGCTTCCGGCGGGCATCGGCCAGGCTGTCGAACAGTTCCTCGTTGAGGAATTCATCGCGCAGCGAGCCGTTGAAGCTCTCGATGAACCCGTTCTGCTGAGGCTTGCCCGGGTCGATGTAATGCCACTCGATCCCATTCTTGCCGGCCCATTCGAGGATGGCCCGACTGGTGAATTCGGTGCCATTGTCGCTGACAATGCAGGCCGGTTTGCCATAGAGCCGCACCAGCGTGTCGAGTTCACGCGCCACCCGGGCACCAGAGATGCTGGTATCCGCGATCAGGCACAGGTTCTCGCGGAAGCAGTCATCATTGATGGCCAAAATCATGAACTTGCGTGATGCGCCGAAGGTGTCGGACACAAAGTCCATCGACCAGCGTGCCCCCGGTGCCAGCGGCACGGGCATCGGCGTGCGGCTGCCCCGCGCCCGTTTGCGGCCACGCCGCCGCCGCACTGACAAGCCTTCCTCCCGATAGAGCCGGTAGAGCTTCTTGTGGTTCATGATCATCCCCTTGCGTTCGAGCATGATGCCGATCCGCCGGTAGCCAAACCGGCGGCGCTTGCCCGCAACCTCCTTCATGGCGGCACGGATGGCGCTATGGTCAGGCGGGCGTTCGCGCCGGGCTCGGCTTTGGGCCATGCCCCCGGCATGGCCGTCGCCTGCGCTCTTGGGATCGACACCAATCAGCACGCAGGCCCGGCGTTGCGAGATCTCATAGTCCCGCAACACCCGCCGCACTGCGTCCCGCCGCTGGCCCGGTGTCGTCAGACTTTTCCCAGCAAGTCCTTCAGGATCGCGTTGTCGAGCATGCTGTCGGCCAGCAGGCGCTTCAACTTGCCGTTCTCGTCCTCAAGCTGGCGCAGGCGGCGGGCGGCGGATACCTCCAATCCGCCGTATTTGGCCTTCAGCTTGTAGAACGTGGCCGTGCTCAGCCCATGTTTGCGGCAAACCTCCACAGTCGGCAGCCCGGCCTCCTGCTCCTTGATCATCCCGATAATCTGCGCCTCGGTGAAACGGCTCTTCCTCATGCGTCTGCTCCTTGCAGTTGGCAGACTCTACATCAGAATGAGGGATCTTTCGGGGGGCAGGTCACCCTCGTTGGCTTCCGCAATGGCCAGTCCGAGGCCATTCAGATAGAGATTCCAGAAAGGGTGGATTTTAGCGGTGATGCGAAATCCATGCGGACCTGACGGAACGAGCAATCGTTCGTATATAATCATCAGACCGTTCAGAAATTCTTTCACCTTTAAGTCGTTCGGCTTTCCGATATTTTCGAGCTTTCCACTTTCGATTGCTATGAATAGCTCGATGCAGATTCCAGCCAGATCGTCAGCCTGTTCCTTTACAAACGCGGCATCGATGTCATACGGAAGGGTGTCATTTTCACCACTTTGGCCAATTTCCAATGCGGCGCGCAGAAAATGATTCTTGTCGACTTTGATCATGCCAACCTTGTGCCTTGGTTAGATCGCTTCGCCAAGCCACTTGCCCCTTCTTAGCCCACATTAAAGGCAAACCGGCATTTGAGGGTAAGCTTTTCAGGAGCGACCGAACGCTGGCGCTATCAATCCTCACCTTCGATCATTCGAGCCTCACCTCGGTTTGCGAACGAAGTCAGCTAAGATCGATCCGCAAGGCGAAGGTGCAAAACGGTTTGTCCTCAGTACGGACTTAGGTGAGGTGGATCGCGCGGTACCTGAAACGCCCGGTTTCGGTGTAACCAGACGGCCTCTGTAGCTATGTTGACCGGCCGGACTGTCCCATTCCTTGCCATTTCAGGGCGTATTTTGTCCCTCGCCCAGGCCGAGCGCCCAGTCGCGCAGGGACAGGGCATAGGCGGTCACTTCGGAGCAGGCTTGCACGTCTGCTTCGGATACCACGACACCAACGGCGGGCAGGCTTTCGCGAAGGCCGGGATCGCTACTCTGGGCGCCGAGGGCGGGGTTGCCGGGTGTACTGCCAGCGGTTTGGCCACGCACGCGGTGAGCATCAGCATAGGCAGCGCCAGCAGCGCGAGCCTGGGCAAGTTCGGTTTCATGGGCGGTGTCCTGCTTGGCGGCCTTCATCTGATAGACCGCTTCCTGATGGTGGATCGCTTCGGCAGACAGGCGCGTGGCCTCGGCCTGGGCGGCGACATAGCTGGCGCGGTCGGCGGCGCGCCCGGCCTGTTCGGTGCGCAAGGCCCCGCGATAGTGGAGAGCCGCTGCGCCCAGCCCCGCGAAGGCGAGCAGCCCGGCCAGCGCCAGCCCCCACTTCCAGCGCGACAGCAGCGGAATGATCGTTTCGAGCATGGTGCGCCCTCCCCTCAAGCCGCTTGCGCCAGCCACGCGGCGACGTCGAAGCTCGGGCAGGCCTTGGCCACGCCCGGCCAGTCGCGGTGGCCGCGCACGATCAGGTCGGGGATGCGCGCGCGATAGGTTTCGACCAGCTTGCGCAGGGCGGCGCTCTGGGCCGGGGTGCGGGTGTCCTTCGGCTTGCCTGCCTTGTCGACCCCGCCGACATAGCAGACCCCGACATTGCCGGTATTGGCCCCGCCCACATGGGCGCCCTTGAAGGTATCGGGCAGCGTGGCATGGACCGAGCCGTCCAGCTCGATCACATAGTGATACGACACCTGCCCGAACCGGGCGGTGTCCCAGGCGCTGATCTTCTCGGCAGGCACATCGCGCCCCTCGGGCGTGGCCGCACAGTGAATCGTCAAAAACCGGATCGGACCGAGCGGGGGCATGGCAGACACCTCGTGTTGGGGAGAGGCCCTGCCATGCCATCATGCGCGCGCGGTTGAATCAGTGCGGGGTTGTGGTGCCGGTGCCTACAACCCCGCACTGATCTCCGCGGAGAATATTAACTGAAAACACCGCGCGCCATCGTGCGGGTATAGTCTGCATCCAGGCTCGCTGGTTTCGAGATGCGGGAACATCCCAAGCCCCCTTCCGTAAGGGGCGATAGGGACGCTGTGAAGCGAGCTGGTTAAACCGCTGCACCGCAATAGGCAGCAAGGGCTTTAAGGCGCGTCTCAACCGCACCTTTCTCGATGGTGGAAAGCACCCGGTTGTACCAGAGCAGAGCCATTATTTCCTCGCTGGCTTGGAACGTAGACAGGAAGCCTGCGCCTATGCGCATCGGCCTGGTCGATCGAAGATCGCGGACCAGACCAGATGTCCAGGTCTGTTGGGAGGACGTACCGGCGGTCAGGTCTCGCAGCGTTGCGGTACGGGCCAAGCTGTCAACCTCCACTCGCAGCATACGCCAGGGGGCATCAGCAAGAGCGATGGCCGCATAGCCGCCAAGCGTTGCGACCACTCGCGTGCCCGCGCTGGTTGCTCCGTCATATGTACCGGTGTGGAAGTTCAGCACACCGCCGTTCTCCATGTACAGGGCAGTGCCCCACGGGCCGTTCGTCTCGTAATTACCGATGAAGGTGCCGCGTCCCATCGCGTTCGGCCTTGCAATTGCATAGACCGTGCAGTCGGCTGTTTCGGCGACCTGTGTATCGACCCAGCCTGCACTGCCGTAGACCGCCGATTTCGGCGATACGGCGGGATTACCGGTGGCGGTGAACGCAAGACCGTCCTCGGCCATGTTCAAAGTCGAGCGGTCCACCGAGACGCCTGCGACGAGGGCAGCCTTGAGACCGGTTTCGACGCCAGGATGCCACTTCCTGGCAGTGGCATAGGCATCCGTGTCTTTGAGGAGGAAAGTAGGCATCAGGCTTCCTTCACGACATCAAGGCAGAACTGCACACACCAGTTCGCCCCGCAGTAAGGTTGATTGTTGAGGGCGGAAATGTTCTCGCCAGCGCTCAGATCGGGGGCAGGGTAAGTCCAGACAAAATCGTGCGTCCAGGGATCGCTGTCGCACAGTTGGCCCATGCCAGCGTGGTAGGTCTTGTCACCATACCAGAGCCGGGCGGTGCCGCTGATCACGCGGGAAAGGGTGATCCTGACCACAGTGTCCGCCACAATCTCGACTGCCGTGAGAGGGACTTCGCCACCGCCATCGGTCACCCGAAACCCCTTGTCGGTCGTATTGACCTCAGCGGCGCCATTGTAAGGCGTACCAAATCGCAGCGGGGCCGAGGGTACAAGGAAATCGACCAGCAGGGTCGTTTCCCTAACCGTTGCCTTGCGCGGGCGAAGCGGGTGCCACGCGCGCCCCAGCACCTGCGTGATGAAGGCGACCTTTCCGATCTGGCAGCCGTGCCAGCGATAGCTGTTGGCAAGGAGATGAGCGCCCGGGTCCGGATACTGGTAATAAGGTCCGACCAGATAGACGCCAGGTACCTCGTCGGCGACATCAAGGAAGGCCATCTGGACCCCCAGCAAGTTGTCATCCCGGGTATAGCTCCCTCCGGGAGGGGTCAGGTATACAAGGGGGGCGACAGCCTGCCCGGTCAGGGCCATATAATCGGCTCGCTTGTTGGAAATCCAACTGATTAGTGCGGCCTTGTAGGCAGCACGCGCCGCCCCCGCGTCATTTTCGCCCTGTGACCAGGACAATGACGAGACGATGGCAGTTTCACCCTGCGCAGCGGCAATAGCCGCGATCTGACGCACGGCATCGTTGCCACGCAAGTAGATTTCCGGCGCTGCGCCTTTTGACAGTTGCGCGATCGAGCGACCACCTACACCTGCCGCGACGGCAACCAATTTGCGGGACGGGATATCGGGTTGGAAAACCATCGCGGCCATCCTGGCCTTGAGCGTTCGCAGCCACCCACTCATGTACGTTTCACCGTAATAGGCGGTACCCTCGCCAGCGGGGACCACGGTGCTGCCACCAGATCCTGGACCCTGTCGCCCTTCGCTCAAAGGCTTGAGCATAGCCGGGCCGATCGGGGTATAATGGACGTCGTCGATACTGGCAGCACGAACCTGATCGCCCAGCATAAGGCAGGACAACCCCGATGTCGTGGTCAGCGCTGCCCCTGCCTGTGAACCGATGGAAAACGACTGGCCTTCGCTGACGGCAATCGCATAGTCACACGTCATCGGCGGTGCCGGGACGATCTGAGCGCGGATGTAGCTTGAGGCCGCCTTGTTTGCCTCGTCCCGTTCGGCAATCGTGGGGGTGGCCGCCGCAGCGGGGACACCAACGGTGGCTCCGGGCAGTTCGAAACCAAGCCCGTCGACGAAGTTCAGCCGCGATCCGCCCCCGATATAGCCCAGGAGCGGCGTATCGAACCGCTCGGCAGACAATTCGACGTGGTCGAGAACGGATTGGGTCAGATGAGACTGGTCGATATCAGAGCCAGACAGGCTTATGTGTTCAAAGCCGAGTGAATCAACAAAGTTCATTTTACGTCCGTCGCCAGCATAGCCCAGCAGCGGTGTGTCAAACGCGCCAGCAGTGAGCCAAACATGGCTCAAACGGCTGCTCTCGAAGCCAAGAGCATCCGTGAATGCAACGCTGCTGCCTACGTCGGTGGAAAGCAAATCGAGCCGCGCGCTGCTGGCGGCCATTTCCTCTGCATATATGCGCGCGCTCTTGCTGCCAGGACCATCTGGCTCGATCCCCTCGGCCCACGCCTGTGCCTGTTGCACATGAGGCTGCGCGAGCGCGTCCACGAGCGGCCTGGCCCGCAGGCGCACCATGTCTTCGCCCTTCACGACAGGCAGCGTTTCCTGGCCATCCACGTCATCGGGTGCAAGCACCGGCAGATCGGTAATCTTTGCCATGTCAGGCGTCCTCGTCGGGCGTGGCCGGTTGCGCCGCGATGGCGCCGACCGCGATCTTGTGGGCGACGCCCAGCGCGACCTGCGCGACGCGGGCCTGGGTGGCGGCCTGGTCGTAGCGGCCATCGTCGTTCAGGACCGCGTTGACGCGACGGTCATGGACGATGGCGCCGCTGGTGAAAGTCACTGGGACAGTGCGGGTGGCGCGGTCATAGGCGCCGATCTTCGTTTTCAGGTCAGCCATGGGGTGTCCTTTCAGGCGGGCGGCAGGGGCCATGCGAGAGGGGTGAGATCGGCAGCAGTGCCGGGTAGATCGCGCAGGGCCTGGCGGTATGCGGCCCAGGCGCTGCGAGCAGTGTCGGGGATCGGGCTGTCGGCGGCCTGCGTCCAATCGCAGGCCGCCAGCAGGACATTGCGGCGGCGGCGGATCACGGCCAGCACGTCGTCACGGGAGAGCGGGGCCGCGGCGACCACCGGCTTTCCATCGTCCCCGGCGACAATCCTGTGGCCGGGCCGCAGATCGGCCAGGGCGCGGTCGCGTTCGTCGGCGGTGATCGCGATGGCGTCAGGCGGCGCGGGAGCGCCGTGCCCGTCCTCATAGAAGCCGCAGGTCGAGGGGCTGAAGTAGATCATCGTTCACCGTCCGATTGCGATGTAGGGGAGCGTGACATTGGAGATGTCGGCGGCCTGAAAGACGGTAAAGCCGTTGACCGTCCTGGCCGTCAGCAGGGTATTCTGGTCGGACGCATTGTTGACGGCATCGATCGTCGGGAAGACCACGGCCGGGACGTTTTCAAACGCGATGGGAAAGGTTGCGTAGCTGTAGGTGTCCTGCGTCAACGGAACGGTCCCGTAGACGATCTTCAACCCGTTGCTCAGAGCGAGATAGCCGGTGCTGCCGATCGACTGGGCGGTGATCCGCGCGAAGGCATCGGCCTGAAAACCGTCGAACAGGTCCGCGTCGAGGCCTGAGCCGGAACCGTCGTTGTCGGGCCCCCACAAGTGGTTGTTGTTGCGCTGCACGTAGGCGGCGTTCACGTTCAGGGTCGCGTTCGCCAGATTGGGCTCGGTGACGATGTTGCCCTGATCGTAAGTGTCGACGGTCAGCTGCAACTTGCTGCCGTTCCAGCCAATCTTGATGGCATTGGACTGCTGGCCGACACCCGTGCCCTGTTGCACCGGGGCATAGCCCAGTCGGCCGATGATGTCCGCGTACCAGCTGCCCTGCTGCCCATCGAGCAGATCGGCATCGAGACCAGAACCGGCGCCGTCGTTACCCGCGTTCCACGTCAGCGAATTGCTGGGACCACTGTATATCTCGCATTCGTTGAAGTAAAACCGTGACCCATTGTATTCTATGTAACGCGTATTGCTGTCACCGAAGCGCAATATGCCGCGATCGGGTCCTGTACGGGTGTGCAAGTCGCCGCTGGCGCGTGCCTCCGCCCGGTTCCCACCTGCCGTTCCGAAAACAAAGGTGCCGGTAACGTTGTCCCCCGCCTTGTTGACCGGGGTGTATCCCAGACGCGCCGGGATGTTCACGAAATAGCTGCTGTCCAGACCGTCGAGCAGATCGGCATCGAGGCCACTCCCCGCCCCGTCGTTGGTCGGTCCCCATGGCACATAGCCGAGACGCGCGGCGATGTCGGTGTAATAGCTGCCCTGCTGGCCATCGAGCAGGTCCGCGTCCAGGCCCGAACCTGCCCCATCCTGCGTCAGCAGCCATCCGAGGATGGCCGCCTGGGCGGCCTGGGGTGTGAGGGCGCGCAGGGCGTCGATCCCGGCCTGCGCCTCGGCCACGGTGGCCAGTTCGACAAGGCCCCGGGTCTGTGTCGTGGCGGGCGGCGGGGTGAACGCCGGATTGCCGAACGAGATATTCTCGACGATTTCGGCAGTGAACGCGACGTCGAAGGCGACCAGGGCAAAGGCCAGACCGGCCTTTGACAGGATCGGGTCGGGCGAACTGATCGCGGCGAACAGGGTGCCATCCGACAGGTAGATCCCGGCACCGGTTGCGGTCCAGGTATCCTGCGAATTATCGAATGCCTCAATGTGGACGATGTTGTCCCCGGCAGAAGTACCGGCAACGCCATCGAGGCGCTTGAACTCACCGGGCAGCGCGGTGAGCGTGGGGGCAAAATCAAAGGCGGTGGCGGTCAGCCCGACTTGGGCGATCACCGTGGACGCCGAACCGGCAGCAGCGGTCACCGCCGCGACACCGGCAGCGGTGAGGTGGAAGACCAGGGAGGTCATCAGTGTGTCTCCAGATAGTCGCTGCCATCAGGCAGGAAGAGCGGCTCGCCTGTTTCTGTCTGGAACACCGCCGACCAGTCGCGGGAGGTGTCCAGCTGCGCTGCGGCATCGGTGCGGAACATCGCGCCACCGGCGCCCGCCACGGCAAGGAACAGGCTTGCACTCGTGTCGAGTACATGGACGAAGTGGAAATGGGAGCGGGCCGGTTTGGCGATGTCGACATCCGCGATGATCTGCTCGGACATCGCCGGTGTCAGGAAAAAGGCACCGACGTCCGCCGGGGCGCGTACCTCGAACGTATGCGGCTCGCGGCGGGGCACGGCCTCATGCCACTCGATCAGCTTGAGTGAGGGATGGTAGCGGCCCAGCACCTCTTCGACGGCGCTGCGGGTGCCCTTGCGACGATGATAGGGGATCGCGTCCGCGATGGCCGCGCGTTTGGCCTCCACACTCCAGCCCGTTTTCCAGTGGCTGATCGCAAGGCCCCAGGCGAGCCAGGGCAGCGCGGGCAGCGGGCAGGTCTGCGGGTTCCACAGATCGGCAATCGGCAGTTCCACCGCCGAGAGCCGCTGGCCAAGCCGCGCCAGCCCGGTTTCGAGCGGGGTGGCATTGGGCGGGAGCAGGCTATCAGTCGACATGGCCAGCAATCCGCACCGCCACGCCCAGGCATGCTCCCGCCTGCTGGCGGGTGATCGGCACATCCGCCGGGGGCTGGTTGATCACCGCGTTGTGAACCCCGCTGACCATCGCCGCGCCGAACAGCCCGGCGCGGGTGATCGCCCGGCCCAGCTTGCGCGCCCCGGCGCGATAGGCCTCGACCGCCTGCTGCACGGCGGCCAGCACCACGGTCTCGTCAGGGCCGGTGTAGATGGTCAGGTCGATGTCGATCTCGTAGGGCACGATGCTGGCCGAAACGACCTTCGGCCAGTCAGTCAGCGGGCGCACGTCTTCGGCGACGGCCATCTCGACCGCCTCGATCTCCGCCGCGCTGGCCGAGCCATCGCCCAGACTGGAGAGCAGCGAGATGATCACCGTGCCCGGCCAGACCATCGCATCGAGCGCGGCCTCCATCGCCGCGACCAGATCGGCCACGGCCCCTTGCGCGGCCAGGCACCCCATGACCACCGCGCGGATGTCGTCAGGCCGGGGCGCGGCGACGCTGGCATCGGCAATCGTGGGCGCGGCGGAAAGCGCATAGAAGCGATAGGCACTGGCAGGCCCGGCCACCGAGAACGCCTCGGGAGCCAGCTGGATGCGCGCGCGATAGGCCGTGTCGTCCTCGCCTTCCAGACGCCCCACATCGAGCAGCGCGCCCAGCTGATCGAGATTGCTGCCCGTGGCATAGGCCAGCATCACCTGTCGCGCCCGCTCGTTGAACTGCTGGCGGATCAGCATCTCGCGATAGGCGACCACCTCGAGCACCTTGACCGCCGGATCACTGGTCACCGTCGCGTCGAAGGCGGGCAGTTCGGCCACCAGCTGATCGACAATCGCGGCCCGGATCGCCTCATAGGAAAGCTGCTCGACCACCTCGGGAGGGGCGAGTTGCGACAGGTCGAGGGCGGACGTGCTGGATACCATGGCCCCGCTATCACCCCGGCCCCGGCCCCTGTGCCACCCGCGCGCGTTGTGAGGCCTGCTCTCACAACCGCGCCCCATGGCCCGATGCGCGCGGCCATGGCCAATGAGCATCCATGCGTAGCCCCGAAAGCACCCTCACCGATCCCGACGAACTGATCCGCTTTGGCCATGTGGTCTCGGTCGATCTGACCGCCGGAACGTGCGTGGTCGAGATCGACGACAACTTGCGCACCGGCCCGATCCGCTGGGCCGCGCCGCGCATGGGCCAGACCCGCGTCTGGGCACCGCCCGCCGTGGGTGAACAGGTGCTGGTGCTGTGCCCGGCGGGCGAGATCGGCGCGGCCATCGCGCTGGGCGGCATCACCTGCGACGCCTTCCCCCTGCCCGGCAACGGGGTGACCGACCTCGTCCGGTTCCGCGACGGCGCGGTGCTGTCCTACGATCCGCAAGCCCATGTTCTGGCCTTCGCGCTGCCCGATGGTGGCAAACTGGCCCTCACCGGCGATCTGGCCGTGAGCGGCACGATCACCGCGACGGGCGACGTGACCGGGGCCGGGATCAGCCTTTCCGCCCACCGGCACGGCAGCGTGCAGGGTGGCTCGGGCCAGAGCGGCGGTCCCCTGTGATAGTCTCGACCGGCATGAGCCGCACGAGCGGCGCCACGCTCTCGGGCGACGAACACCTTGCCCAGTCGTGCGAGGACATCGTCACCACCCCGCTGGGCACCCGCGTCATGCGCCGCGACTATGGCTGCCTGCTCGCCGAACTGGTCGACCGCCCGCTTAACCGCGCGACCTTCCTGCTCGCTTCGATGGCCATCGCCCTCGCGCTCGCCCGGTGGGAACCGCGCATCACGGTGCGCCAGGTCACCGTCTCGGGCGATCTGGCCTCGGGCCGGGCCGTTACCGAAATCACCGGCACCCGCGCGGGCACCACGGCCAATGCCCTCACCCGCCTGACCATCCCCCTCACCCGTCTCGCCGCCTGATCAGGAGAGCAGCATGTTGCACGGCATCAAGACCAATTTTCTTACCGATGGCGCCCGCTCGATCGCCTCGCTCTCGACCGCCGTGATCGGCATCGTGGGCACCGCGCCCGATGCCCCGGACGCAGCCTTCCCGCTCGGCGCGCGCGTGCTGATCACCGACGTCGGCAAGGCGCTGGCCACGATCGGCAAGACCGGCACCCTGCCCCAGGCGCTGGCCGCCATTGCCGATCAGGCCAGCCCGGTGATCGTGCTGGTGCGCGTGGCCGTCGACGCCCAGGATCAGGACACCGTGACCATGGCGGGCATCGACCTGCTGCTCGGCGCCGAGATGGAGACCGGCCAGCGCCCGCGCATTCTGGGCGCCCCCGGCCTCGACACCCAGACCGTCACCGCGCACTTTGCCGGGGTGGCGAAGAAGCTGCGCGGCTTCCTCTATTTTGCCGGGCAAGGCGCAAGCGTGGCCGAGGCGATCACCTATCGCGCCAACTTCGGCGAGCGCGAGATGATGATGATCTGGCCCAACTGGAGCGCGTCCTTTGCGGGCGATGCCGTGGCCCGCGCCATGGGCCTGCGCGCCCGGATCGATGCCGACACGGGCTGGCACAAGACCATCTCGAACGTCCCGGTCACCGGGGTCACCGGCATTGCTGTCGACGTCACCTTCGACTTCGGCAGCGAGGACACCGACGCGGCCCTGCTCAACGCCGCCGGGATCACCACGCTGGTCCGCTTTGCCGGTGGCTATCGCTACTGGGGCAACCGCACCTGTTCGAGTGAGCCGCTCTATGCCTTCGAAAGCGTTGCGCGCACCTCGCAGGTTCTGGCCGACGAGATCGCGCAGGGCCTCGCCTGGGCCAGCGACAAGCCGATGACCATCCATCTGGTCAAGGACGTGATCGAGACCATCAACGCCCGCATCCGCACTTATGTCACGCAAGGGCGGCTGATCGGCGGCGCGTGCTGGTACGACCCCGCGCTCAACGCCGAGGCCGATCTGGCCGCTGGCAAGGCCGTGCTCGACTACGACTTCACCGGCGTCGCCCCGCTCGAAGGCCTCGAACTCAACCAGCGGGTGACCGCCCGCTACTACGCCGATTTTGCCAGCCAGCTGGCCTCGTAACCAGGAGCATTCCCCATGGGGTTCCCCTTCAAGCTCAAGCAAATGGACATGCTTCTCGACGGCCTTGGCCATCTGGCCGAAACCGAGGAAGTGACCATCCCCAAGCTCGTCCTCAAGACCGAGGACTGGCGCGGGGGCGGCATGCTCGGCCAGGTGCCGATCGACATGGGCCTCGACAAGCTCGAGTTCGAGTTTTCCATGGGCGGTCTGATTCAGGCCGCGCTCGCCCAGTTCGGCACCACCGCGCTCGCCGGTGCCCTCGTGCGCTTCGTGGGCGCCTATCAGGAAGACCAGACCGGCACCGTCAAGACCATCGAGGTCGTGTGCATGGGCCGCTACACCGAGATCGACTTCGGCAATGCCAAGGCGGGCGACAACACCGTCCACAAGTACAAGATGGCGTGCAGCTATTACCGCCTGATCGTCGATGGCGTCGACTGGATCGAGATCGATCTGATCAACATGATCTTCATCGTCATGGGCGTCGACCGCTACGCCGACATTCGCGCCGCGCTCGGTCGCTGATCCCCCTTTTCCGTTCCGGGCAGTTTCCTGCCCGGCGCCCCTGCCGACAGCAAGGCGGTCCTGTCGGCAGGGGATCTGCCCGACCGCTGCCCTTCTTCTCACAGGATCGCCTCCCATGACCGAGCTCACCCCTGCTTCCCCCGCAACCGTCACCATCGCCTTCGGCCAGCCCATCGTGCGCGACGGTGGTCCCGTCGAAAGCGTGATCGTGCGCAAGCCCAAAGGCGGCGATCTGCGCGGGGCCAAACTGACCGAACTGATGGCCGCCGATGTCGATGCCGTCGCCCGCGTGATTCCGCGCATCACCACCCCCGCGATCCTGCCCCACGAGTTCTACGCCCTCGAGGCCGACGATCTGGCCGAAGTGGTCGGCACGGTGGTCGGTTTTTTTCTGAACAAGGCCCAGCGCGAGGCCATGGCCTCGATGGCAGGGGGGATGGCCGGGGAGATGAGCGGGGCCTGAGTGTCGAAAGCCTGATCGCCGATATCGCCGCCGTCTTCCACTGGCCGCTCTGGGAACTCAACCAACTGGAGCTTTCCGAACTGATCGACTGGCGCCGCCGCGCCGTGGCGGTGTGGAACCGCATGAACAACCCGGAGTAACCCCTTGGCCGACAACCGGCTCTCGCTGATCGTCTCGTTCACCGGCAACGACAAGCTCTCGGGCGCGATCAGGAACCTGATCGGCCTGGGGCGCAACGGCGACCAGGCCCTCAAGGGCATGTTCAAACAGGCCAATAACCTCAAGAAGGAAATGGCCAATCTCGACAAACAGATCGGCAAGACGAGCGGGAATGTTTCCCCGCTGATCGACCAGCAAAAGGATCTGGCCGCCCAGCTCGAAAAGGTGAACGCCCAGATCGACCGGCAGAAGGCGCTCAACGCCTTCCATGCCGATACCAACCGGATCGGCCAGCGCGGCGCGGCCCTGCGCAGTGCCGGCACCGACAATGTGCTGGGCGGGGCCGCCATGGCCGCACCGCTGATTCTGGCGGGCAAGGCCGCGATGGATTTCTCCTCGGGCATGGTCGACATCGCCCAGAAGGCGAACCTGTCGCAGGACCAGACCAACGCCATGGCCCAGGGCATCCTGCGCGCCGCGCAGGCCGCGCACCAGATGCCCGAGGCCATGCGCCAGGGCGTCGATGCGCTTTCGGGCTTCGGCATCGACCCGCGCGAAGCCATGCAGATGATCGGACCCATTGGCCGTCTGGGCACGGCGATGAAGGTCGACATCGCCGATGGCGCGGCGGCGGCCTCGGCCAACCTCCAAAACCTCAAGGTCGGACTGGGCGATACCGGCAAGGCGCTCGACATCATGGCGGCGGGCGGCAACGTGGGCGCGTTCGAGGTCAGGGACATGGCCCGCTACTTCCCCAGCCTCACCGCGCAGGCCCAGGCGCTGGGCCAGTCGGGCCTTGGCGCTGTGGCCGATCTGACCGCCGCCCTCGAAATCGCCCGGCGCGGCGCGGGCACCAGCGAGGAAGCGGCCACCAACATCGCCAACCTGCTGGCCAAGATCAACTCGCCCACCGTCACGCGGGCTTTTGCCAAGAACTTCGGCGTCGACCTGCCCGCCGCGCTCAAGGCCGCCTATGCCCAGGGCAAGACCCCGATGGAGGCCCTGGCCGCGATCACGCAAAAGGCCACCGGCGGCGACTTGTCCAAGCTGGGCTTGGTGGTCGAGGACATGCAGGCCCAGTCGGCCCTGCGCACCCTGATCCTCAACATGGACGACTATCGCAAGATCAGGGCCGATCTGGGCAAGAGCGGCGGCACGGTGCAGGCCGCCTTCGCCCAGCGCGAGGCACTCGATGCCTCCGTCGCCTGGCAAAGCTTCACCGGCACGATGAGCGCCCTTGCCATCACGCTGGGCGCCACCCTGCTCCCGTCGGTAACGCAGTTCTTCGGATGGGTGAACACCGGCGTCTCGGCCATCGCGCGCTGGGCGCAAGCCAATCCCGAACTGGCTGGCCAGATCATGACGCTGGCCAGCGCCTTCATCGCGGGCCGCATGGCGCTGGGCGCGCTGCAATTTGGGTTCGGGTCGGTGCTTTCCGGGCTTGCGACGTTACGTAACGGCTTCATGATGGTCCGCGCCGCATTTGCGGTACTGGCCCCGATCATTGGTGCCATCGGTCTCTGGCCCATCGTGATCGGCGCCGTCTTCGCAGCGCTCGCCTATGTGATCTACAGCCATTGGGGCGCGATCACCGGGTTCTTCCAGCGCACCTGGGCCTCGATCAAGGCTGTATGGGACGGTGCGCCCGCGTGGATGCGGGCGATCGGCGGCATGATGATGGACGGCCTGCTCAACGCCCTGATCCCCGGACGCCTCGCCTCGCGCCTGCTCGAAATCGCCCAGGCAGGGATGACCGCGTTCCGCAATTACTTCGGCATCAAAAGCCCTTCGCGCCTGATGATGGAGATGGGCGGCCACATCACCACCGGCCTTGGCCAGGGTATCACCGGCGGCACCGCACAGCCCTTGCGCGCCATGGGGCAGATGGCCCGCCGCGTGGCCGGCGCCGGGGCACTCTCGCTGGCCGGTCCCTCGCTCGCCCCCTCGGCCATGCCCGGCTTTGCCCGCACGGGGCCGCAAGGTGCCAGTGCCCGCGCAGCCCCTGCCGCGCCGATCACCATCAACATCCACCAGCAGCCCGGCGAAGATGCCGAGGCGCTGGCCCGCCGCGTCATGCAGCTGATCGACCGCGAAAAGCGCGCCTCGGGCCGCTTTGCCGACGATTTTGACACCTGAGAAAGGCCCGCCATGCTCGCCGCCATCGGCATGTTCGTGTTCGACACCCAGACCCTCCTGCCCGACCGCATCGGGCGCGATCGCGCCTGGCGCCACGCGCGCGATGATCGCTTCCTCGCCCCGGCGGCCTCGCAGTTCGTCGGGCCGGGCGACGACAAGGTGACGATCACCGGCACCCTCGTCCCCGAACTGGCGGGCAGCGCCTCGGCCATCGAGACCCTCGCCGAAATGGCCAACGAGGGCGAGGCCTGGCCCCTGATGGACGGCACCGGCACGATCCTTGGCACCTACACCATCGACCGTCTGGCCAACGAAGGCGCGCTGCTGATCGACAACGGTCTGGCCCGCAAGGTCGATTTTACGCTCGAACTCACGCGGGTGGCCTGATGTCTGATCCGTCCCCTTATGCCCAGCCCCGCGCCGCGTGGCGCGTCACGCTCGACGGCGCGGATCTGACCGCCACCCTCGCCCCGCGCCTGATCTCGCTGCGCCTGACCGAAAAGTCCGGCGAAGAGGCCGACGCCCTCGAAATCGTCGTGCAGGACACCGACGCGCAGTTCCTGCCCCCGCGTCAGGGCGCCACGCTGTCCCTCGCGCTGGGCTGGTCGCGCGGGACGGGCGTTCCCCTCGGCCTCGTCAACAAGGGCACGTTTACCGTGGACGAACTCACATGGTCCGGACCGCCCGACCGAGTGACCATCACCGCCCACAGCGCCAACTTCAAGGGCAGCTTCCGCACCCGCAAGACCCGGAGCTGGCACGCCACCACGCTGGGCCAGATCGTGGAGCAGATCGCCGCCGACAACGCCCTCACGCCCGCCTGCCACCCTGATCTGGCCGGGCAGATCGTCCCCTCGGCCGAGCAGCACAACAAGAGCGACATGCAGTTCATCCGCGATCTGGGCCGCCAGTTCGACGCCTTGGCCACCGTCAAGGCCGGAACCCTGCTCTTCGCCCCGCGCGGCACCACCACCAGCATCAGCAACAGGCCCCTGCCCACGCACACCATCACCCGCCAGCAATGCAGCACCGCCTCGTGGCGCCGCGCCGCGCGCGAAAAGGCGCACGACGGCGCCCAGGCCCAGTGGCACGACCAGCAGGCTGGCCGCCGCAAGACCGTCTCGACCGGCGGCACCAACCCCCGCCGCCTCAAGCGCATCTACCCCAACGAACCCGCCGCCCGCGCCGCCGCCCAGGCCGAAATCACCCGCCTCGCCCGCGCCTCGGCCACGATGGAAGTGACCCTCCCCTACGGAGACCCGGCAGCCACCCCCGGCACCCGCATAACCCTGTCCGGCTTCCGCCCCCACATCGACAAGGGCGTCTGGAAAGTAACCGCCTCCACCCACGACCACGGCCCCAACGGCCTGACCACCCGCCTCTCGCTGGAGACCGCAGCATGAGGCCCTATGCCATTTCATCGGTCCTGCTCGTGTGCTGGGGCAACTTCTGCCGCTCTCCCATGGCCGAAGCCGCCCTGCGCGCCGAGATGCGCCGCACCGGCACCATGGCGCCGGTTCTATCTGTCGGGATCGGGGCGAGGCGCATCGGCCAGGCCGTGGACAAGCGCGCACGCCGCGAAGGTTTCGTGCGCGGCATAGACATGTCGTCTTATCGCGTGAAAAAGCTGGCCCCGCACCACTTCCGGCAGGCCTCCCACATCTTCGTGATGGATCGCCAGAACCTCGCCGATGTGCGGGCGCTGGCCCCGGCAGACTGCACTGCCGGGATCAGCCTTCTGCTCGACACCATCAACGACCACAAGGGCCGCGAAATCGCCGATCCCTATCGCGGCACCCAGCAGGACTTCGCCCGCGTCTGGCGCCAATGCGCCATGGCCGCGCGGGAAATCGCAAAACAATTACCGCCGGGTGTGCTCTGATCAGATAACCTTCCCGACGACCAGAAGTTCATCGCCATCATGGTTCCCTGCCAACAGGCTGGCGTTCCCTCGCAAAACCTTTCTGTCCTCTTGCCACCATCCAAACAATTTCGATGAATTATCAGTACCGCTTGCGCGGGCGCTTTCCCGGTCCCAAGCTGGCGCCGCACGGGCGGAGCAGCGAGCCAGATGGATTCCGAAGCCGGTATCCCGCAGGGCATCCTGCATTGCCGACAACGTGTAGAGCCGCAAATGACGCGGCGCTTCATACCCGCGCCACCAGCGCCCCCATTTTCTGCGGTTGGCGCTATCGAGGTTGGGAGTGGCGATGACCACATGCCCGCCCTGGCGCAATACGCGCTTCGCCTCGGTCAAAGCAGGCCTGACCTCCCACAGGTGTTCGACAACATGGTGCAGGAAAATAATATCTACCGAGTTGTCATCCATCGGTATATTTTCAGCAGACCCCAGCAAAAGCTGACGCCCTGCCCTTTTTCCATTGGCTACAGCGATGGGATCAGGATCTACCCCGAGCGCTGTCCCCCATCCAATTTTGGATAAATAGTCGAGCCTTTCCCCCGAACCGCAGCCGACGTCCAACGCGACCTTCTGCTTTGAAGACGGCACAGCACCGGACAAAAGTATCCGATATTCTGCTTCTCGGAACAGAAATGGCAGAGAAGGAAACTTATCGCCATGGTGGCGATTACGCCGGTTTATCCAGCGACCAAGCGCGACTTCGATTTTATCAGGTGGCGAAGCACTATGCGTATAATAATTGCCATAGGCTTCAGCCAATTTTTCGGGCGTCAAAGGGTTGGCAATATGTGCAATCCCACATTTCTTTGACGAACAGCGATCATATCGCCACGCCCCTGGATACCCAAACCATGGATCGGTAACGGATTCTTCCAGAATGAAGGATTGGGAGCCGCAAACAGGGCACAATCCGGGAGCATCTGACATGCGCTCCCGTCCTTGCGATTGCTGCTCATCTGCAACGCTACGCGTCGCAGGAATGGCTGTGGCTTGTTCCATACTGCCCCTGAAAACACATCAAGTCCCCGTGCGAGCATTCGTGAAACGAATCGGGGGGATGCGCGGCCTTCTGAAGCAAGGCCTTGGAAGAGGCAACATATTGAAATTAAACATCCATTATGGATGTTTTTAACTCTCGGGCGTAATCTGAGGGAGCCATCCGGCCCCCTTCGCGGGTCACATCTTCCGAAAGAACGCGACCACGCGGCCCAGAACGTGGAGTTCGCCGTCGTAGGCGGTGATGGGGCTGATGGCTGGGTTGTCGGACAGGAGGAGCCAGCCTCCGTCGTTGGTGGGGCGCAGGCGTTTGACGCAGCCCAGGCCGCAGTAGCTTACAGCCCAGACCTGATCGGTCAGGCGCGGCGCATTTTGCGAGGTGTCGATCAGCAGCAGGTCATTGTCATGCATCGTGGGGACCATGCTGTCCCCTGAGCCTTTGACGATGAGGAGCTTTTCCGCCGAAGCGCGGGTATAGATATTCAGCCATTCGCGCGGGAACAGGTGCTGAACTTCCTCGACGGGCTGATCGAGATAGGTGGCGCCCATTCCGATCGCCAAGTCGACTTGGCGGACCTCGACCATGCCCATCTCGGCTGCAACGGCAGATGCAGATGGAACCGGCACGAATCCGGCAGAAGGATCGTCGGTCACCCCAGTCAGATATTCCGGGGTCGTTTCGAGTTCCCGTGCAATCACATGAAGGTGTTTTGAGCCAACTTTATTACGATTTATCAATGCGTGAATAGATGATTGGGCCATGCCGACCCGACGCGCAAGCTCAGACTGCGACAGCCCCATCACACTCAAACGTTCGGAAATTCGCTGGCCTAAGGTCATGCCAAGGCAGTCTATAGGTTTAGCTATAGATGCCCATTGCGCTTTTTCGTTTGACGCACCTAACGCTTTTTCGATAGATGGCGTTATGCACACTCAAATGTCCCCATTTGAAGCCCTACAGGCAGCCGTACATGCAACAGGTGGCCAATCTGCGCTGGCTCGTGTGTGCGGTCGTTCACAGCCTGCCGTATGGAAGTGGGTCCAGTCTGCCCAACGTCTCCCGGCAGAGCATGTCCTCACCGTCGAAGCCGCCACCGGCATTCCGCGTCACCTCCTGCGCCCCGACATCTACCCGGCCGATCTTGGCCCCTCGCCTGCCTGGAAAGGTGTAGATCAGGGCACGCAGCGCGTCTCTTTCAATCAGAACAGCGCTTTGCAGGAGCGCGCGGCATGACCAAGCGTCGCGATCCCCTCACCTTTCACCGCGCGCTCACGGTCATTGCCGGGCGCATCGGGTGGGACAAGTGCGCGATGATCGTCGGACGCAGCGAGCGTCTGGTGCGCATGTGGTCCGACCCGGATGCCGACAGCGAGATCTCGATCATCGACGCGCTGCGGCTCGACAAGGCCTTCCTCGCCGCCGGGGGCGATCATGCGCCCCTGCACCGGGTCTACAGCTTTCAGGTCGATCTGGAGACCGCCGCTGGCGATCTGTGCATGACCCGCGCCGCCGCCTCGGTCGCCAAGGAAAGCGGCGAGGCCGTGGCCGCGCTGCTCGATGCCGCGCTCAATCCCGACGATGCCCAGGCCCTTCGCCGCGCCCGCAAGGAAGGCGAGGAGGCGCTGGCCGCCCTCACCGATGGGCTGGCCGCGCTGGGCCGCTCGCAAGCCGGGGCGGCCTGACCCATGGCCTCGCTGCCCGATCCCGGCCATGATCCGCTGGCCCTTGGCCGCACCGACCGCTTGCGCTGCCCGCACTGCAAGTTTGCCGGGCGCCGCCGGTCGAGCCGCGAGATCACGCCGACCCATCGCGACATCTACTACCAGTGCACGAACCTGTTTTGCGGCCATACGTGGAAGGCCAGCGAGACCTACGACTATGGCATCGTGCCCAGCGCCATCCCCGATCCGCGCGTGACCCTGCCCCTGCGCGCCGTGAGCCGTCAGGACGCCATGGAGATCACCCGCCCCCGCGACACGGCCCAGCCCGAACTGTTCGACAGCGCCTGCCCGCCCGAGCTGCCCGGCTGATCGCCCCTCTTTCCTGACCGCCGCCACATTTTCGCTTCCCCGCCGCCGGGCCTCGTTTCCGGCGACGGGAAAGCCTTGCCCGAAAGGACCGCCTCCATGCGTCTTTCTGCCCAATCCCAACCCGCCAGCTTCGAATGCAGCTGCGGCAACGAACACCGCGCCGCTGACGGCCTCCTGCCTATGGGCTGGACTGCCCGCCACGGCGCCTGCTGGTGTCCGGACTGCACCCGCTCGGGCGCTCCTGCCCGCCAGCTGCTCCACGGCGGCACCCGCCAGCGCCGGAGGGCCGCCTGATGCCCCGCGCCGCGCCCGCCCACTTCCCCTACGACCACGGCTCGCTCGCCCGGAACAACACCAGCAACCCGCGCGCCTGGCATCTGGCCAACAAGGCCCACTTCGACGCGCTCTACCCCGTGCCCGATCACAGCACCGGGATGCGGCATGTGCACAGCAAGGACCGGCAGGCCTGTCTCGAAGCCGCACGCCAGTGGCGGCGCGACAACAAGGCGCGCTTCGACGCCCTCTATGGCCCGGAAGGAACTTGCTGATGCTGCGCCCCCGCTCCCGCCGCCTCACGCGCAAGCAGCGCGAGGAAATCCGCTACCAGCACGCGACCCACCGCCTCCAGCGCCATCGTGACGACCTGATCGACGCATCCGAAGCCGTAGGCGTGGGCGGTGTTGTGCTGGGCGTGGTCTGCGTCCTGTGGATGCTCACGCGCTGCGGCCCGACACTGCTGCCCGGCCTGTTCGGATGAGGGCCGCCATGAAAGACCAGCTCACCATCCCCGTCCCCCTGCCCGACAAACATCGCGCCGCCGACGAGCGCCTGGAACACGAGATCGAACGCATCGAGCGGCTCGAAGAGGAAAAGCGCGGGCTCAGCGAGGATATTCGCGACGTCTACAACGATATACGCGCCGCCGGATACGACACCAAGTGCGTCCGCCAGATCGTGCGCCTGCGCCGCATGAAGCCCGAAGACCGCCGCCAGATGGAAGCCATCCTCGACGTCTACAAGAACGCGCTCGGCCTCGACTGACCGCCCCCTTTCAAAGGATCACCTCAATGGTTCGCCGCGCCACTGCTCCCGCCCTGCCCGAAGACTTCGACATCCACGTCATCGCCCGCCCCGAGCGCCAGCTGCGCCGTCAGGAGGTGGAAGTGATCACCGGCCTCTCGGCCAGCTCGATCTACCGCCTCCTGGGCACCGGAGACTTCCCGCGCCCGCTGCGCATCACCCCGCGCTGCGTCCGTTGGCTCGAATCCGAAATCGCCCACTGGCAGGCCAATCAGGCCAGAACCGGTTCCCCAACCTTGGGGAACTGATGGGGGTATCGAGCAAAAAAGCATCCTTCGAACCCACGTAATTCTGCGAGTTTTCGGCAAATGTCAGACAGTCACCTCTTCCGCCATTAGCCCTTTCCCAGGGCTTCCAAACCGTCCCGAAAAGCTTGATTTTTGGTGGATTTTCAGCAATTCGCCCGGATCAAGTTCACCCATGCCTTCCCACGGCTTCCCCCATTATGCGGGGGCGTTGTGGGGGCATCC
Source organism: Novosphingobium sp. IK01 (assembly GCF_033242265.1). Taxonomy (NCBI): domain Bacteria; kingdom Pseudomonadati; phylum Pseudomonadota; class Alphaproteobacteria; order Sphingomonadales; family Sphingomonadaceae; genus Novosphingobium; species Novosphingobium pituita. The sequence goes on along the minus strand of NZ_BTFW01000001.1, from coordinate 709,996 downwards.
ATTTGCGCGACTGGGGGCGTTTGGTGCTGACCGACAAGGAGTGCAAAGCAGCGAAGCCGGGCGACAAGCCCGTCAAGCTGTTCGACGGGCATGGCCTGCACTTGCTTGTCAGCACGACCGGGCACAAGAGCTGGCGCCTGAAATATCGCGTGCGGGGCAAGGAAAAGCAGTTTTCCCTGGGGCCCTATCCAGAGGTGCGGATCTCGCAGGCGCGCGAAATGTGCATGAAGGCGCGTGCGATTCTCAGGGACGGGCGAGATCCTGCCCTGGAGTTCAACACCAAGATACAGCGGCGCAAAATCACGGCTTCGCACGAAAGCAAGTTCGCGTCGGTGGCCGAAGCCTGGCACAGCAGGCAGGTTCCCCGGTGGAAGGAACGGCATGCGGACGATGTGATCCATTCGCTCCGGCGGGATGTGTTCCCGATCATCGGCGAAATGGATGTGCGGCTGATCCGTGCCGGGGATATTCGCGACCTGCTGCTCGATGTGCAGGAACGCGGCGCGCTGGAAACCGCGCACCGGCTGTTGCAGCGGATTTCCTCTGTCTTTCAGTATGCGATTGCGTTCGAGTTGACGGAATTCGACCCGACAGCGGGCGTGTCGCTGGTGCTGCAAAAGGTAATCAAGCGAAAGCAGCCGGCAGCCCTGTCGATCGATCAGGCGCGGGACTTCTTGCGGGCGTTCGAGCGCATCCCGGCGCACCCGTCGACGAAGCTGGCCTCGCGCCTGCTCGCGCTGACCGCCGCAAGGCCGGGCATGGTGCAGATGGCGCAGCCGGGCGAGTTCAAGGATCTGGACGGCCCCTCCCCGCACTGGCGCGTGCCTGCCGCGAAGATGAAGCTGCGCAAGGTCGACTCGCAAAGCGATGCCTTCGACTTCGTCATCCCGCTGTCCAGGCAGGCGGTCGAAACGGTGAAGGCGGCCATGGAACTGGCCGGGGCCTGCAAGTATCTCTTCCCCTCGGCGCGGCATTCGCATCGCCCGATCACCAGCAACGCCTTGAACATCGCGTATCGTCGCGTGCTGGGCTGGGAGGGCAAGCATGTGCCGCATGGCTGGCGGGCCAGCTTCAGCACGATCATGAACGAGCGGGCGCTCGATCTGGAGCGGCCCGGCGACAGGGCGGTGATCGACCTGATGCTGGCGCACGTCCCTTCGGGCGTCGAATCCCGGTACAACCGGGCCGCGTACATGGCGCGGCGCAGGCAGCTGGCGCAGGAATGGGCCGATATGCTGCTCAAGGGCTTCTCCTCGCCAGAACACTTCATGGATCTGCCGCGCCGCTGATCCCCGCCTGGGAGGCCGCACGATGAGCGCGGTCTCTTTCGGCTCGCTGCTGTCGAGCATCAGCCACAAGACCCCAACCGAAGCCACAGTCCGCTTCTGGCGCCGTACCTACAAGGTCAGCGATCCGCGCGCGCGCGTTGGGCGCCTCTGGGGCGACGGGAGCCCGGCCCAGGGCCGGATCGTGGGCGCTACGATCATCGAAGTGGCGACCAGGTGGTTCAAGCAGTCCAATCAAGATGCCCGGACGAGCTATGCGAAGGCCTGGCAGGAATATGTCGAGGCGGGCCGCCCGGAGGGCAAGGCTCCCAAGAAGGCCAGAAAGCTGAAATGGAACGTTCTGGCGACGCTCGAAGCGGTCTTGAGCTTCATGGACTACGCCACGGGCGAGTGCATCGCGACCTATGAGATGATCAAGGACGCTGCCGAGTGCTGCCGCGATACGGTCTATCAGCACCTCAACATTCTGCGCGACCTCGGGCTGATCGATTGGGTGCGTCGCTGTGAACCCACGGGCAACACTGAAGGCCAGATGACCAAGGCCGCGCCCAACGCCTATTTCTTCGAAATCTCCCGGCTCCCCCTCAAGGCACAGATCCTGATGCGCCAGATCCTGAAGCGCCGTGGCGTGAAGCTGGAAGCTCACCCGGATCGCCAAGGATCTGGCCCTGTGCCCAATCGGGCGCAGCGCCTGGCCGGGCGTATCGCCAAGAGCCTGTCCAGCACTGTCGGCACCATTCGCAGCCATGCACAGCGCAAGGCCCAGCTGGCAGATGCCGAAGCCGTCAGAAGCGAAATGGCGCTCATGGGGGACATTCCGACGCACCAGTGGGCCGAAATCCGCCACCCCGGCGATCTTGTCGCCCAGGAGGCTTACAACGCCCGCATGGGCATCCTTCCTTTTACCCCTGAGAGTCTGGAAATTCCGCTTCATTCCCCCCTTGCAGAACGAAGGGAAAAGGACAGAGGCCGCTAACGCGCCCTCTGGGCAAAATTTGAATTGCCCCCAAGGCCTGAAACTCGATTTTCCCCTTCAACGACCCGCTAGCGGACCTGTCGTGTAGGGGCGGCTGCGCCGCCCTGGGCTATCCAGAGGGGGCAAGAGCAAAGGGCGTGCCAGACCTGCCCCCGAAGTGCGTTCCGAGAGGGCATTGACCTGCGTAATTTTGCATAACGGGTCACATTGTAATGTGATGGGTCGGAAGGGCCGGAAAACGGCGGATTTCGGGCTGTTCCGGCTTCGCCTCGATCTCGGCCGAAGTGCGTAATTTCGGGGGAAAGAGCGCGGAGGCGAGGCGTGGGGGAAATGCCGATAGCCGGGGTGGTGGTGGCCCCCTTCCCCAAAGTTTTGGCCGGGGCGGGATAGGCAAAAAAATGGGGCCGGGGATCGATCCCGGCCCCGCTCAGGGCGCTTGTGCAGTCGCATGCGGGCCATGTCCATTCAAGCCCGCCCCCTCTGGGCGGGGCTCCCAGCCCGCCTATCGGGCGATCTTCCGACCGGCCTTCTTCGTCAACAGGTCTGCAATCGCCTCGGCCAACAGGGCCTGGACGGTGGTGTCCTCTTCTGCCGCGATCATGCGCAACTGCATGCTGATCTCGGGCGGGAAGTGTCCGCCGATCATCTTCGTCCCGACCCGCGAGGGTTTGATCTGCTTGCCCCCGGCGGTTTCGGTCGCTGCGCGATCCCGGCCACGAGGGCGCGCCCCTGCC